>JAWOEJ010000353.1:0-13070 GCA_046482845.1 Desulfobacteraceae bacterium | reverse complement strand
AGGCCATCAGAATGGACAAAAAAGTCAATGCCATGAGAAATGAGGCCTATGACAGCATGAAAACAGCCATTATTAAATCACCGCAATACTGCGGCAGAATTGTAAACAGATATCTGATTTCAAGGCATCTTGAACGTATCGGTGATCATATTAAAAATATTGCCGAAGAAGTGATCCATCTGGTAAAGGGTGAAATTGTCCGCCATGAATACAATGTATAATGATAATTGAGTAATAGAAAAATATTTTAAAAAATCCTGGATTACAGGAACAGCAGTGTGGTAATTAAAATAAATATCAGGGACGGGTATTAACCATATAAACTTTTATGGCCTGAGCGGCCACAACAGATCATGAAAGCCATCAGCTGTCAGTAACCAGCAGGGGGAATTTTCTAATTGTTTACTGAAACCCGGTTATCAAGTTTTTATGGAAGGGCGGCGGTATTGAAAAACTTGATGATCGAGTGAAAGCTGATAACTGAGTACTGACGGCTGAAGGCTTTCAAAAAAAACACCAGGAATGACATGCAGCAAAAAATTTTAATCGTGGATGATGAACAGGACATACTGGAACTTGTCTCATATAATCTTGAAAAAGAAGGATATAAGACGATTACTGCCGTGTCAGGGGAAGACGGCCTGTCTGCGGCCAGAAAGTTCAAACCGGATCTCATGGTTCTCGACCTTATGCTTCCGGGAATTGACGGCCTTGAAGTAACGCGCAGGATGAGAGCAGACAAGGAAACCAGTGACATGCCCATAGTGATTTTATCTGCCAAAGGCGAAGAAAGTGATATTGTTACAGGCCTTGAACTCGGGGCAAATGATTATGTTTCCAAACCCTTCAGCCCCAGGGAACTGACCGCAAGGATCAGGGCAATTTTCAGACGGCGGCAGAAAAATACGGACAAGGAGCCCACCCGTGTGACCCGGGAAGGAGACATGGTCATTGACCATGACCGCCATGTGGTTAAAATAAACGGAACCCCTCTGGACCTTACTTTGTCAGAATTTTCTCTGCTGTCCCTTCTGGCAGAAAAAAAAGGCTGGGTGTTTACCCGGGGACAGATTGTGGATGCTGTCCACGGAGAAAATTATGCAGTCACAGAAAGAAGCGTGGATGTCACGGTTGCCGGTCTGCGGAAAAAACTCGGCAGATGGGCGTCCTTCATAGAAACGGTAAGGGGAATAGGCTACCGGTTCAGGGAAGACAGTGATGCCGGATAAAAAAAGAAAGCTGATCTGGCACATATTCCCCATCTTTTTTGTGATTACAATTGTTTCCCTGGTTGCTGTCACGGTTTACGCCTCATCTTTTTTTAAAAGCTTTTCCCTGGAAAACACCCGGCAGGATCTTATTAAACGGGCCCTGCTGGTCAAACGGGAAATAGACAGAATATCCCCGGACAAAATTGACGCCCTGTGCAGACATATAGGCCGGTCAATTGACACAAGAATCACTGTCATCCACCCCACAGGACTCGTTGTTGGCGATTCCCACAGCAATGCTTCAGAAATGGTGAACCATAAATTCCGTCCTGAAATTGAAACCGCCATAAACGGAGAAACAGGCAGTGCAGTGAGGCACAGCACCACCCTTGGGGAAAAAATGATGTACATTGCCCTTCCCCTTTTCAAAGAAAAGAAATTAACCTATATCGTCAGAACAGCCGTAGCCATTACCGCCATTGACCGTGAAATCGCACATATACAGAAGAATATTTTTTCAGCCCTTGTCTTTATCGCCCTCCTTGCTGCTGGCATCAGCCTCTTTGTTTCACGGCGGATCACCCGGCCCATTGAAGAAATGACCAGCCGGGCAAACGCCTTTTCCCAGGGAGATCTCTCTCCCCGCCTGGCAGTACCGGATTCAAAAGAGCTGGCTCAGCTGGCTGCAACCATGAATCAGATGGCCGCGTCCCTGGATGAAAAGATAAAAACCGTGGAAAACCGGAGCATGGAACTGGAAGCTGTCTATTCCAGCATGGGCGACGGGGTAATTGCTGTGGGCAGAAATGAAAACATTATCACCATTAACCAGGCTGCCGCAAAAATCTTCAGTCTCCCGCCGGACACCCTTGAAGGCAAACACATCCATGAAGTGGCCCGCCATTATGATCTTCAGCAGTTTCTTCAAAAGGCATTGAAAAACGCAGAACCGGTTGAAGAAGACGTCTGCATCCAGCTGGACAATGAGCATATATTCAATATTCACTCAACGCCCCTTAGCAACACAGCCGGTGAGCTCATGGGCACATTGATCATATTTCATGATATCACCCGAATCAGACGTCTTGAAAATATGCACAAGGACTTTGCCGCCAATGTGTCCCATGAACTGAAAACCCCGTTGACCTCAGTCAAAGGATTTGTTGAGACCCTGCAGGAAACCATGCAAGAGGAACACTCAGGTGAACAGCAGCGCAATTTTTTATGCATCATTGAAAAAAACGTCAACCGTTTGATTGCTCTGATCGATGACCTTCTGGTCCTGTCACGGCTTGAAAGAAAACAGGGAAAAGAAATGGTTCTGCAGCACCACGATGTAACAGAGGTAATCACAAGGGCTGTAGAAGCCTGCAGAACAGCCATAAACCAGAGAAAGATAAATGTATTCTGGTCAGACCAGAACACCCCCCTTCTCCTGCCGGAAGCGCATTATGATGATTCAGACACACTGCCTGAAGATACAGCCCCGTCCCTGACCCTTCCCCCCGTGACTGCTCCCATGGACCCCCTGCTCATGGAACAGGCCATAGTGAATCTTCTCAGCAACGCGGTAAAATACAGCCACCCCGGCGGCGACGTCCATATCAATGCGTACAGTGAAAACCAGTCTATTGTAATACATATCACGGATTCCGGTCCTGGCATCAGCCATGTCCATTTAACAAAAATATTTCAGCGATTTTACCGGGTGGACAAGGCCAGAAGCCGTGACATGGGAGGGACAGGTCTTGGTCTTGCCATTGTAAAACACATTGTCCAGTACCATAACGCCAGGATCACTGTGAACAGCACCCCGGGTAAAGGAAGCTGTTTTACAATCAAAATACCTTCCGGAAAAACCCAGGCCTGATCGCTTTCAAAACAGATCTGCCTAATTTGTTTTCTCTTGCAAAAATCCGTTTTTTTGTGCATAAAAGCCATTATGACACAGAAAAAAAAATGGTATGAGCCCTTTGGGCCGTCAGAATGGCTGAAAAGGACATTTTCATTCCTGAATACAGCAATTTTTATTGGCGCAGCCCTCTTTATCTTTTCAGAACTCAGGTTTGACTGGTGTGAAAAACTAACTGGCAGCTACCTTGCCATGTCCAACAAAAACAGACCTGAAACAGGAACAGTCTGGAAAGCCGGCAAATCCAATTACAGAGCCAGAGCCCATTTAAAAAATATTATTGATGACCGCCATACCTCCTCCCGCAACGCCGGTGAAGCAGGCAGTTTTGTAGAACTGTCCTCCAAAATTCTACCCGGCCAGTGGACCAATCTCGATTTTACCCATTTCAAGCAGCTGTATCTTGATCTTCCTGACTCCTATGCCGGGGAAATTATCGACCCGGCCGAACTTATATGGCTTTTTGGCGCCACCGATCTGAACAGAATTCTCTGCAAAAGCAAGCCAGGCGGGATTGTTATCTATTTTCTGGATACCGGAAACCGGGTCATCAGAGATATTGAACTTGACTCAGACCGTCTGGCATTCATGGAAAAAAAAGAACGTCCATTCAAGGGAAATCTTGATGCCATTCCGGAATTTAAAAACAGAATTTTTCCTGCTGAAAAATTTTTCAGGGTATTACTCGGCCTTCCAGGAGATATCAATAATGATCTGATTATCAATCCCGGAAAACTCCTCAGACAGCCTGGAAAAATTCTAAGGGCCGGAATTTCTGAAGAAGCAGATTCCGGGTACATAAAAATGGGGTTTGAATTTTACCACAAAGGCGAAAAAACCATTGTGACGGTCAAGGGAAGAGAATGGGCGGTATGGCGTCTCAGCCTCAGCCTGACAGGAGAACCACAATGACATTTTTAACTGTTCTTTTCAAGTCCATCCGTTTCTTTTTTTACCTGATTCTTGCCCTGTCCGCCTGCTTCTGCATCGTATTTACATGCCTGATCTTTTCAGCAACACAGGACCTTCCCAAACTGCCCAGCCCCTTGAACAGAATTATTGAAATACCTCCCACGGAAATTTACGGTGCCCAAGGCGAGATGCTGATGTCTCTGGGAGGCAGGGAATCCATACCTTTGTCCATGGTGTCTTCTGATTTTATCAACGCGGTCGTTGCTACAGAAGATCACCGTTTTTTTCAGCACCACGGCATTAACAAACTCAGAACAATAAAAGCGCTCTTTATAACCCTGTTTAAACCCGGAGAAATACAGGGCGCCTCAACCATTACCCAGCAGCTGGCCAAAAACCTTTTTTTCAGTTTTGAACAATCCTTTTTAAGAAAATTCAAAGAACTTCTCATTGCCCTGCAGATAGAATCCACCTGCACAAAAAGGGAAATACTCAACGTATATATCAATCAGATCTATTTTGGGGCCGGCGCCCAGGGCGTGGAAAAAGCCGCCCAGATCTTTTTTGGAAAATCCGCAGCTGATCTCACCCTTGGCGAAGCATCTCTGCTGGCAGGTCTTCCAAAATCTCCCACCCGCTACAATCCCTACAACCACTATGACAGGGCCTTGCAAAGAAGAAATACTGTGCTCCAGCGAATGGTGGCAGTGGGGTATATCACTGAACCTGAGGCTGAAGATGTACGATCAACCATACCTGAACTTTATGCTGACCATGCAGACGGCCGAACGGGCAGCTATTTCATTGACGCTGTCATTCATGAACTTGTGGAAAAATACGGGGAAGAGATTGTATTCCACGGCGGCATAAAAATCTTTTCCACCCTGGATTTAAAACTCCAGACCGCGGCAGAAACCTGTCTTGAAAACGGACTTGCCCGCCTGGACCGGCTCATGGGTCTTGGAAAAAATGATCAGCCAAAACCCCAGGGCGCCCTGGTTGCTGTGGACACGGCTTCCGGTGCTGTCAAAGCCATGATCGGGGGAAGGGACTACTACACCAGTGAATTTAACAGAGCCATCAGCAGTAAACGTCAGCCCGGATCAGGATTCAAACCGTTTTTATACTATACGGCAATGGAAAAGCTGGGCCTGCACGGGGCATCTCCCATTGTTGACGAGGACGTGACCATTGACATAAACGGCGCCCCTTCCTGGCATCCTGAAAATTTTGGAAAATATCACAGGGGACAGATGATCCTGAAAAATGCCCTTATTCACTCCGTAAACACCATTGCAGCCAAACTCGTTGAAAAAACGGGTCCTGAAGCAGTTATTCAAACGGCAAAGGCCTGCGGAATCAAAAGTCCCCTTGAAAATGTCTATTCCGTGGCCCTGGGAACGTCAGGCGTGACCTGCCTGGAAATGGCATCGGCCTTTGCCACCTTTGCAACGGGCGGCGTCAGACATGCCCCTTTTCTTGTATGGCGGATAGAAGACTCCTTTGGACGAATTATTGAAGAGCACCTTGTACAGGGAGAAAAAAAGCTTGAGCCGGAAACGGTTTTCCAGACCATTGATATGATGAAATCAGTGATTGACAGGGGCTCCGGCCGGTCCATAAGAGATGCAGGGTTTACACGGCCGGCAGCCGGCAAAACCGGAACCACGGACAATTTCAATGATGCGTGGTTTACGGGATTCACCCCTTCCCTGAGCACTTCGGTCTGGACGGGATTTGACAAAAGAAAAAAACTTGAAACAAAAAACCAGGCAGGCATTACCGGCGGCCGCGCCGCAGCCCCCATCTGGGCGGATTTTATGAAAGAAGCGCTGGCAGACGAACCTGAAAGGCATTTCAGGGTTCCGGCATCCATCCGGTTTGAAACCGCCCGGGGGGTGACAGGATGCGCTGCTGATGATAATGATAAAGAAAATGTTTTTAAAATCCCTTTAAAACAGAATCAGATCCTCTGCAGGGAGGAAGAATGATACCGGCTTTAAGAAATACTGCCATCCGTCTGTGGATTGCCGCCATAACAGGGATTCCCCTTTTACTTATCCTGCTTCCTTTGCTTGACAACCTCTTTCCCGATCTTAATCACCTCACTGCAGCAGCTGTTTTCATCCTGGGAATATTTCTTCTGACCGGGTATGCCATGAATCTGGCTGGGCAAAAAAGAATAGCAGCCCTTGTAAGGGAAGCAGAAAAATGGACCCGGGCAGGAATATACAAAAAGGGAGAACACTGTTATTTAAAGGCCGTAAGAATTTTTGACTCTTTTCTTCTTTCCCCGTGGCAGAGAAAAAAACCCGGGGCACGGCTTACAGCCTCCATGGCGGGATTCTGCCTTGCCGCCCCAGGCAGCGGTCCCTTGTTTAACAGCGCTGTCAGTGAATTTTTATTAAAAAATCCCCATGAAGAGGAGATTGCCCTTTTCTGGCTGACACATATCTACAATAGAACACCCCCGGACAGCCTGGACCATGAAATTCTATCCAGAATGGCCCATGTTGATTTTAAAAATCCTGACATACCGGTATTTCTTGCAGATATTTTTCTTGAAATGAACAGCACTGATTTAGCAGCCAGAAAAGTATACCATCATCTGATAAAACATTCCCTGGCATCACCGGAACAACAGGCCATTATAACCGAGCTCCTCGGCAGTGAAAAAGGGTTGGCCCCAGAAACAGACATGTCAAATCAAACAAGGACAGAACCTTTTCTGCTCAAACAGACAAGATCTTTTTCAGAAAAAACACTTTCTTTTTCTGCAGCCCTCTTATCTCTGGCCCGGACCCTGTTCCAGAGACTTAAAACACTGATCTCTGCCTGTATATTTTTTTTCAGAAAAAAACAACAGGCAAAAGCTGCCCTGAAAGTCTTTTTTGCAGTCACAGCAAGCTCTGCCCTGGTGTTTTTTATAATCAATACAATAAATCACCTTTTACCTGACAAAATGCCGGTCAAGGAAAAAAAGGAAATCACCATTCCAGCCCCTTATCACCCTTTTACAATCCAGGTAGCTGCCTATTTAAACAAGGATCATGCTGATGCATATGTGGCCAGATTAAAGAAAAAAGGGCTGGACGCATACCTTGTAAAAGTTTACGGCGGCGGCAAAGCCTGGTTTCTGGTAAGAATATCGCGTTTCACAGATAAACAGAAGGCTTCAGAATACGGCAATCAGTTAAAGGCTGAGGGAAAGATTGATGATTTTTTCGTGGACAACAGGGAAAAATAATTTCATCATAAATTGATCACCTTTTCAGCCAGCTGCATGGATGTGACAATGTCCAGCATATTGGTTGTCTCCCCCACGGCTTTTTCTTCCAGCAGGTTAAAATGAGTCAAACAGGTACCGCATACCAGAATGTGCAGGCCTTGATCTTCAAAGGCTTTAATTTCTGGGAGAAGCGGTGAATCCTTAACGGCAAATTTTACCCCTTCATTGACAAAAACCAGTCTCCAGAGATCTTCGCCCATCTCCTTTAAGGTTTTAATATAGCTGAGCATCAGTTTTCTGCCCAGTACATCATCGCCGCTGCCTATGGTGGAAGATCCGATCATAACCATGATTTTCTGATGCTCCAGAGACCTGTCCGCCTCTGCCTGGGTTTTATCAATTTTTTGAACTCCCTGATTGGTTTTTATGCCAGATACAGCAGATATCCTGTCTCCCCGGGAGGCTAAAGATACCTTTAATCCTCTCGATTCCATAAACCGGCTTACATTTTCCGCGGCAGCGTCATTATCCACAAGAACACTGATGCTTTGTGTGTCCTGCTGTTCAATGGCTTCTTTTGCCTTTAAAACAGGTGCAGGGCATGCAAGCCCCCGGCAGTCAATTTCTTTTTTCATATACAGATATCCTTATTATCATATAACGGCTATGGTCTGGTAAACACAATTAATCATGAAAGCCATCAGCCGTCAGTAACCAGCTGGAAAAAATTTGTAATTGTTTACTGGAAGCTGATAACTAAGTACTGAAGGCCTATGGCTGAAGGCTTTCAAATAAAAACAAACATGGAACAACGCATCACCACAAAATCTCAATGGTCAATAAATATGGACATGGCCCTGTTTTGTCAAATTGAAAATCATAATACAAACACGAATTTCCATAGATTTTTACAATAGGTTTCAAATCCGGCTGACAACTTTAACTTCGGCTTGGCGTCTCTAACTTGTTTTTTTTTGTGGTTTCCAGGCATATTTGTTCGTGCTGAAAATAAAACAAAAAGGCTGTCAGGACTGCTGCAAAGCGGACTGCCATGAAAAATTAAAGCATACCACCTGCCTGATCAAATAAATTTCTTGATAAATTATGGGTTTTTATCATAAACTGGATCTTACTATGGGACATATATTTGAATTCAGTGATGCCAGAGACTACGATCAGTGGTTTGAAAACAAAAAAAACAGATATACCTTTGATCTTGAAATCAAGCTTCTCGCTGAAATGCTGTCAACGGCCCCGGGCACAAGGCTTCTTGATATCGGCTGCGGTACTGGAAAAAGCCTTAAAGGCCTTATGGATTATTATTGTCAGAAATTTCAGATTGAGGGGCAGCCCTTTAATTTAACAGGAATTGATCCGTCTCCCTATATGCTTGACATTGCCAAACAAAGGCTTGGCGGAAAAGCAGATCTTTACCGGGGGTTTGCCGAGGATCTTCCCTTTGAGGACAATGCCTTTGACTATGCCCTGTTGTTCACCACCCTTGAGTTTACAGATAAACCCGCCAAAGCCATAGAGGAAGCATGCAGAGTGGCAAGGAACAGGGTTTTTCTGGTGGTCCTGAACAAATATGCGCCCTTGAACATATTAAAAAAATTAAAAGGCTTTTTTATTTCAAGCCTGGTATCCCAGGCACGTTGCTTCAGCGTCTGGGAGCTTAAGAAAATTGTATTTGCCATACTGGGCAAGGTCCCGGTGGCCTGGAAAACAACCCCCCAGTGCCCGTGGATAAGGGGCAGGATACCCATGTTTTTTGAAAGGCTTTACCCGGTCCAGAAACTGCCCTTTGGCTCTGTAATTATAATGGCAATTTCCCCTGTGCCAAAATTCCGCATGCGGCCCATGCCGCTGAAGATAAAAAAGTCCAGTCAATACAACACAGCAAGGGGATTTGCAAGGGAAAGCACTCAGGAGGTTTATGAAGACCTTAATTTTTGAAACACTGGAAAACAACAAAGTAAAATGCGGCATGTGCAGCCAATACTGCGTCATTGAGGACGGAAAACGGGGAATATGCTGTGTCCGTGAAAACCATGGCGGAACCCTTGACACCCTGGTATATCCAAAGCTCATTGCCAGGGGCATAGACCCTGTGGAAAAAAAGCCGATTTATCATTTAAAGCCTGGATCTCTGTCCTATTCAATAGCAACCGTGGGGTGCAATTTTAAATGTTCCTTCTGCCAGAACGCTGATATCGCCCAGATGCCTTCTGAGCACAACGGACTGATACGCGGGGTTGACACCCCGCCGGAAGAAATTGTGCAGCAGGCCGTCAGGGGCAGATGTGAAAGCATCTCCTATACATACACAGAACCGGGTGTGTTTTTTGAGCTGGCCTTTGAAACGGCAAAAAAGGCCCGTGAAAAAGGGCTGATGAATATTTTTGTCACCAATGGATACATGTCCCCCAAAGCCATTGAAATGATCGCCCCCTATCTTGATGCGGCCAATGTGGACCTTAAAGCCTTTAATGAAAAATTTTACATAAAACAATGCCGGGCAAAACTTGAACCTGTCAAGGAAACGCTCAAGCTTATGAAATCCCTTGGCATTCTGGTGGAAGTCACCACACTGCTCATTCCGGGACTCAACGATGACAAGGAAGAATTAAAGGCCATGGCAGAATTTATTGCAGATTCCCTGGGTGTGGACACCCCCTGGCACATCAGCCGGTTTCATCCCAGTTACCGCCTGAGCCATATTAAGGCAACCCCCCTGGAAACCCTTGAAAACGCTTACAAAACAGGCAGAGAAGCAGGGTTGAGATACGTATATATTGGGAATGCCTCCGGGCTTGATACAGAAAACACCTGCTGCCATTCATGCGGCAGGGTTCTTGTTCAGCGCTCAATGTACCGGATTAAAAACTACATCAATGAAAAAGGAGAATGCCCGGACTGCCGCACTCCGGTCTACGGCATTTTTTAAATTTTCTTACTTGAAACAGGCCCGGCCTCATTCAAATTTCATTATACGTTGTGATGCTGAGCATCATGGGAGCTATATGAACACAGCCCGTCCAAACAGAATCACCACCTATGGGAGAATGATTAAATTCTCCCATACCCTTTTTGCCCTGCCGTTTGCTCTGTCAGCCGTTGTGATGGCGTGGCAGGACCATCCTGTTTTTTTTTCAGATCTGCTCTGGATCATTATGGCCATGGTGGGGGCAAGATCCGCTGCCATGGGATTCAACCGCATTACAGATGCCGGGTTTGATACAAAAAACCCCAGAACATCTGCAAGGGAAATTCCCTCAGGGATTTTAACCATCAGGGACACCGGCCTTTTTGTTGCAGGGTCTTCGGCCCTGTTTATCTTTTCAGCCCTTATGCTGGGACCCCTCTGTTTCTGGCTGTCCTTTCCTGTATTGTTATTTCTTCTGCTCTACTCCTATACCAAACGATTTACCGCTCTGTGCCATATTTTTCTGGGATCTGCCATCTCCCTTGCCCCGGCCGGGGCCTGGGTTGCTCTGACCGGGACCCTGTCTTCAGGGGCTGTGTTTCTGTCCCTTGCCCTGATGACCTATATTGCCGGCTTTGACATTCTCTATGCCTGCCAGGACATTGATTTTGACAGACAGGAAGGCCTGTTTTCCCTGCCGGCTGTCATCGGGCCGAAAAACGCCATGAAAATATCGGCTCTTCTGCATATCTTTACCTGTGTGTTTTTTGTATGCATGTTTTTTGCCTTTGACATGCACTGGGTTTTTCTCATTGTCACCGGGTTTATTGCCCTTCTTCTCATTGCCGAACACTGGATTGTAAAACCGGATAATCTCAAACATATCAATATTGCTTTTTTTCATATCAATTCCCTGGTTTCCCTGTCCCTGCTGACCGGCGTGGTCATGGAGGCCATTGTTTGATGAAACACAGATATATTGTGGCCATTACCGGGGCATCAGGCGTCATATACGGCATCAGGCTCATCAAAGCATTGATTGAAAGCCATTGCCGCGTCATTGTCGTCATTTCTGATGCCGGGTATCAGGTGCTCTGCCATGAAACAGAATATCAGATCAACCAGCCGTTTAAAGACTATATCAAATCATATTTAAAATCACAGAATACCGCGGTTTCTGATGATTCTGCCCTTGAGGTCTACACGGAATCAGATACGGCCGCAGGGCCAGCCAGCGGGTCTTATGTCCACTCCGGCATGGCAATTGCGCCCTGCTCCATGAAAACCCTGGCCAGCATCAGCTGCGGCATGGGAAACAACCTGATTACAAGAGCCGCTGATGTGAGTTTAAAGGAGCGCCGTCCTCTGATTCTTCTGCCCAGGGAGACCCCGCTCAGCATGATTCACCTGGAAAACATGACCCGGGCCTGCCGGGCCGGCGCCCTTATCCTGCCGCCCTCGCCTTCGTTCTACACCTTTCCTGAAACCATAGACCAGCTTGCAGACACAGTGGTAGCCCGGGTGCTTGACCATCTTGGTATCCCCCACAGCCTTGTTTCAAGATGGAAATAGAGCAAAGCCAATGCAGGGATGAGGACAAATTGTAAATATTTTAAGAAGTGTAACAGGAGATGCCATGGCCGGGAAAACACAAATTTTATTCATTACCGCAATTATGCTCCTCCCCATTCTGTGTTCCTGTGTATCCTCCACCCGATCCCCTGTGTCCGGAAAAGGATCATCCCGTTCAGATGCTGCAGAAGAAATCGCCCGGAAAATCAATACCCAGTAGGATCTCAACAGCCGCTGTATCCAGATCAGCCCCAATAACTTCTGGGAAAAACACTCACGGGTCAACCTGCCCTTTTCCTCAATTCTATGCGACTCCCTGTCTCAGCCGCATTTTCAAACACAGGAACCATTCTCACCCTTCAGGAAACCGTAGACGACCCTCTGTGCATTACAGGTTCGTTCGCCCGGGCCGGAAGCAGCTGGCTTGTCACAGCATATTTACACCTCCCAGAGGCGCCTGCAACGCCCATGCCCTTCTGACAGGAACCTAATATTTCCCAATGATTTTGTGAAAAACCATACCTATATCCGCGCAGGGGAACTTACCGCCATCCCGGACAGCCCCAGTACTCAGACGATTTTAAATTTGAAATCCACGGCAATACCGGCAATGAAATGGTTTTTGCCTTTGCCTCATCTGAACCGCTCACAGATCTGCCCCACAAAAAAACCGGATTTTACGGCATGCGGCAGATCACCGTGAATGTACCGGAAATGAAAAAAAATTCACGGAGTATGCGCTCAAACGCGGCATATCCCTTTCATGGGATGCCCTGCCCATTCTTACCCGGAAATAAGGATATTCCGCCAGAACACTTCTCTTTTTCTACAGGATTATTTTTATCAGAGATATGATATTGATGCCCTGACTACTGAAGATATTTTAGGGATGCAACGACAAGTCCACCTACGGTCAGAGTAAGACCAAAAGACCACCGCATAAAAGTGTCAAACCGTTTGTTTATCTGCTCAAAGCGCTTGTCCACCTGCTCAAAGCGTTTGTCCACCTGTTCAAAGCGTTTGTCCACCTGTTCAAAGCGCTTGTCCACCTGTTCAAAGCGTTTGTTCATCTGCTCAGTCATCATCTCAAAGCGCTTATCCATCTGCTCAAAGCCCTGCTTCATCAGATCCCGCTGGTTTTTTAACTCCTCTTCCACCCGAACCATACGTTCACGGAGTTCGATTTCATATACCTGAGGAGGGTGAGCCAGACTCTGCGCTCCCAGCCACTCTCCCATATGCTGTCGAACATATTCTCCAATGGCTTCATAATCTTCCTGGGCTAAAGGCATAACAGATCTCCTTACC
>JAWOEJ010000331.1:0-3163 GCA_046482845.1 Desulfobacteraceae bacterium | reverse complement strand
CTAAAATTCCGGGAATTAGTCATCAAATTGCAGTAAAGGCTCTCCAAAAAGCGGGTTTCAAAATTATCAGACAAGGGAAACATATTGTGATGTCAAATGAAATAAGGATTTTGACGGTCCCGCGAGCAAATCCGATCAATGCATTCACCATGGGTGGTATTGCCAAAGATGCCGGGTTGTCTGTGGCAGCTTTTAAAAAGTTTCTATAGGCATTTTTTACCACGAACACGAAGGACACGAAGATGGGGGTAAAAATGTATTCTATGAATCTTCGTGGTGCATTCAATCCAGCAACCCAGCACAGAGAGTATGTTTACATGCAATTGCCATTGGTCATGGCCTGTGATAAACTGTAGTGGAAAAAAACAGTAAGGGTATTTATATGAAAGCAATTGAATTTGAAACAACGATTGAAAAAAACGGGTGTATTTATATACCTAAAACGTTTCAACACACTTATGGAAAATTTGCCAAATTTGTTATTCTTTTGCCGGAAGACGGTGAGTCTAAACGAAAAAAACGCCGACCAGGAAGTGCAAAAGGCATTTTACAGGTGCTGGAAGAGGATAATGCTCACCTGGATGATTTCAAAGAATATATGCCATGAATCTGCTATTGGACACACAGGCTCTATTATGGTTTGTTTTGGACTATCCCCGGTTGCTGGGTGACCCTTTTGACCGTTTAATTATTGCACAGTCCCTGGTTGAAAAGATACCCGTTGTCAGTAGTGATACCATGTTTGATAGCTATTCTGGTGTGAAGCGGATATGGTGACAGAACGAGGGACGGGATAACAGCAGATACTTTAATTTCATATTATACCACGAAGGGCACGAAGGAGAAGATAATATGCAAGTAAATAAAATCAAAATGGAAATCCGACCTGAAATTCTGATTCAGGCTGTAATGAATATGAAAAAAAAAGAAAGAGATTCTTTTTTGGAAGACCTTCTTGCAACCAGCTCTCCTGATTATCTTAAAAGCATAAAAGAATCCCGAAATGATTACCAATCAGGTAGGGTTAAATCACATGATGATATTTTCGGTGAGTGATGTAAAACCTTGTATACACTTTCCGCGCTGAAAAGGACATCAAAAAGCTTCCCCATGACATCAAAAAACGTATCGGACGGACACTGTCCCGTTATAAAAAGAACCCCCATGGTTATTCTGAAACACTTGTAGATCCCAAACTGGGCACATATAGATTCAGAATTGGTGATTACAGGGTCATCTTTGATATTGAAGGCAGCGACATTGTGGTTTTACGTGTGGGCCACAGAAAAGATATCTATCGAAGGCTTTGAATTCAGCAATCTTTCATGACAACAAACTAATCTGGAGCACCTTGCATGTGCGGCATCTGCGGCCTGGCACAATCTTCAGGGGATCAGGAAAGGAGAGATTTTCCCCATCATCCTGCTGTCCGCCATCCTGGGATTTCAGGTGGTCGGGTTGACAGACAGCCCCATCGATGCGCCGCGGGTGGCGTTTTTGTATTACATGATCGTGATGATGTCTTTGTCCCAGGGGAAGGCGAAAAAACCTGCGTGACACAATACCTGCCTGGTGATATTCTGCGTCTTTTCAGCCTCATGCTGTTGCATTACACTATGTTTTTTTCTATACTTGCAATTACAGATATTGAACAAGTCACATAAAGAAAGCAAGAGGATATATCAATGCAAAATATAAATATTAAAGTAGAGGTATTCAGAGAAGATGATCTTTATGTTGCCCTCTGTCCATTACTTAACGTGTCCAGTTATGGAGAATCTGTTGAGGAAGCAAAAAAATCCCTGATAGAGGCTGTTGAGGCTTTTGTTGAAGAATGCCTGGATATGGATACGCTTGAGGATGTTCTTGAGGAGTCAGGTTTTATAAAAATAAATGAAATATGGCAACCACGGCAGGCTATAAAAGAAGAAAACCTGGCTTTAGCCATTTAGTATGCGCGCCCATAAGATAACACCAATCCACTACGAAAAGCTGATCAGGCTTTTTGAGATTGAGGGTTTTGCGGTCAAACGAAAAAAGGGTGACCATATTCTGATGACGAAAGCAGGGATTAACAGACCTTTGGTAATCAAATCAAGCCCGAAAAAGGTTCCGGTCACTCATATTCGCACAAATATGACAACTGCGGGTATTTCAAGGGAAAGGTATTTTGAACTTCTGGAGATAGTATCCTGATTGAAAAAATTACAAAAACAAAACAGGAAAAAACTGTCTGTCCAGGTATCTGTGATTAACCCGAAACCTGATACCGGATTGCTGTCAGCTGAATGATAAAGATCGCTCATGTAATTTATTCCTTCGGGATCGGGGGGCTGGAAAAAGGTATTGTAAGGGAATGTTTGTCATGCAATGCACTCGTCCATAACCGTAATAACCGGAGCCTGACCCCAACTCATTGCTAAGGAAATGACAGTGGTCGACTGACAAACAGCGTTATACTGTATATCGTTTTGGTATACATTCAGGAGGTTAAATCATGGCCAAGACTGCATTGACGTATACACGGATAACTCCGGAAATTAAAACAGAGGCTGAACGCATCATCAAAGGATTAGGACTGTCGATATCAGCTGCGCATGAACTTTTCTACAGACAGATTATAACCCATAAAGGCCTGCCGTTTGATTTGCGTATTTTAAATGAGGATACCATACAAGCCATGGATGAAGCTATAAAGGGTGTTGGGAAAAAATATGACAATGTAACTGATATGTTTGATGATATTATCAACTAATGTTACCGATTCGACCGACAAACAGATTCAGAAAAGATCTAAAAAAGGCTGACTTTGAACTCAGGCCTACCCGGTTAGGATCACATTCCGAGCTTTTCACATAGAGGTGTCTTCTTTTCATGACGGGGCGTGGTCCAATTAAAGAACAAAAGTTTTTTGCGAACCTTGTTGAAGATCTCGCGCGTAAAGGGCCTTTACGGCATGAATGGCCGAATTTCAGCAAATCTGCAGCCAAAAAAATTGCAGAACTGTTCGATG
Source organism: Desulfobacteraceae bacterium (assembly GCA_046482845.1). Classification (GTDB taxonomy): domain Bacteria; phylum Desulfobacterota; class Desulfobacteria; order Desulfobacterales; family Desulfobacteraceae; genus DATFJZ01. The sequence goes on along the minus strand of JAWOEJ010000331.1, from coordinate 150 downwards.
TTTCCGTTGAAAAATTCATATAAGAGGCAGCGGGTCGCACTGCGGCGCAGAAATCAAGGCGATACTGGAGATGCTGGAGGTGTCCCGGCAGATCGATTATACCTTGTTTTATGATTATCTGTCTTTGCTCTATGGATCAACCATGGGTCT
>JAWOEJ010000054.1:0-3473 GCA_046482845.1 Desulfobacteraceae bacterium | reverse complement strand
ACCTATTTTGCCAGATACTGCAAAAATCCGGACAGCAAAGACTGGAGAGACTGGCCCTATCTGGCAGGGGATGCCGCAGTAAGGGCGGAAGACGGTTATTATAGAATTCTTGGCCGCATCGATGATGTCATCAATGTGTCAGGACACCGTCTCGGCACCAAGGAAATTGAATCTGCTGCCCTGGTGGCCGAAGAAGTCGCAGAAGCGGCTGTTGTTCCCGTGGCCCATGATATCAAAGGCAAGGAACCGGATTTATACGTGTCTCTGAAACCCGGGTTTGAGGCATCCGATGAGTTATCAAAGAAAATTTCCGATACTGTATGCGCACAGATCGGTAAAATCGCAAAACCCAGAAAAGTATGGATTGTACCGGATATGCCCAAGACCCGGTCAGGCAAGATCATGAGACGGGTCCTCGGAGCCATATCCAACCAGGGGGATGTAGGCGATGTCATGACCCTGGCAAACCCGGAAGTTGTTGAAATTATTCAGGAAATGGAAAAAAACAGCAGGTAATGTAATGTTTTGAAAAGGCCTTTGTGAAAAGGAGAAAGTTTTTTAACTCCTTTTCTTCTGATGAACAACTAAATTTTAACACAAGGAGAATCAACATGAGTGATGAAGTAAAACTATGTAATCCAGCAGCAATAGGTCTTGGCGGCTTTGCCATGACCACTTTTATCCTCCAGATCCATAACCTCGGCTGGGTTGAACTGGGCCCTGTACTCTGGATCGGTTTAGCTTACGGTGGTCTGGCTCAGCTCATCGCTGGATATTTCGAGTTCAAACTCGGCAACAATTTTGGTTTTTCAGCTTTTGTCTCCTATGGTGCATTCTGGATCGCCCTCTGCGGCTATGTTATCGCAGGCCATAACCCGGAATGGGTGTCAAGCAACGTTACTCTGAAATTTACAGCCCTGGGACTTGGCTGGTTCCTGGTCGCCTGGACTATATATACAGCAATCATGTTTGTTGCTGCAATGAAACACAACAGCGCGCTTTCCTTTTTATTTCTCACCCTTCTCATTGGATTCATCGGCCTTGACTTCAAGGAACTGGCCGGTTCATCCACGCTGGGCACCTTTGCTGCATGGGATCTGATTGTCTGCGCAGGCACGGCATGGTATATGATGGCCGCTGTTATTTTAGGGGATGTGGGCATAAAACTGCCACTGGGAAAGCCATGGATCTAAATAATAAAACAAATTAAACAAATCTGTCCATAGCCGACATTTTTATTTAAATTATTGTAAAAAGAGCCCAAAGAAGTTAAAAATTCTTTGGGCTCTTTTTTTAACTGATACATATCATGGCCTGACAGACACAATAAAATATGAAGAATCGATGAAATGAAATCACAAATCCTCGCTGCCATTCTCAAAAAACTTAGATCCTCCCCTGATTTTACATCAGACGGTATAGAAAAATACAGAAAGGTTCTTGACACCAGCGGTAATGCGTTAAAAACAGACACTGAACCAGGATTTAAAACATTTTATATCAATCACATTCCAGGGGCATGGATATATCCTGAAAATATCAGAAAAGACAATGTCATGCTGTACCTGCACGGTGGCGGGTTTATTGCCGGTTCCATAAAATCCCACAAAAATCTTGCCGCTGGAATAGCCAAAGCGTCCAGGGTCAGTGCTTTAATTATAGAATACAGACTGGCTCCGGAACATCCCTTCCCGGCAGGGCTGAATGACTCTTTAACAGCCTATGAATGGCTTCTCAACCATGGCTTTCCATCAGATAAAATATGTCTTGGCGGTGATTCTGCCGGGGGCGGGCTTGCCCTTTCACTTCTGCTGAAAATTAAAGAAAAAAAACTGCCCATGCCCTGCGCTGCAGTTCTGATCTCCCCATGGACGGATCTTGCCTGTAAAAACCCGTCCCACAGGGAACACCAGAACAAAGATCCCATGCTCAATCAGCACATGCTTTTCCATGCATCACGATTGTATACAGGCGGAAAAAACCTTGACCATTATCTGGTGTCCCCTGCCAACGGTAATTTTGAAGGGCTGTGTCCTTTACTGGTGCAGGCCGGTTCCCTGGAGGTGTTAATGGACGATGCCGTTCACCTGTCAGAAAAGGCAGAAAATGCCGGGGTCAAGGTAACCCTGGAGATATGGCCGGATATGTTCCATGTCTGGCATTTCTTTTCAAGATTCCTGGTCCAGGGCAGAGAGGCTGTGGCAGAAATCGGTAAATTCATTCAGTCCCATACAAACTGAAAAAAGCTGGTGATATTTGACAAAAATGCACTTAATCAACAATCTCCTATAATACAGATTTTAACTGCTGACAGCCCAGGTTTTAACCGCCCTGAAAACATCTTCGCGTTTAACAGGCTTGGCAAGAAACGCATCCATACCCGCCTTCAGGCATTTATTTTCAAATTCCTCCAGCACATTGGCGGTCAGGGCAATAATCGGCACACGCCGGTTTACCCCCATATTTTTCTCTTCCTGCCGAATTCTGCGGGTCGCTTCAAACCCATCCATATCCGGCATATTGATATCCATAAAAATCAGATCAAATTTTAAAGGAGAGCCGGCGTATATATTAAACGCTTCAAGCCCGTTATCTGCCGTTTCAGTACAATATCCGGCCTTTGTCAGAAAAAGCGCTGTCATCTTCTGATTAACAGGATTGTCCATGTTAGCAGATATCTGTCCTTGAACGAGTAGTTTGCACGACCAAAGAAAGATGTGATGTAATACTCAGTCGCATAATCAGTATCACTGTCTACACGCACGGCCTGCGAACGGTCGAAGTTGGTTGAGTAGTTTGAACCCTCTTCGAAGTGATGCTCCCAGGAGTAACCTGCTGTTAAATCCAGTGAACTTTCAATGGATTCCAGGTCTGTGTTATAGTTCAGATAAAAATCGAGAAGTTCATTCTCTTTTCTCTGGTCATAATCCGATTGAATACCGGAAAGTCCCTGTCCGTCAAAAGCAAAGGCAGCTTCATCACTTACCAGAACTTTACCGTCTCCAACATCAGAGTAGTCCAGTCCAAGGTTTAGCGTAGCGGTCAGATCATCAAAAAATGAAGGATTATAGTCCAGTTTTGCGTTACCAAGAATTCGGTAAACAGTAGACTCATCCCGGCGCTGTTCAATCTGCGCAACAGGGTTGGCAGGAGCGATTCCAATTGGATTCCCATCAACGTCAAGCCAGGCTGTATATCCACCAAATTGGTCATTATCAGACATTACCGATTGGGTAGGGTCGAAATTGATAGCGGTAGCAATGGCTCCCTGGTCAGCAAACCTGTTATCTACCCGCGTACCCCTTGCATTCAATTCAAATTTGAATTGATCATTTAAAAAGGATGGATTCAGTGCAATAGATCCGGTTAGCCGGTCATTATTGGAAGTTCTCAATACACCTTGATTTCCTGAAAAGCCAAAAGATGCTCGATAGGGAAGAATTCCGGCAGCACCACTAACACTTATGTTATGA
>JAWOEJ010000051.1:0-4818 GCA_046482845.1 Desulfobacteraceae bacterium | reverse complement strand
TTTCTAAATGGAACCAGACGCCTGGCCGGAACCAGATCTGTATTGTCCCAGGCAAGGAAAACCGCAGCTGCAAGAGAAGACAAGATCGCAACAATAGAACCAAAGGGCGTTAAAAAGCCAGCCATTGTAATAAAAACGATGAGTATCAAGGGCAGAACCGCCCTTGGAATCTCCTGTTTCAAAAGATAAACAAACATGGCAGCAAAAGAAAGATCAGAAGAAGCGGTTTTCCCAGTGATAATCTGTTCTGTAATGACAGACATGTAATCCATAATAAAAACAGAAAAAATAATCTGGGCCGCAAAATAAGCGATAAAGCTGGACAATATTACAAGAAATAAAGACAGGCACCATGACACAAGCTTCCAGGCCAGAAAAAGCCACTGGGATTCCGGCCGGGTCCATATCAGGTTTAAAATATCCTGATGCCAGTAAAGGACCACCCCTGACAGCACCAGAGAGAAAAAAACAACGATAAAAAACCGCAACAGACCCAGAAAAAGCAGTTTTGGTGTTTTAAGCCCCAGAACAAGCCCTTTGAAATTATATTGAATCCCTCTTAAAAGTTCCATTCCCATCCTCTGTTTTAAATTAAAAATTTATCCTGACCGTTAAATAACATAAATTAGTCCTATCCACCAAAAGGCTGAAAAAAATTTATTATCAGTCTTGTATGATTTTAATAATTATACTATTAAAGATAGGTTTTCAATAGACAAGATTAAGGGCAGGCCGCAAAAGCATATACAGACAACTTTTATCAACGGCCTGAAGCCAGGCCAATTAAAAAAAAATGTGAAATAAAAAACAATGTCAATAAAACTAAGGAGAAAATTTTTGGCAATTTACTATGTAGACGGAAAATTTGTTTCTTCAGACAAGGCGGTTATACCTGTAGACGACCTTGCCGTTTTAAGGGGGTTTGGTGTTTGTGATCTCATGCGCACATTCGACGGCAGACCTTATTTTCTGGACGAACACATCAACCGCCTGGAAAACTCAGCCAGAGAAATAGGACTTTTTCTGCCCTGGACAGGCAGTGAAATAAAACGAACAGTCCTTGAAACCCTTGAAAAAAACAGCCATATCCGTGAAGCCAATATAAGAATTGTTATCACCGGCGGATCAAGCCCGGATTTTTTAACCCCCCAGGGAAAATCAAGGCTTCTGGTGCTGATCTCCCCCATACCCGAACTTCCTGCAATATGGTATGAAAAGGGAATCAAGGTCATTACAATTTCTGCCCAGCGAAATATTCCCGATGCAAAGAGTATTTCATACATCCCGGCCACCATGGCCCTTAAAAAAGCCAGCCAGGAAAATGCAGTAGAAGCGCTGTTTGTGGATAAGGATAATTTTGTTCAGGAAGGCACCACAAGCAATCTCTTTGCCTTTATGGAGAATCGTCTTGTCACTCCTGAAAAAAATGTCCTCAAAGGGATCACCCGCAATGCCATCCTTTCCATTTCAAAGGACCTGTTTAAAACAGAACTCAGGGATATCCATGTAACAGAGCTTTTAAAGGCAGAAGAACTTTTTATTACAGGGACAAACAAAGGGATTGTGCCGGTGGTGCAGGTGGATGACACCATTATCGGCAATGGGAAACCCGGCCGGCAAACCAGAAAAATCGCAGCCGCCCTTGACAATTATCAGCGTCCCTGAGCCTGATTCACACACCAGGGGCTTGGGGAAACCTTTTTATTTCCCCAAGCCTTGTAAGGGCGGCATCATATTTTGGTATAAGATGTTCCCATGCATATTTTCCCATAAAAGCGGCCATCTCGTCTTGAAGGGGGGTGTAACTCACATGGTCTGTCAGAAAAGCACCCAGCTTTGACACAAGATCTTCAAAATCCCTGTAGATAACCGCTTTTTTATAATTTTCAGGCATGATTTCTGGATATGAAAGCCGATCCGGTACCAGGGGGAAACATCCCATGCGCACCGCTTCCACCATTGAAATCCCGAAATTTTCCTGAATGGCAGTACTGACCGCTGCAGATCCTTTTTTCAGCCAGTTCAGATACGCCTGTCTGGATTCAACATACCCGAACCTGACAATTTCCTGTTCAAAAAACGCTTCTGCCTTCTTGAAAAGGGCCGAGATATCAGGACCATGTTCACCCAGCACAGCCAGAGAAAAGGGAATATTTTTTTTCTTTATTTCCTTTAACGCCCTGAAAAACACCTCCGGCTGCTTGTCATACTCCCACCTGTGATTCCAGACAATCAAAGGGGGCGAAATTTTTAATGCCGGGTTAAACCTGTTTTCTTCATCAAACCGGCATCCTGGATAGATCACCTCTGATTTTTCTGTAATTGCTCTGCTGACCCATGCCGGTCTGCTGTCCGGCCGGGTGCCGATGAAATGGTCAACTGCTTTGATAAACCCCTTTTGGTGGAATCTGGAGTTAAATATCAGCATATCGGCACAAAGGGCCGTTGTGATATTGATCATGCCCAATTGCGTATTTGCTTTTTTCTGGTTTGATTTTTTCTGATCACACAGGGGATAGGTAAACTGGTTCTCATGAAAATAAATTAGAACCGGCGGTGCTGCAGGGCCTGTCAGGGCAAGAAAATCACTTAAATTCATCATATCCGATGCAATGATGCCGTCATAAGCCTGTAAATTCCTGCAGGTTTCATGGAAATACAGGGCCGCAGCCTGCATCCGCCATTTCCAGAACCTGGCCGGAAGTGTTACAAGATCAATTCCATGAATGGAATGTTTTTTTAATCCCAGGGCAAAGTCTTTATGGGAACCGCCAAAAAAGGATTCAAGAAAAAGAAACTTCACTTACCACCTTACATGATAAAGGGTGATCAAATTTTTAAAGTCTGATTTATAGCCCGGTATAAAAACAAAGGCAAGTTTTTTTATCTGGTTTGCATTTTTTATTCAATGTTGAAGTTTATTGCTTTGATCTAGAGAAATATTATGATAAACAATAAAAAGAGCGCAGGCAGAAGCCATAATCTGTTAAACACCAATCCTGAAAAGTTGAGATCTAAACCTAAAAACGGAGCAAAGGCCTGAATGGAAGAAGTTAAAAAAAAAACACATTTTATAAAATCCATCATTGAAACCGACATAAAAACCGGGAAACACGAAAAAATACTCACCCGGTTCCCGCCGGAACCCAACGGCTACCTTCATATCGGGCATGCCAAATCAATATGCCTGAATTTCGGTTTGGCAGAGGAGTTCAACGGCAGGTGCAATTTAAGATTTGATGATACCAACCCGGCCAGGGAGGATCAGAAGTATATTGACTCCATTATTGAAGATGTCCACTGGCTCGGGTTTGACTGGGGGGAAAAGGTCTTATACGCATCAGATTATTTTGAACGGCTGTATGAATTTGCAGTTGAACTGATAAAGAAAAACAGGGCCTATGTATGCAGTCTTTCCGGAGACGAAATCCGTGAGCAGAGAGGCACCCTGACAGATCCAGGCCGTGACAGCCCCTACCGCACCCGCAGTGTCGAAGAAAACCTTGAACTGTTCTCAAAAATGAGGAACGGGGAGTTTGACGACGGCACCCATGTACTCAGGGCTAAAATTGACATGACTTCTCCCAATATCAATATGCGCGATCCTGTACTTTACAGAATAAAGCGGATGAATCATCCCAGAACCCAAGACAAGTGGTGCATTTACCCCATGTACGATTTTACCCACTGCCTTTCAGACGCCCTGGAGGGCATCACCCATTCCCTGTGCACCCTGGAATTTGAGGATCACCGTCCCCTTTACGACTGGACACTGGATCAGGTGGATACCCCCTGCCATCCCCGTCAGATCGAGTTTGCCCGAATGAACCTTAATTTTACCATAATGAGCAAGCGTAAAATTCAGAAACTTGTGGAAAATCAATATATAGAATCCTGGGATGACCCAAGGCTTCCCACCATTGCCGGTCTCAGACGGAGGGGATATACCCCGGAATCCATAAGAAAATTCTGCAGTATTATCGGGGTAAGCAAAAAGGAAAGCCGGATTGACGTGGGCCTGCTGGAAAACTGCATCCGGGAGGATCTCAATGAAAAAGCAGACCGGGTAATGGCTGTGATAAACCCCCTTAAGGTGATGATTGAAAACTGGCCTGAAAATGAAACCCAGGAGCTTGAGGCATGGAATCATCCGAAAAAAAAGGAAAAGGGAAGCCGAAAAATTATTTTTTCTAAGGAAATCTTTATTGAAAAAGAAGATTTTATGGAAAATGCGCCAAAAAAATTTTTCCGCCTGGCCCCGGGCAGGGAAGTCAGATTGAGATATGCGTATTTTATTACCTGCAATAAAGTCATCAAAGATGAAACAACAGGAGAAATCACAGAACTGCACTGCAGCTATGACCCGGCCACCAAAGGCGGCGATGCACCTGACGGGAGAAAGGTAAAGGGAACGCTGCACTGGGTTTCTGCCATAGACTGCCTGGAGGCTGAGGTGCATCTCTATGACCGGCTGTTTTTAAATGAAAACCCAGAAGCCTTTGAAGACAGAGATTTCACAAAAAACATCAATCCCGACTCCCTTGTAAAATTAAAAAATGCAAAACTTGAGACAAGCCTTGCAGCGGCTGAACCAGGTAGGGTGTTTCAATTTGAAAGGCTTGGCTACTTTTGTCTGGATATTAAACACAATTACAGCGAAAAACCGGTCTTTAACCGTACAGTAACGCTGAGGGACACCTGGGCAAAAATGAAAAACAAAGGATAACCCTTTAAAGCTGGATTCTCAGCGCTGTTTTATCAAACGGCGGAAGGGTAACCCTGTCGGATTCAATAAAGTCCTCAATGATTTCCAGAAAT
>JAWOEJ010000391.1:0-7982 GCA_046482845.1 Desulfobacteraceae bacterium | reverse complement strand
TACTCGATGGTCAATACCCAGAAAGGAGGAAAGAAAAAGGTCAGCCTGGCCGGCTTCAATGGAAATGCACACCGGTGCTTTGCCGCCGTCAAGATACCAGGCTCCTTGTGTAACATCATGCTGGGTGACAATTTCCCCTGATGTTAAAGACAGCATCTCTCCTTTAATACTCATGATCCGGTCCACAAGCATGAGCGGGGCATTGGGAAGCCTGACCCTGACAGGGTATGAATCTACAATTTCAAAGGATTTGCCAAGCACATTGGCGGCTTTTCCTGTTGCAAACTCCATACACATTTCTCTTGTAAACAGAGGCTCTTTTCTGCAGGATGAAGGGGTGTCTGTACAGGAAGGCCTGTTTTCACTGGAAGGTGATTCTGCAGGGGCAGGCGTATATGCAGTAGAAGACGTTTTTGTATTAAAAGAGGTTTCTGTGCACTGATTCCCCAGGTGAACCAGTGTTTTAAATTGTTTTTCAAAGGCAATGGTGTTTTTTTGGGAAAATTCCAGAAATGCGCTGTGAGTCTCAGCATTGGCAACGGCAGTGCTATGGAATTGGCGGATAATGGAAGACAAATCGTCAGGGGACGTGGTTTCATTGTTTTTTTTAAGAGCGGCTTTATTTTCCGGACCGGCTGGGAAATCTGGTATCTGATCCGCAGGGGGAACAGCTGCTTGGCGGGCTGAAAACAAAGAGTGTTGATGCGCAGTGAGAACAGATTTCGGATCAACTGTCGGAACAGATTCCCGGGGGGCTGAAGAACCAGGTGTCAGCCCGGCGGCCTGAACAGACAGGCTGTTGATGAGGTCTTTATTAACAGGGCATCTGCCAGGTTTTATAAAAATTTCAGGCGTATCCGGGCGGACAGATTGACGGACGGGAGGTTGTTTTCTGCCCCTGTGGCGCCCTGTCTGACCGCCTTCAAGGATAACATGGGAACAGGCACCGTCGCAGGTAACAGCGGCAGTACAGGCATAGCAATGTTTGTTTCCAGGTCCCGGGTTCCAGGGGCGGGGATTTCTGGTAAAAAGGGTGTTGCGGTAGAGACACAGGCATGCCTTTATCAGAGAACTAAGTCCGGAAAGGTGTCCTGCATATCCTGTTTTTTCACATCCAGGGATGATCATTGGCGTTGCGTCTTTGTTCTGGTCCATCCAGGAGGTGATACATCTTTTTTCAAAGGCTATGCTGTCCAGGGGTGAAAATGAATGGGTCAGATACAGCCCCAGGTCTGAAAAGGAAATTTTGGCATCTGCCATGGCTCTTTTAAGGGAGAGCTGGTAAGCCCTGGCAAGCTCACCTTTGTCATCAATGGTTTCACAGCGCATTTCTCCGCCGCCGGAACCGCCGATGCCCTTTATTTCTGCGTATATGCGGTCTTTGTCCGTTCTGGCCTGGTCTGTTCGTTTCAGGATAACAGCCCCAGCCCCTTCTGTGGAGAAAAGCGCTTCATCTGGGGAGAAAACAGCTTTATCCGTATTGGTTTCATGAAGGGGATTATTGGATGAAGCCCTGCACCCGGGGATCTGTTCCAGAGCAGCATCCAGGTGCTGCCGGCGCATGTCTCCTGCCATGTCCACCACACCGCAGATAAAAACATCTGTCTGTCCTGCCCTTAAACTGTCAATGCCTGCCTGAACCGCTTTTAATCCCGAAGCACTGCCCGCAGAAATTGTAAAACAGGGACCGCCAAGCTTGAATTCCCTTGCAATCCGGCTGGCCACTATGCCGCCTAAAGCCCCAAGGGTTTTATTGGCATTCAGGGGAGGACACACCTCGTCCTGGAGCCTGTTGTCAATCAAAGCAGTCTTCCATCGGAGAAAAAAATCCGTTGCTCCAAAATCAAAGTCTATCCCGATGGCGGTTCCGATTTTTGTTCTGGATCCCTCTTTTTTGTCTGGCCGGGGAGGAATATTGGCATCCAAAAGGGCATTTTTAACCGTTTTCAGCATAATGAGATGCTGGGGCAGCATCTCGTCAATCTGGGAGGGGGGGATGTGAAATTCGCCGGCAAAGGTTGAGACGTTGTCGATCCAGCGGGGTTCAGGACCCGGGGCGGTAGAAGAGATGTCCTGTTCCGATAAAAGCGCGGTAAAAGCGTTTAAATCCGCTGCTGCTCCGGTGATGATATCCATGCCCACAATGGCTATGTCAGCCCCTGTTTCAGGGAAAGAAGGGACTGGAAAATGGGATTTTCTGACAAACGCCTCAACCAGCAGATGGGCATTGATGCCGCCAAAGCCAAATGCACTTACAGCCGCTCTCCGGGAAAACCCTTGTGCGGATTTTAACCCGCCGCCACCATGGCGGGACAGGTTGTCCGGTATCCAGTCCTCGGTTTCTGTCTGCACCCTTATGGATGTATTGTGTAAGGGGCTGCCGTCTGGAAAGGCGTTAAAATGCAGGGAAGGGGGCAGCTTTTTTCTGTCAAGGCCTGCCAGCACTTTGATCATGCCGGCTGCACCTGCTGCGGTAAGCAGATGGCCGGTCATGGATTTCACCGATCCAATGGACAGCCTGTTTTTAAAGGAGCCGCTTTTTTCCCACATGGTTTTAATGGATTCAGATTCCACAAGGTCGCCCACAATGGTGCCTGACCCGTGGCATTCCATGAGCTGAACATCGGAAAGCGACCATTCTGCCGATGTATAGGCCGCTGTCATGGCCCTGATCTGGCCGTCACTGGCCGGTGCCACCAGATTTCCGCCGATGTCGTTGGACAGTCCGGCCCCTGTCACTATGCCGTAAATATGATCCTGACTTTTAATGGCATCCTTAAGGCGCTTTAATACCAGTATGCCGGCACCTTCTCCCACCACCAGGCCGTCTGCTGCTGCATCAAATGCAGCACATCGGCCCGAAGGAGAAAGGGCTGTCAGCTGGGTAAAGCCGATCTGGGTATACATGGCATCGGGTCTTGATACCCCTCCGCAGATCATCATGTCGGCCCGGTTATGGGATAATTCATCACAGGCCAGTTTAACGGCATAAAGGGATGATGCACAGGCCGCATCCAGGGTGCAGCTCCCTCCCTTATACCCCATTGCCCGGGCTAAAAGGGCAGCCGGCGTGGAAACCACACTGGCGGCAAGGGCATCGGTTCTGGTAAGGGGTCTTGGGTTTTTTTGTAAAAGAATTTCCCAGGCAGCTTTAGAGGCTGTGTCTGTGGGAAGGGAGATGGAAGCCAGTATAACACCGGTTCTTTCTTTTATTTTTCTGGTGATGGGGCAGGGTAAAGCAGCGTTTCTTCCAGTGTGAAGCACCATTTTATGGAGGGGGTCCAGTCCGGACACAATATCCTTGTCAATGTTGAATCCATAAGGGTCAAAGGAAAATTCTTTGACCAGTCCCGCCCTTTTGGAGCAGGCCCTGTCCGGCTGATTGAATTCAGAGACAATTGCATCAGGGGGCAGAATCCATCTGTGCCGGGGCACGTCGTCAATGGCTTCCTTTTTGTCCATGATATTGGCTGAAAACGCATCAAATCCATCTGCATCTGGAAAAAGGCAGGACACTCCAACAACAGCAATTTTTTCCATTTTTTTTTTCATATGCAGATGTATATTAGAAAAAGGAAAGGATCTCAAGGTCTGTGTTTGTAAAATTTGTGTAAAACCAGGCTGTGCTCACGTATTAAAAGGCAATGGTCAGGGCGGAGAAAAATGCCCAGGCAATAATCACTGCAGTAAGACCCATGAAAAAAATTGAACAGAATCTGTGGACCTGATTTTCTTTTGATCTTTCATTGTATCCCAGCAGCCAGGCCAGTGCAATGCCGGCAAACAGGCCGCCGCCGTGTCCCCAGTTGTTGATATTGGGAACAAGAAGGCCGAAAAGGACAAGGCCGAACACCCAGCCCGAGGTCTGTTTAAAAATGGCTTCCCCGTATATTCCACCCCTGGATTTTCCATAAAAAAGGGTGGCCCCGATAAGACCGCACAGGGATGCAGATGCCCCGATTGTGACCATCACCCCTGCCATATAGGAGAGATAAAATCCAGCGGCACCGCTCAGGGTGTAGATAAGAAACATTCTGTGGGTGCCGAATTCTCTTGCCACAAAAGGGCCGATCTGAAACAGGGCAGTCATGTTGAATAAAACATGGAGAAGCCCGCCGTGGAGCCAGCTGGCTGCAATTAAAGACCACCATTCCTGGTAATGGTCAATGGGGACGGTGCCGGACGCCCCGAGAAATATCAGGGTCTTTATCGATGGAGACAGGGCGGTAAAGGGGTTCATTGATAGTTCAATGTTTCTGCCGCTTAACACCAGGCTGGCTGCAAAAACAAACACATTGACATATATTATGGTTTTGATCAGGCTATGGGGGTGAAACCATACCGGTTTTGTTTTAATCATCTGAGAGTTTCTTGTTTTTATTCCAGGGTTACGGAATTGAGATATTCTTTTATGCTCCCAAGGGTCAGGGTGAACATCTTGGTGCCTGTTAAAATGGCAACAGCGTTTTCAGGGCTTGTGCATGCTTCTGCAAAGGCAGGTCCCATGATCACGGATGGTTCAGATGCCGAGGTCTGGTTTTCCTGCATTTTTTTGACATAGGTGTCCAGCCGCTCCTTTAGAATTGAAAAATAATCAATGGATGTGCCGGTTGTGGTCTCGGTGATATTGGATATGTTTTTAGATATTTCCCGTATATACTCCCAGAAAAGACGGGTTAATGCCTTTTTTTGATCCCCCTGGGGCATATAAAAGGAGACCGCCCATCCCACACTGAGAATTTTCAGAATCTGAAGCTCATATTCTACCTGGGTCAGATTAAGACCGCAGTTCTCAGGAATTGCCTGGATGAGCATTTTTATATCTTCCCTGTCAATTGCAAAGCTTGCAAGGTTTTCTGCCATTTTCTGGATGGTTAATGTCTTTTTTTCTGCCTGTCCCATTTTCTCCTGTATCCAAATATCTATTGCATTTTTCAATGAAAATATGTCATATTCATGTTAAAAAAATATGTCATATTCAGTGGTGCTGGAAAATATCCTGTATTTTTGTCAAGCCAGTTTACTTTAATTTAACAGATTTGATAAATACCATCTGCAACACAAAGTGTAAATGGAAAATGATTGAATTTCATTGATTTCATTCTTATCCAGGGCATCTGTACACAGGGCACCATGATAATTAACAATTGAGAGTTGAGGAGGGGGTATGTTTGCAAAGGCCGCCGAATTAATACATTCATCGGCAAGAACCATTGCATTTACAGGTGCTGGAATTTCCGTTGAAAGCGGGATTCCCCCGTTCAGGGGAGAAAACGGACTCTGGAACAGATATGATCCTGAAAGTTTTGAGATCAGATATTTTGTTAACCGGCCAGCGGAATCCTGGGCAGTGATACGGGAAATTTTTTATGATCTCTTTGGCCAGGTTAAGCCCAATGCCGCCCATTATGCCCTGGCAGAACTTGAACACAGAGATTTGCTCAGCGGGGTGATTACCCAGAATGTGGATTCGCTTCACTATGATGCAGGCAGCCGGGTGGTCCACGAATTTCACGGTTCCCTCAGGGATCTGGTCTGTTTGAACTGCTCGGCAAAGCTAACGATTGAGGAGGTGGATTTAAAAATACTTCCGCCGGTGTGCGAAAGATGCGGCGGGCTGTTAAAGCCCGATGCTGTTTTTTTTGGCGAATCCATACCTGAACCGGCCCAGTCCAGATCTTTTATTGAAACAAACAGGGCAGATCTGTTTATACTTATCGGCACCACAGGGGAAGTGGCCCCGGCCAATATGATTCCAAGAATGGCAAAACAGAAAGGGGCAGCAATTATTGAGATCAATACTGAAAAATCATCCTACACAGATGCCATTACAGATGTTTTTTTACAGGGCAGGGCAACTGAAGTCATGGAAGCTTTGATGGATGAACTGGACAGGATATAGCGGCTTTGCATCCTGAAAAATCAGCACCAGAAACCGTTTAATTTTCTAGACCGACACAGGAGAACTGATATGAGCGACAATGATTGTATTTTCTGTAAAATTGTAAACGGGGAGATTCCCTCTGAATTTATTTTTGAAGATGATGATTTTGTTGTGTTCAGGGATATTAAACCCCATGCACCGGTTCATATTCTCATTGTACCCAGAAAACACATAAGAAGCATTAACGATATCACCGAAGATGACAGAGACATTATGTCAAAGTTTTTTTATCTGGCAAAAAAAATGGCAGAACAGGAAGGCGTGGCAAAATCCGGATACAAACTCTTGTTTAATGTTGAAAAAGGCGGTGACCAGTTTGTTTTTCATCTGCATCTCCATCTCCTGGGCGGCTGGAAATAATTTCAGGTCAGGCTTACACCCTGTCATGGCTTGTTTTTCATTGGGCAGGCCTTTATGGCAGAAAATATGGCAGAAAAATGCGGGTTTATATTAAACAGACACTGGTTGGAACTTGATCATCGAGAAAAAGGGGAAAGGGTATGGCGGGACATGAAATGATTTTACAAAATCCTGTGCCTGGTTCAGCAAAGGTTATGTTCTGCGGAGATCTGGTCACTTTTACCCTTGAAATGCCTGAAAAAGTCAAGGGAGAAGCATGGATCCGGACAGAACTTGGCAGGGCAGATGTGTTGCGAAGAGAAATTATCCGCTGGATTGATCATAACGAAATCAAACTTAATAAACAATGGCATGATATAAAAATGGATCAGAAAAGCGATACGCTTTTTTCCATTACCCTGCCTTTGACACAAACAGGTCATTTTAATTCTAAATGTTTTTTTCTTCCTGAAGACTCTGCTGTTCCATTATGGCCCCCTGGAAACAACTGCGTGATCAATGTGGAGCCGGCAGGGACATGCTGCGCCAATATCATTTACAATGCCTTTGTCCGGCAGTTTGGCGGCACCCACAATGACACCCCTGAATCCCTTATGGAAACCCTTGATAAAAAGGGGTACACGGTTATTCCTGAATCCGGGAAGTTCAGGGATCTAATCAAAAAGGCGGATTTTATTTTTTCAACCCTTGGATGCAGAGCAGTTCAGCTGCTTCCAGTACATCCTGTGCCGACCACCTACGGCCGCATGGGAAGGTTTGGCAGCCCCTATGCGGCTGTGAATTTCAAGGATGTTGATCCGGCCCTGGCGGAATTTGATCCGTCAGCCACCCCTCTGGAACAGTTCAGAGAACTGGCCGATACCATTCACCGGTATAATGGATATCTTTTTCTTGATATTGCCATCAATCATACCGGGTGGGCTGCGTCCATCCATGAAAGCCATCCTGAATGGCTGGTCCGGGGAAAGGACGGCAGAATAGAAGTGCCGGGGGCCTGGGGCGTGGAATGGGCGGATTTAACCCGGCTGGATTATTCCAGAACCGACCTGTGGCAGTATATGGCCGAGGTGTTTCTTTTGTGGTGCAGCCGGGGGGTTGACGGGTTTCGGTGTGATGCCGGTTATATGATCCCGGTGGCTGCCTGGGAGTATATTACAGCCCGGGTAAAGGAGCAGTATCCTGATACCCTGTTTCTGCTGGAAGGCCTTGGCGGTCCCATTCGTACCACCTGTGATCTGCTCAACCGGGCCAATATGAACTGGGCCTATTCTGAATTGTTTCAGAATTACGATAAATATCAAATTGAACACTATCTCAAAGAGGCCTTTGATATTTCAAAACAATACGGCATTATGATTAATTTTGCCGAAACCCATGACAATCCCCGCCTTGCCTCTGTTTCCCGGGAGTATGCTGTAATGCGGACAGCCCTGTCAGCCCTTTTCTCCTTTTGCGGGGGATTTGGCTTTGCCAACGGGGTGGAGTGGTTTGCCGAGGAAAAAATTAATGTTCATGAGTCCCCCTGTCTGAACTGGGATTCAGACATCAACCAGGTGGATCACATCAGACGGCTTAATTTGATATTAAAGTCCCATCCCTGTTTTTATGATGAAACAGAAATTTCCTTTGTTCCGGATATCCAGGGAAATTGTGTTGCCATTCTCCGCTGTCACCTTCC
>JAWOEJ010000363.1:0-19878 GCA_046482845.1 Desulfobacteraceae bacterium | reverse complement strand
GGCTGCGATATCATGAACAAAAAAGCCATTGAAAAAGTATACCAGATCAAGCAGAGGGACAAAAAAAAACCCTTCAGCTTTGTATGCGCCGACCTGAAACATATCAGCGATTACGCCAAGGTCACAACCATTGCCTATCGAAACCTTAAACGACTCCTGCCCGGCCCCTACACCTTTATCCTGCTTGGATCAAAACTCGTGCCGAAAATCATGCTGACCAAAAGGAAAACAGCAGGCATACGGGTTCCAGACAACAAAATCAGTCTGGAAATTGCCAGAAAGCTGGGAAATCCTGTTTTGTCAACCAGTGCCACCAAACCGGGCGGTCAGGTATTTGAAGACCCATCACTGCTCCATGACTGGTTTGCCAACAGACTTGACGCGGTAATTGACGCAGGCCGGGTGCCCGGCACTGCATCCAGCGTGGTGTCCTTAATTGATGACATACCTGAAGTAATCCGATATGGCGCCGGAGATGTGAGTTCTTTTGAATAAATTATCAAACATTCTGGCAATAAACGTAATTCGGTCCACATCTGGATACACCGGCCGGATTTCGCCTTTAATCCCTGCTGTCCTGCCTGCCCATTCAACGGCATCCCCTAAATTGCCGAGCCTGTCAACCAGGTTTAAATCAAGGGCGCTTTTCCCTGTATAAATCCTGCCGTCAGCCAGTTCCTTTACCCTGTCCACTTCAAGATGTCGCCCTGCAGCCACATCATTGACAAACTGCATATGAATCTCATCAGCCACCTGCTGAAGGATTGTTCTTTCTTTGTCAGTAATATCCCTGGCCGGAGACCCTATATCCTTAAATTCCCCGCTTTTGATAACCACAGGGGAAAGGCCGATTTTTTTCAGAATTTCCTCAAAATTGGCATATTCCATGATAACACCGATGCTGCCGGTAATGGTGCCGGGGTTGCACATGATCCCGTCTGAAGCAGAGGCCACGTAATATCCGCCGGAAGCCGCTACTGCCCCCAGGGATGCCATAATTTTCTTCTTTTTTCTGGTTTTTACGACTTCCTGGTAAATCTCCTGGGCCGGTCCAACACCGCCTCCCGGTGAATTGATTCTAAGGACAATGGCTTTGATGGCAGAATCTTCCCTGAACTCTGTTATATGCTTTATAATATCCTTTGAAGAGGTTAAAATACCGGTGATCTCCACAATTCCCACATTGCCTTCTTTAACAGTGGCCTGAGCCTTAAGGAAATGTGAAGAAACAAACCCTGACCCGGCCAGAAGAACAATGAGAAAAAAAATAAGGGCCAGTGCAGATATTGCTGAAAAAGCCAGGGTAAAAAAAAGAAAAGGATGTCTTCTTGAAAACATGACGTCACCCTATGGGTTGTTTCACTCGATGATCAGATTTCTGTATCCGGGTGTTACAAGAAACGCTTGTCTCAGCAATGCCGTGAACCGCGTTTCATTGTTCTTTGTGGCCGGCCCCATGATCATGAGCCAACCATGCCGGTTCTAAAGAAAGGAGTCATCGAATTTAAGGTTAAGGCTGCTGAATGCCCGGTAAAAACAAAAGAGCCGGTCAGATAAAATCTGGTTCCAGCTCTTTTTTTTAAAGACCCAGGCAAGGCATTGCAGGGCATCTGAATTTATGTGCTAAAAAGCAATAATCTGACTGATTTACAAACCAGATTAATAATTTTATTTATTCTTTCGGGTCAGCGTCAGAATTGTCTGTTTCTGATTTGGCAGCGGCTTCTTCAAGGTTGTCACGCAACAGCTCGCCAAAGGATGAAGTAACCGGCTTTTCCTTTTTCAGATTTTTGTTGAAACTTTCCACAACTGTTTCTTCCTCGTCATCTTCCAGACGTTTGATGGAAAGTCCGATTCGCCGCTCATCACTGTTGATGTTCATTACCTTTGCCGCAACCGTGTCTTTGACCTTGAATTTGTCCGCCGGGGTTTTGATCTTTTCCTTGCTTATTTCTGACACATGGATAAGCCCTTCTATCCCTTCTTCCAGTTCAACAAACACACCAAAATCCGTGACATTGGTCACTACGCCGGAAATTTCTGTTCCCACTGAATACCGTTCTTCAACAGTCTCCCAGGGATCGGGCTGAATCTGTTTGATACCCAGGGAAAAACGCTCGCTGGATTTATTAATATCAAGGACAACCGCCTGAACTGTATCATTCTTTTTGTAAATCTCAGAAGGATGTTTGATGCGTTTGGTCCAGGATATATCGGAAATATGCACAAGGCCGTCAATGTCATCATCAATGCCTATGAAAAGGCCAAAATCTGTAATGTTTTTAATTTTGCCTTCAATAACAGTTCCCACAGGGTATTTTTCACTGATCACCTCCCATGGATTTTCCATGGTCTGCTTGATGCCAAGTGAAATCCTACGGTTTTCAGGCTTAAGATCCAGAACAACAGCTTCCACCTCTTCGCCTACAGAGACAATTTTGGATGGATGACGGACCTTTCTTGTCCATGACATCTCAGAAACATGAATAAGACCTTCAACGCCTTCTTCAAGCTCAATAAACGCTCCGTAATCTGTCAGGCTTACCACCTTGCCCTTGACTCTGGAATCCACAGGATATTTTTCCACCGCAGTGGTCCAGGGATCCGGGGTAAGCTGTTTCATGCCAAGAGAAACCCGTTCTTTTTCAAAGTCATAGGACAGAATTTTAACAGTAATGGTATCTCCAACGGAAAAAAGTTCAGAAGGATGTTTTACCCGGCCCCATGAAATATCTGTGATGTGAAGAAGGCCGTCAACACCGCCAAGATCAACAAACACTCCGTATTCTGTTATGTTCTTGACAACCCCTTCCATCACCTTGTCATTTTCAATTGCTGCAAGGGTTGCCGCCCTGGCCTGCTCCCGTTCCGCCTCAAGAATCACCCGCCTTGAAAGGACGATATTGCTTCTTTTTCTATTGTACTTGAGAATTTTAAAAGTATAGGTCTGATTCACCATTTCATCCATATTCCGGATGGGCCTTAAATCAGCCTGGGAACCCGGCAGAAAGCCCTGAAGCCCGATATCAACTGAAAAACCGCCTTTAACCCTGCTGGTGATCAACCCCTCTATGGTTCCGTCTGCCTCGTAAATGTCCTTTATGGCATCCCATACCTTAACCTTGGCCGCTTTTTCCTTGGAGAGGATAACTGTTTCCTCTTCCTCATCCCATACCTCAACCATCACTTCAACACGATCATTGAGGTTAACGTCTACATTGCCATCTTCGTCCTTGAACTCAGAAATGGAAATCTGACCTTCTGATTTATATCCCACGTCAACCAGGACATGGTCCTTGTCAACAGCAATTATGGTGCCTGTAACAACCTGACCTTCCTCAAATTGCTTAAAGCTTTCCTCATAAATGCCCATTAGTTCTTCCATGCTTTCTTCTCCTGTTATTTCAGAATCAGAAAGAACGTTCTCCTCTCCTGTTATCTCAGAATCAGAAAACACATTGAGGTCTTCATTCTCAGAAGTTTCTTCTGTTTTGATTTCTTCTTGGTTCATTTCGTTGTTCTCGTTTATTTCAGCAATGTTATTCATAATAAGTTCTTCCCCTTAAACAGTATTTTACACCCTTGTAAAGAGTATAATTTTATTTTCTAACATTGTTCTGAAAAAAACGCAACATCAAAATAAAGAAAATTCAGCATCTGAACCGTATGGACTCGGGAGACCTGGAAAAAATCCTTAATTTTAGAGACCACCCTTTATCGCGGACACCATTTTATCCACCACTTCATCTATGTTCAGTTCTGTAGAGTCAACCAGAACAGCATCTGCTGCCGGTTTCAGGGGCGCCTCACTTCTCGTGGAATCGTTTTTATCCCTTTTTGCCATGCTCTCCTGAACAGCAGTTAATGAAGTGTCTGGACTGTCTATCTCATTGTAGCGCCGCTTCGCCCTTATGCTTAAATCCGCATAGAGAAAAAACTTATGGTCTGCTTCAGGAAAAACAACGGTTCCCATGTCTCTTCCCTCAAAAATTGAATTATCCTTTTTCCCCAGTTCTCTTTGTATATCAAGAAGAAAATTCCTTACCGCGGGTTTTGCGGAAACAGAAGAGGCCAGCATGGAAATTCTTTCGCTTCTTATTTTACCGCTAATATCCCGGCCTGAGCTGAACAGGACCATCTGATTGTTCCTGCGGGCAATATCAAGGGAAATTGAAGGTAAAAAGCGCTTAAGGGCTGCATCGTCCAACCCGTCTATTCCGCATTTGTAAATTTCATAGGCCACGCCTCTGTATAAAGCCCCTGTGTCAACATAGGCAAAATTGAGTTTTTCTGCAAGACACCTGCTGACACTCGATTTTCCGGCACCGGCAGGGCCGTCTATAGTAATGATTGTTGTTTTCATACAAAATTTGCATCCTTGATATTCAGTGTCAGGCCAGCACCTTTTTCAGTGCCGCTATAAACATGGAGTTTTCCTTTTCCAGGCCGGCATTTACCCTCAAACAGGTTTTAAACCCGTAGGATCCCATGGCCCGGACAATCACCCCCTGTTTTAAAAGCGCCTTAAACACCTGTGCGGCATCGGTTTTTACATCCACCAGAAAAAAATTAGCCTGGGTGGGATAGGTTTCAAGCCCCATTTCAGTCAGTTCTTTTTGAAGAAAATCAACCCCCTTGTGTATGATTTCAATGCTTTTTCCCAGGTGATCCTCATCTTCCAGAGCCGCAACTGCGGCTGTCTGAGCCAGGGCATTGACATTAAAAGGCTGCCGGATTCTGTGGAGGATATCGGCAATCTCCGGGGCCATTACCCCGTAGCCGATTCTGAGCCCGGCAAGTCCATAGGCCTTTGAAAAGGTTCTAAGGGAAATTACCCGCCTGTCTGACAAAGGTCTGGCCAGGCTGTTGAAAACAGTTGTATCCCTTACAAATTCGATATATGCCTCATCAACAACCACCAGCACATGGTCAGGCAGTTTTTTAATAAATTCATTGAATTCTTCAATGGAAAACCAGCTGCCTGTGGGATTGTTGGGATTTGTTAAAAAAATCATGGCGGTTTTATCTGTAATATGATCCGCCAGGGTAGAAAGATCAATGGAAAATTTGTTTAACGGCACTTTAACCGGCAGGGCTCCCGCACTCATAACAGAAATTTCATACATGAGGAACGAGGGAAACGGCATCAAGGCCTCGGAGCCCGGCGGTAAAAACCCATGGGCAAGCAGAGAAATAAGGTCGTCTGATCCATTGCCGATTACAATATTTTCAGGCCTGACCTTGAATTTCCCGGCAAGTTTGCCGGTCAATTCATAGGCGCTGCCGTCGGGATATCTGTTCATCCTGCTGAGTTCGTCCTGAACAGCCTTTACTGCCAGGGGGGATGGGCCGCATGGATTTTCATTGGAGGCCAGCTTTACCGACTCAGATATTCCAAATTCTCTTTCCAGCTCGCCAACCGGTTTGCCCGGCACATAGGGCTTTATGGACATTATATTTTCTAAAACATTTAATTTCATTTTATCTCCCGCTCAAGGATTGTTGTATGACATATGCCGTTAAAAGGCACCAGATCCCCTGCCAGAACCTTTTAAAATACATTCGTTTCTATCTGGCATATGCCGCAATCAGGCAGTCCTGCCTGAAAATTGATTGTAACACTCGATGAGCAAGTTTTTTTCATGTGAGGGGTCAGGCCTGCGGTATTGGCATTATCTGTGCCGCCCCAGGTTCTCAACGGCTGGGGTTGATAACATCAATAACGCAGGCCTGACCCCGTTCTCCAGAAAACAGACACAAGAACCTGACCATCGAGTAACAGGTTATTTATTTTGAAATTGATATTTTGTCAATATCTGTGATAAAGATGAACCTAAATGTCAAAGCTGAATTGTTCTTCCTCAACAGCGCACCCATTGGGCAATGCCCGGCACCAAACCGGACAATTAAAACTTCCGTAAGCTGCAGTTTTTCTGCAGAAAAGGAGTTATCCCTGATTATCACAGGTCTTGAAAATCTGGCACAGAATCCGCTAACTTCCCTGGGGGGAAAAAAACTGGGACTGCTGTCAAATCCCGCATCAACAGACACTAAATACAATCATGCCTTTGATATTATTCAAAAAATCTATCCAGGCCAAATCAAGGCTCTGTTCTCGCCCCAGCACGGCTTTTATGCTGAAAAGCAGGACAATATGATCGAATCCGATCATTTTGTGAAACCAGGGTCAGGCATACCGGTTTTCAGTCTCTACAGCAGCACCCGATTCCCCTTAAAGAAGATGTTTGACTTGATAGATGTGCTGATCATAGATATCCAGGATGTGGGAACACGGGTCTACACGTTTATATATACCATCTCCTACTGCATGGAAGCTGCCAAAAAATATGGAAAAAAAATAATAATTCTTGACCGACCCAATCCCCTGGGTGGTGCCAGGATTGAGGGGAATGTCCTTGAAAAAGAATATGCGTCTTTTGTGGGAAGGTTTCCCATTCCCATGCGTCACGGACTTACTGCAGGTGAAATTTCTCATCTGTTCAATGTTTATTTCAATATAGGCTGTGACCTGCAGATCATTCCCATGAAAAACTGGGAACGAAACATGCTGTTTAAAGACACCCTTCTTCCCTATGTCCCCCCTTCTCCGAATCTGCCCACAGAGGCATCTGTTTTTGTTTATCCAGGTCAGGTCATTTTTGAGGGAACCAATATTTCCGAAGGAAGGGGAACAGCCCTGCCCTTTGAGCAGTTCGGCGCTCCGTTCTTTAAAACAGACCTGATTTTAAATGCCGTTAAAAACAAAATCAAAGGCGCAGTACTCAGACCGGTCTGTTTTCAGCCAACCTCTGGAAAATGGCAGAACAAAACCTGCCAGGGATTTCATATCCATATAACTGACCCACTGCTTTTTGCTCCCTACAAAACTTCATTACTGCTTCTGCAGCAGATCATAAAATACCATAAAGAAAATTTTCAGTGGAAACAGCCCCCCTATGAGTATGAATATAAAAAAAAGCCCATAGATCTTATCCTTGGAAGCAAAAGCCTTAGAAAAAAATTAGCAAATCTAAAGGACATTAATGCCATAGAAGCTTCCTGGCAGGCCTCTTTGTGTGAATTCAAGGAAACAAGCAAAAGGTTTTATATTTATGAGTGAAAATGAGAAATCATGGAAAAGAATGAGCTTCAGAGGAAACAAGGTATGGGCAGAAACAGACAGCAGCGGCAGGCTTAAGGTCAAAAATGAAAAAGTACTGATAAAGTACAATTTAAAACAAAACTACCAGTACCTTGTGAAAATGGAAAACCTGATGCCTGAAGAATATGCGGAAATTAAAAAGAAAAAAAGCAGAAAAAGAAAAAAAGCAGAAAAAAGCAGTGAAGCAAATTTTCCCGATGAAACCATACCGGAAAATGCCATTGTTATATACACGGACGGGGCATCCTCAGGAAACCCCGGGCCTTCCGGCATAGGGGTCTTTTTCTGCTTTGGCGGGCATAAAAAAGAGATTTCTGAATATATAGGGATATCCACCAACAATATTGCCGAGCTGACGGCCATTGAAAGAGCCCTGAAGGAGCTGAAGCGAACCGATCTTCCAGTGCGTCTTTATACAGACAGCAGCTATGCTGTCGGACTGCTCAACAAAAACTGGAAGCCGCAGAAAAACATTGAACTGGTCCATCGCATCAAATCATTAATGACGCGGTTCAAGGATCTTAAACTCATAAAAATAAAGGGACATGCCGGATTTGCGGGAAATGAAACCGCAGACAGACTTGCAACCGATGCCATCAAAATGAAACAGTGACATCACCTGCCTGTTCTGCCGTATCCATATCCTCAATCCGCGTTACATTTTAATTTTATTCAGCCGGCCTTATCTGTTCCGCTGATATAAAAAGCAGCCGGCCCTCATTTGTCCAGCTATCATTAAGCAGGGCCAGTTCCTTAAAAAAACTGACCCTGCTGCAAAGCTGTCTGCATCATAAAACAAATTTTATTTTTTCAATTCTGCAAGCTCTTTTTCAAGCTGAGCAATTTTTTCTTTATCGCTTGTTTCAGGAGCTTCTTTTCCCTCATCTTTTTTCCAGGTATCTTTTAACTCATCAAATCCAAGGTAAAGAGCAAGTCCGCCTCCGAGCAGAAGAATGGGAGGCAGTGCACCGGCCAGAAGTTGCAAAAAAGCTCCAAACCATACAGCAATGCCAATAATACCGAGAAGAGCTGCAACAGCTCCACCAATCAATGTCTTCATAACGCCTCCTTAAAACTAAATAGTTGCAAATGTTAATTTTTTGCTTTTAAAATGAACCTGTTAAATTATTTCAATTTTATATTTCCATTTCAATTATCATAAGGGATAAACTAAAGCAAGCCAAATTTTAACCCAAAAATATTATATTGCCAATAATCTGATACTTATGATAGTTTACGGGTTTGCAGAATAAAACTGCAATGCCGTTCACATAATCAGAAACAGGAACCAACTATGAAAATACTTTCAGATATAATAAAGAAAACAGCACAGACACTGCAGTTGATAAGGGAAAAATTCAATAACTTAAAAAATAACAGCAGTGATCATTTTTCATGTTTTTACCCGGGAACGCATAGCCTGTTCTTTTCTTACCTGTTCAACAGAGTTTTTTCCAGGATAAAACTTAATAAAAAAACAAAAAACAAAGTATTCAAACTTAACGAACAGGGGATTGTCATTTATACAGGAAAGTACAAAACCCTTTTTGAATTCCTTTATTTCAATACCATGTTCAAAAAAGCAGCCCTTCCCTATCCTGAAATCGGATTTGATTTCAATTTTTTCCTGCTCCAACCCGTGAAAAAGGCTTTTAAAATAACCCTGTGGCAGATTATTTATTTTTTTCAGCATTTAAAATTCAAAACGCCTTATGCAAGCGGTTATCTGACCAGTGAGCTCACCCGGGGACGCTCAGGTTTTGTCTACCTTATTGAAGGAGATGAGTTTTATAAACGATTTGTCAAATCAAAACCAGACCCGTTGTTTCTTCTGATTCAGCTTCAGAACAGAATAAGCAGACCAATTTTCTTTGTTCCAAGTGCCATTGTGTTTTCTTCCAAACCTGTCCGCTCAACCCCTGGTTTTCTGGAAATTATTCTGGGCAGCCATGAGAAGCCCGGCAAAATCAGACGTCTTGCCGCAATTTTTAGAAATCCCGGTAAAATTAACGTTGACATATCCCAGCCGGTCAACCTCAGAGAGTTTCTGGACAGGCCGGATATCAATAACCTTGATGCGGTGTATCAGGCCGGCCGTCTGAGGTCGTATCTCACAGATCTTTTAAACCGCCAGAGAAGAAGCGTCACAGGGCCGCTTCTTAAATCCAGGGATGAGCTCACAGAAGAAATCCTTACCAGGGCCCCGCTGCGGAATTTTATGAAAGCCTATGCCAGTGAAAACGGTAAAACCATTGAGCAGGTTCATAAAAAGGCAGATTCCCATATCAAAGAAATCGCTGCCAACTACAACCTTAATATCATACTGGCCATGAAAAAAATTCTGATCTGGGTGTTTAAAAATATTTTTGAAGGGCTGGTGGTTGATGAAGAAGGCCTTGACCGGATCAAGGAAGATTCCAAAAAAGCCCCGCTTGTCCTTGTCCCCTGCCATAAAAGCCATCTGGACTATCTTTTGTTATCCTTTGTCATGTTCAACAATAACATGCCCTGCCCCCACATTGCTGCAGGCAGGAACCTGTCCTTCTGGCCCCTTGGTCCAATTTTCAGGGGAGGCGGCGCTTTTTTTCTCAGACGTACCTTTAAGGGCGCTGTCCTCTACTCCAGAATATTTGCCGCCTATATTGAAAAACTGCTGGCTGAAGGCTTTAATCTTGAATTTTTCATCGAAGGGGGCAGAAGCCGGACCGGTAAGCTGTTGTCTCCAAAACTCGGGTTTCTATCCATCATTATCAAGGCTTACAGAAGAAAGGCGTGCGAGGATCTTCTCTTTGTCCCTGTCTATGTGGGTTACGACCGGGTTCTTGAGGAAGATGCCTATCTTTATGAAATTGAGGGAGGCAAGAAAAAACCGGAGAATATCTCCGGACTGATCAAAGCCAGAAAATTTTTAAAGAAAAAATACGGAAAAGTCTATATTAAATTCGGCGACACCATATCCCTTGAATCCTATATCAGGGACAAAGGACTTCTTCCTTCACAAATAGATGAAACTGTTCATAAAACGCTTTGCAGGACCATGGGATACAAACTCGTCAACGCCATCAACCAGATCTCCATTGTCACGCCCCACGGCATTATCGCAGGTGCTGTGCTGAACAGTCCTGGAAATAGATTTACCAAAAAAGAGCTCATGGAAAAGGTTGAATCCTACATGAATATTTTAACCTTTTTCAACGCAGAACTGGCAGACACCCTTACCCTGGATTCTGTAACGGCATTCAACACGGTTCTGGAAAATTTCATCTCCCGAAAATTTATTGAATTTGCAGATGAGGATGAGGATGAAATTGAAGAAACCACAAGATTCATACTCAAGGACAATAAAAGACCGGTTCTGGATTATTATAAAAACAATGCCATCTCCTATTTTATTCCTGCTTCTTATACGGCTGTGGCCATACTTGAAACCGACACATTTCAATTTTCATCCCAGAGCCTTTTAAAAACGTATAATTTCCTGGAAAAATTCTTTATAGATGAATTCTCCTTTAACGAGGAGATCACAGGAGAATATCATATCCGTCAATGTCTGAAAGCGTTTATGGAAGACGGAATTATTGTTCCGGCCAATAAAATGGAGGACAGGTACAACCTTACCTCAGAAGGGTTTAGAAAATTAAAATGTTTTTCCGGTTTTTTAAAGCCTTTTCTGGAATCCTATAAAACAGCCCTTGAGTATTTTGAAAAATATCCGGAAGACAAACACGTATCAAAGGACAGGATCAAAAAAATTCAGAGTCTGGGCATTAAAATGTACAAACGCCAGGAAATTCAGCTCAAGGAATCTCTGTCCAAGATAAATTATATCAATGCATGCCGTTTTTTTATGAAAAACGGTGTCACCGGCATGGAGGACAAGGAAGAAATTACCAGGTACAAGGGAATAATTGAAAAACTTTTAAAATTTACCACATTCTGATCATGAAAGCCTTAATTCTTGCAGCCGGTTTTGGAACACGGCTGCTCCCATATACATCAGTGACACCAAAGCCTATGTTTACACTTGACAAAAGGCCCATACTTGACATCACTGTGGAAAAACTTTTAAAAGCCGGGTTCAGAGACATTTTCATCAACACCCACCATCTTCACCAGAAAATCAAATCCTTCATCCAAAGCAGGGATTTTCCGGGCAGGATCAGGATTGTTCATGAACCCGATATCCTTGGAACAGGCGGCGCTATCAAAAATATTGAACAATTTATCAGGGATGAGCCTTTTCTTGTTATCAACAGTGATGTTTTTTCTGACATTGATTTGTCTGATGTATGGCATTTTCATTTAAATGGATCATGGCCGGTCACGCTTGTCATGCATGATTTCAAAAAATTCAATACAGTTGAGGTAAATGAAGATGTTTATGTCACCCATTTCCATGGAAAAAAATTCAGCCCGGGCAGAAACAATAAAGCCCTTGCCTTCACTGGGATTCAGGTGTTGTCTCCGCAGATCTACAAAGCCATGCCGGATACAGACCGATTCTCAAGCATTGATATCTATAGAGCCCTTTTAAAACAGAAAAATTCTGTAAAGGCCTATGTCTGTAAAAAAACATACTGGTGTGATATCGGAACCCCGGACAGCTACTCAGAGGCATCAGCCCTCCTTACGGCTGCCCAGTGCTGCAAAGCAGATGATACGCTGGACATCCTTATGAAAAAGATTGCCGGTGACGGGTCGGACAGATCCTGGCGTCGCGCAGTTTTTCAGGACAAATCCTTTGTGATTGTTGACCACGGCATCCAGGCAGAAAACAGGGAAAAAAGCGAGGTAAAGGCTTTTGTTGCCATTGGCAGTCACCTTTTCAGTCAAAAAATTCCTGTCCCTGAAATTAAAAATCATGATATTTTTTCCGGTATCGTGGTAATGGAGGATCTGGGAGACACTCATCTCTCACATATCATAAAAAAAGAAGGTTCTGATGAAAAAAGACTGCACTGGTATAAAAGGGCCTGTGATCTGGCCATTGAATTTTCTCTTAACGGAATAAAAGGTTTTGATTTAAAGTGGACATACCAGACACAAAGGTATTCAAAACAGATGATCCTTGAAAAAGAGTGTCAATACTTTATGGATGCCTTTGTTAACCAGTATTCAGGCCTGGATTATAAATTTGAAAATTTAAAACCCGAGTTTGAATTTATTGCAGACCAGGCCCTGGAACATGCCTTTACAGGTTTAATGCACAGAGATCTTCAGTCCAGAAATATCATGGTTAAAAACAACCAGTTGTTTTTCATTGATTTTCAGGGGGCACGGAAAGGGCCGCTTCAGTATGATCTGGCATCTCTTTTGATTGACCCCTATGTTGAGCTGCCTGCCTCTCTGCAGCAGGAACTTCTGCAGTATTCAGCAGAAAAGATAAGTCGTCTTACAGGATTTGACAGCCATATGTTTATAAAAGGATTCAGATACTGCGCTTTGACAAGGAACATGCAGATACTGGGGGCGTTTTCCCATTTGAGCCAAAACTGCGGCAAGCCTTTTTTTAAACAATATATTCCTGGGGCAGTTAAAACACTTGAAAGAGGAATCCATTTTTTAAACACAAGAAAACTGAAACATCTCAAGGCTTTAATCCGGGATATTTCCTGTTCCAGGTCTTTTTAAAACAGACATATTCCCCTTTAACCCATACAAGGATTACCCTTTACACTCGATGATCAAGTTTCTGAGGCTGGTTTCTGGAGATCGGGGTCAGGCCTGACCCCTAAGAGGTATAAAAAGACTTGATCATCGAGTTTAAACAACAAAAAAGGACTTAAAATGAAAACAATCAATCTTATGATAAACGGTTTACCAGGAAACGTTGCTGCCACCATTGCAGAGCATGCAGCAGACGACAGCCGTTTTTCCCTTGTCCCTTTTTCCCTGACAGGGCCTGAAATTGAAACAGACTGTTTCATGGTCGAAAAAGAAAAAATTTCTCTGTTAAAGCCGGAAACACGGAAAAAATTTATTCAACAGATAAAATCAGAGTTTCCTGATTTTATCACCATTGATTTTACCCACCCCACAGCGGTTAACGACAATGCCCTGTTTTATACAGAAAACAATCTCCCCTTTGTCATGGGGACCACCGGGGGAGACAGGGAAAAACTTGCAGAAACGGTTTTAAAAGGATCGGTTCCCGCGGTGATTGCTCCCAACATGGCAAAGCAGATCGTTGGATTTCAGGCCATGATGGACTATGCCTCAGAAACATTTCCCGATCTTTTCAAAGGATTCTCCCTCACCATTGAGGAAAGCCACCAAAAGGGCAAGGCCGATACCAGCGGCACAGCCAGGGCCATGGTTAAATACTTCAACCGCCTGGGCATCCCGTTTTCAGAAGAAAATATTGTCAGGGAACGGGATCCTGAAGTACAAAAAAACAAATGGAAAATTCCAGAAGAACATCTTACCGGTCACGGATGGCACACCTATACTTTGACCTCCCCTGACAAATCCGTGTTTTTTCAGTTCAAACACAATATCAACGGCAGGGAAATATATGTTAAGGGCACTTTTGACGGGGCCATGTTCCTCAATAAAAAAGTAAACCAGGGCGCAGCCGGAAAAATCTTTACCATGATTGATGTCCTAAAAGGCTGAATCATTCGGGAATAAAAATGAGCACCTATTATAAAATTCTGCTTGGCATCATTGTGCTTGTCTATTTCATAAGCCCCATTGATATTATTCCGGATTTTTTTATCCCCTATCTGGGATGGATTGATGATACGTTTCTCATCGGGCTTTTTCTGTATTATCTGAAATTCGGCCGGCTCCCTGATTTTTTAAGCAAAAAGAAAAAAAGCGCATCAAAAAACTGGAACCGCACCAGTACAGAAAACCAGCAAAACAGAGCCGATGATTTCAACAGATTTAAAAATGCCGAAAACACCCGAAATACGGAAAAATCCCGGTCCGCAGATAAAAAACCCGAAGATATCCTCGGGGTAAAAAAAGGGGCCTCAAAGGAAGAAATCAGGGCAGCTTACAGAAAAGCGGTCAAGAACTACCACCCGGACCGGGTGGCCCACCTGGGCAAGGAATTCCAGGAACTTGCCAATAAAAAATTCCTTGAAATCAAATCAGCCTATGATACTCTGATGAACACATGAAAAAACCAAAGGGATACAAGGCCATGAACCTGCCCAACCATCAGCAATGTTATGCCCTTATTGAAAAAATGGAAATGCTGCCCCATATTATTGCCCATTCTGAAATGGTAGAAAGGACTGCATCGCTTCTGGCCGTCAGGCTGCACCCCCTTAATCCGGCAATTGATATTCATCTGACAGAATCTTCCGCCCTGCTCCACGATATTACCAAAACACGCAGCTTTACAACCAATGAGGCCCATGCCGACACCGGCGGCGAACTTTTAACAGAACTGGGATACCCGGAAATAGGCGAAATCATCCGCCAGCACGTGATCCTTGACAATTACACCATGGATATGCCGGTAACCGAAGCTGAAATTGTCAACTATTCCGATAAAAGAGTATTGCATGATGCCATTGTGCCCTTAGACAAACGGATGGCGTATATCCTTGACAAATACGGTACCAGTCCAAAGTACACCGAGCGCATAAAAAAACTGTGGGGACAGACCACGCAGCTTGAAAAAAAAATTTTTCTGAAAATTGACATCACACCGGAACAGGTTCCTGATATGATTTAAAACACAATTACGGAAATGATGGCGTCAAGATTGTAGAATTTAACCGAACGGGTCTGCGTTTTTCCCTCAATGGTGCCATGTTGAGTGGTATGTTCCAAAGAGGAATTTTGAGTCCCTGAAAATTCCCTTCCTGACGGGAAAAATTTGAATGGGTTTCAGTTCGTTTCCCTGATAATCATAACAGAACAGGGGGCCTTGTGGGCGATACGTTTTGCCACACTTCCAAAGAGCACAAGCTCAACCCCTGAAAGCCCGTAGGCGCCGAGAATGACAAGGTCTATTTTTTCATCAATTATGTAGTTCAGGATCTCAGAAGAAATATGACCGTCCCTGACCGCAATACGGTAATCAATGTTGTTTTTGATTTTCCCGCCGTACTCGCTGAACATCTGCTCTTCAAGCTGCTGCACAAAACTTTTTCTGGATTCATCAGGCACAGCAAGATCAACATCTGTTAGTAAAGGATTGACAACCGGAGGAAGGACGTGGAGAAGATGAACCTGGGCATTGAATTTTTCTGCCTGGTTAATCGCAGCATAAAAGGCTTTTTCAGCATTGGCTGAAAAATCAACACAGCAAAGTATTCGTTTAAATTCCATCAGTGACCTCCTTTAAATAAAATACAATATATTTTTTTCTTTCAGTTCCAGACATCAAATTCAGTTCAAGCCATCAGATTCAGGAATAAGATTCAGGGGATCATCAATGTATCGATCCTGCGGGAGGTATCCCTTACCATTGATTTGATCATTTCCAGAGCATCTGCCTGCTCCTTTTTTTCCCTTTGGTCTGCATCAATTAATTTCTGCACCGCCTCAATTTCAAAATCATTTTCCTGAAACCTTGTCATTATTTTTTCCTGGAAATCCCTTGCCACAGCTTCTATCAATACGAAAAGATAGGTATCCCTCAATTCATTTTTACATTTTAAAAGCTCATTTTCAAGGGTTTTTAACGCCTGCTTTTTAATTTTTATCCCTGTATCCCTCAAGGCGGCAGACCCGGGTGCCGTGGAATTTTTGCTCAAAATTTTTGACATGATCAGGGTCAGGGAATGAAATCCAAATCTTGCCATGGAATCCAGTCTGACACCGGCATTATAGTCAATACTTGAAACAATACCGGGAAATTTCAAGCCTAAAATCCTTCTGACCGATTCTATACTGATAAAATTATTCCTGTTTTTGCCGTTGTATTTCCTTTCAAAGGCTTTGGCTGATTCTGGAAAATCCGGGCAAAGGGAAAGAGGGTCGATATTATTATAGGAATAAAACACAGAATCAAAATAAGCGGCAATTTTTTCTTCCTCTCTGGCTATAAAACCGGCAATCTCTGGATTTAATACTTCTACGACAAAGGTTTCCACTTCCTTTTTTAAATCCTGGAACATAAAATAAAAGGCATTGTGAAATCCTGAAAAATGTATCTCGTTTTCATATTTTTCATGGGTTACAGGATAATTATTGACAAAATCCTGCATTTTCCTGACCGGACTGTTATTGCTTTTATTGAAAAAAGCCTTTATATCTGCTGATATTTCTGAATTCAGACCTTTCACAGCGCTTTCCATGGCATTTTTTACAATTGATTTAAACTGCCTGGTCCGGTTATGCATGTCACTGAGACTGTCAATAGTTTCAACGGCCTTTGTCAAATCCTTTTGTTTCAGCTGCTGATAGATTTTTGTTCTTTCCTCGGCAAAATCAACAATTTTTTTAACATGGACAACAGGGCCGGCCATGAGCAGATCATGTCTTTCATCAATAAGTATCCGATCAAGCCGCTGATGAAAATCCTGCTTCATATTTTCTGAATAGCCCACCAGTTCAGGCTCTTCGGCCCATTGCGCGAGGCGCATGGCATTTTTGGGGGAAAGGGATTTTCTGCACTTGCAAAAAAGCACATACAGGGATGAAAAGGTAAACAATTCCGGATCCGGCGTAAAATAACAAAGCTCTTTTCTTATTGCTGATTCAACATTGACAAGATCATTTAAATTGTCATGTTCACTGAAATCACAATTCACAACAAAGAGAATACGGTTTAACAGCCCCATTTTCTGAATTATTGTTAAAAATCTTATATCTGCTTCCCTGAGCCCGGTTCGGCTGCTGATCAGGTAGATGATCATACTGGCTGAAAACAGATAATTCTGGATCTGGGCCATGTGCATGGGGTTTGTGGAATCGCTGCCCTGGCAGTCGGCTATTTCTGTCTGGGGACCAATCTTTTCTGCAGCCGCTTCAATGAGAACATCTTTAACAAAAAAACCAATGGCATCTGTACCGGTAAAAATTTTGTGCTGTTCAAATTCCTCCCCGGTAAAAGAAATACTTACCGGGTCTGCCTGAACATAATCCCTGGCAAAGTCATATCCTTCAAGGGCATGGGAAACAATCTTGGACTCAGCACGGATACCCCTGCCGTTAAGGGATATATCAGACCAGAGCCTGTCATTGGCTCTCTTTAAAATAATTCTATCGTTTTTTCTTCTTAAATCAAAGCGCAGCCCTTCCATTTCCGGACATATTTTTTTTACCTCAGGGAAAAAAACAAGGGCATTTTCTATCTCTTTGTTGATCTCATCCCAGGATTTTAAAAAAATCTCTGCCTTGAACTGATCTCCCTGTCTCAGTCTTGTAATGATGGCGGTGACACTGCCGGCACCTCTTTTTAAAAAATCCTGATCCAGCAGTGCGTTCACAAAAGTGCTTTTTCCGGATTTAATAGCGCCGACCACTGCAATTTTTACCACCCTGGACCTGACCTGTTCTGGGATTTCCTGGCAGATTTTCATCTTTTCTTCACAGGTATGATCGAACATACCCGGGATTTCCTGCATTCTCTCAAAAACAGAGACTAGATTGTTTGATACTTTTTCAACATTGTCAAAAAAATCTGTGTGTTTATTCATATGCCAAAATCATCTTTTTTGAATTCAGTCAGAGCCTGCTGCATCTGAAAAATTATCAGAATTTAGACCAATATTCATCATGGTCTGTTCCCAGATCTGATCCGTCCTGGTTTCAAAAACAATTTTTCTTGAAGCAGGACAGTGCATCCACGCATTGTCAGACAATTCACTGTCAAGCTGTAACGGCCCCCAGCCGGCACATCCCAGGAGAATTAAAAAAGAATCCGGCCCTTCTCCCCGTGCAATGGCCTCAAGGACTTCCCGTGTATTGCTCAACCCGATATCCTCTGTAACTTTCATACAGGAATGCCAGTCAAATGGCGGGCCGTGAAGGACAAACACACCACTGGGCTGAACAGGGCCGCCCAGAAAGATGCTTACCTTGTCAATATTGTCTGTATACTCAATATTTAAATCATCAAAGAGCTCTCTTCCTGTTAAAAGCGGATGGATTCTGTTAATAATAAAGCCCAGGGCCCCGGCTTCATTATGTTCGCACAGGCAGGTCACTGTCTGGGCAAAATTGGGATCAGGCAGTCCAGGTATCGCCATTAACAGGTGACCCTTTAAATATCCGTTTATTTCTTCAGTCATATATACACTCCATATTTATCTTGACATTGATTTTATCCTATCAGATTTCTATAAAAGAGTACACCTTAACATTTTATAAAATATGACTTATATATGCAGGGCTGCCACTGATTTTTCTGAAAAAATTTCAGAAGAATTTGATGATAAAAACCATATCCATATCTTTTTGCGCCAGCCTTTCTTTTAACGGTCCTTTCTTCCATACACATCATCAAATCTTACAATATCGTCCTCTCCAAGATAGGAACCTGACTGGATTTCAATGATCTCAAGGGGTATGGTCCCGGGATTTTCAATTCTATGCATCACACCAAGGGGAATATAAATGGATTCATCCTCCTTTAATAGAATTTCATCCTTGTCCCGGGTAATCAGACCTGTTCCTGACACCACAGTCCAGTGTTCTGCCCGGTGATAGTGCTTTTGCAGAGACAGCTTGGCCCTGGGTTTTACAATAATCCGCTTGACCTGAAACCGCTGGGAAATATCCACATTTTCATAGGACCCCCAGGGTCTGTACACTTTTCTATGGCACACAGCCTCATTTCTCTTTAACTCTTTTAACCGGGTCACAATTTTCTTCACATCCTGGACCCTTTGCCTGGCTGCCACAAGCACGGCATCAACGGTTTCAACCACAACGCAGTCTTCTATTCCCACAGCCGCTATAAGCCGGCTCTGGGAATGAAGGTAGGAGTGCTTTACATCGGACAAAAGAACATCGCCTTTTACCACATTTTCCTGCTCATCCTTTTCTCCGGACTGATACAGGGCATCCCAGGACCCAAGATCATTCCATCCGGCATCAAAGGGAATCATAAGCCCTTTGTCTGTTTTTTCCATGACCGCGTAATCAATTGATTCAGAAGGAGAAAGGCCGAAAGCATCGCTGTCAAGCCTGAAAAAATCAAGATCGGAAATTCCCTTTTCTACGGCATTTCTGCAGGCAGAAACAATATCTGGAACATATTGTTCAAGCTCTGCCAGAATAATTGAGGCCTTAAACATAAACATGCCGCTGTTCCAGCAGTACTTTTTTGAACGAACGTATTCTTTTGCTGTTTCTGAATCCGGCTTTTCAACAAACCGGCTGATCTCAAATATACTGGATTCAACATCCACGGCTTTTCCCTTCTGAATATACCCATACCCGGTTTCAGGCGCATTGGAAATGACCCCAAAAGTTATCAGAAGGCCCTTTTGGGCATATGGTTCTCCTGATTGCAAGGCCTGATGAAAATTATCTGTATTATTAATCACATGATCCGCAGGCAGCACCAGAAGAACCGGGTCTTTTTCCTGTTTCAGCAGAAACAGAGCGGCGGCGGCAATGGCAGGGGCGGTATTCCGGCCAACAGGCTCCAGAAGTATAGACCCGCTCACCCCATTGGTACGCCGCATCTGTTCTGCAGCCATAAACCGGTGTTCGTCATTGCATACAACAAGGGGCGGAGATATAGTGTCAGCAGAATTCAGTCTTAACAGGGTATTTTCAAGCATGGTGTTGTCATTGACAAG
>JAWOEJ010000361.1:0-9403 GCA_046482845.1 Desulfobacteraceae bacterium | reverse complement strand
AGCGAGGCGCCAGGCCTGCCTTCCATGGAACCCGGTTCCCTGAGAGAAATGGAAGAAAAGATGATTTTTCACACCCTTGACCGAACAGAAGGGAACCGCACCCATGCGGCAAAGATACTGGGTATCAGTGTCAGAACACTTCGAAACAAGCTCAATGAATACAAAAAAACAGAAACTGACAGCCTTTAACTTGATCATCAAGCAGGGGTCAGGCCTGCGTTATTGTCATTATCTTCCCTGTTTAGCATAATCCCAAAAACGCCGTAGATAATGACAATAACGCAGGCCTGACCCCCTTTTCATTAGCTGATAGCTGAGTACTGACGGCTGACAGCTTTTTATGTAAATAGCATGGCATGTAATTTGCTTTTTCTTTTAGATAAAAAAACAAACAGAATAAGCAAAAGGAGGTTTGGATGACAGAATCAAGACTTTTCAATAGAACCTACGATGTGATTTCAGGAGCCCTGGATGTTTCAGCCCGCCGCCATAACCTCATAACCGGTAATATTGCAAATATTGATACCATCGGTTATCAGCCCAGTGACCTTGACTTCAAAGAAACCCTTGAAAATATGGTAAACAGGAAAAGCTCCCGGACGTCAGGTATGGAGAGAACCCATAACCGTCATTATTCTGGCATTGATCCGTCCATATACAGTATGGATGGGCGTTCAAGCGAAGATGTTGATCTTGAGCACCTGGATTCTGTGGATATTGATACGGAGATGTCCCATCTGGTGGAAAATAACATCAAATACAGAACCACAACAGAAATGCTGGTAAGGAAGATGAATATTCTCCGCCATGCCATTCAGGAAGGAGGAAAATAGAAAATGGATTTGCTCACTTCTATGAAAATCAGCGGTACCGCCCTGGCCGCCCATAGAACAAAAATGAATCTCATTGCCCAGAATCTTGCCAATGTGGATACCACAAGAACGGCAGAAGGGGGGCCCTATAAGCGTAAGATGGCAGTTCTAAAGGGTGAGTCCATTGATAAATTCAAATCTGTTCTTGAACGGAAAAGAGAGGATCATGAGGTGGCCCGCGTGGAGATCAGCCCGATTACCTTTGATTCAGATAAAAAGGAATACCAGGGCACAGGGGTAGACGTCGATCACATTGTTGAGTCCCAGGAGGATTTCAGGCTGGTGTATAACCCAGCCCATCCAGATGCAGATCCGGTAACAGGGTATGTGGCCATGCCCAACGTGGACCATCTTACTGAGGTGGCAGATATGGTTGTTGCCAAAAGAGCCTATGAGGCCAGTGTCACTGCCATGTCAAATACCAAAAGCATGATATTGAAAGCCCTGGAAATTGGAAAATAGGTTTAAAATTTAAAAAATTATAATTTAAAACTCGGTAATCAAGTTTTTATGGAAGGGCGGCGCTATTCAAAAAACTTGATGATCGAGTAAAAGGGGAAAGAAATGAATACTGTAACAGAAGCAGGAAAAATAACAGAAGCAGGAAAACTTTCCATTAGTACCCAGCCTCTGTCCCAGCGGATTGACAATCGTGAATTGTCCTTTATGGACCGGGTAAACGCTGCCGTAAAAGATGTAAACACCAGACAGCACACTGCAGACAATGCCATTGAGTCTGTTATCAATGGAGAACTTGGAGTTCACGAGGGAATGATGGCCATTGGAAGAGCAGATACCTCGTTGAAATTACTTACCCAGGTACGCGGCAAGGTCATGGAGGCGTATAAAGAAATCATGCATATGCAGATTTAACATCAATTATTACATGAAAGCCATCAGCCTTCAGCCATCAGTACTCAGCTACAGGCTACAGGCTAAAGGCTACAGGCAAGGCTAAAAGCTACAGGCTAAAGGCTACAGCCAAGGCTAAAAGCTACAGGTTAAAGGCTAACAGCTTTTATGCTTTATGATGCGCAGAAAGATCAGGGAATAAAGATATGAATCCGGTAATAGAACAGATAGTTACAATTTACAAGGATATGACCCTTTTAAGAAAGATTGTTTTGGGGGTTTTAATCCTTATGATGGTAGCGGGCTTTACAACCATGTTCATATGGGCCAACAAAACAGAGTTTAAGCCGGCTTATTCCGGACTTTCAGAAGCAGATGCGGCTGCCGTTGTGGCCGAACTCAAAGCCGCCAACACCCCCTACAGGCTTGAAAACAACGGCACAACCATAATGGTGCCGGCAAGCCAGGTTTACGAGGTGCGCTTGTCCATGGCCAACATGGGGATTCCCAAGGGATCCGGGGTGGGGTATGAAATCTTTGATCAGACCGATTTCGGCACCACTGAATTTGTGCAGAAGATCAATAAAAAACGGGCGATTCAGGGGGAACTGGCCAGGACCATCAGGGCCTTTGACGAGGTCAGGGAGGCCAAGGTGATGATCGTGCTCCCAAAGGATTCAGTGTTTGTTGAAGAGACCAAAAAACCATCGGCCTCGATTCTTCTGGAACTGGAATCGGATCTGGACCCGGGCAAAGTGGCTGCTGTTGCCCATCTTGTGGCTTCTTCCGTTGAAGACCTTACGCCCAAGCTTGTGACCATTGTGGATACAGCGGGCAGGATTCTGTTTGAAGGCAAGTCCGAAGAGGAAAAAAGCAGAATAGAGGCCCGCAATCTGGCTGATGCCCAGTACAAATACAAGGTACGGTATGAAAAAAATATTGCTGACCGCATTCAGACCATGCTGGAAAGGATTGTGGGCAAGGACAAAGCCATTGTCCGGGTTACATCTGAACTGGATTTCAGCACAAGCAGCGTCAATGAAGAGATCTATGATCCCCTGGAAAGAGAAAATGATTTTGTCAGGAGCAAGAAGATTTTGTCTGAAAATTCAAGACGGCAGATGGATCTTGACGGGGAGCCCTCCAGTGTCAATCCTGTGGTTCCACCGGGGG
Source organism: Desulfobacteraceae bacterium (assembly GCA_046482845.1). Classification (GTDB taxonomy): domain Bacteria; phylum Desulfobacterota; class Desulfobacteria; order Desulfobacterales; family Desulfobacteraceae; genus DATFJZ01. The sequence goes on along the minus strand of JAWOEJ010000361.1, from coordinate 6,506 downwards.
AAGAAGGGCCCGGCCAGGGGCTTGAAACGGTAAGCAAGTCAAATGATACTGTAAACTACGAACTGAGCAGAAGAACCCGGCAGACGGTCAAGCCCATGGCTGTACTGCAGCGGCTTTCAGTTGCTGCTGTGGTTGACGGTACATATGAGTATAAGACCGGTGAGTCCGGTAATAATCTTAAAACCTATGTGCCCAGATCCCAGGATGAGATGCGGCAGTTTCATGATATTGTTGTAAAGGCAATGGGGTATGATGAAGCCCGCCGGGACCAGGTGTCCATGGAGTGTTTCCCCTTTGCCTCCATTGAGGAAATCGGCCGGGTTGAACCTGAAATTAAAGGATGGCGCATGGTGCAGAAGGAATATGGCCGTACCATTGCCAATGTTCTGCTTGTGGTTCTGCTTTTCCTTTTAGTGATCAGACCCATTGTCAAGACGGTAAGGGGCATTAAGGACAGTGTGGATCAAAAAGCCCTGCCCGGCGGGGAAGGCGTGGATTTCCATGAAGGCGGTGAAGAGGACAGAGAACCTGAATTCAAAGAGATGACCCCCGATGATCAGAAGTATTATGTTGAGCGTATGACGGAAACTGAAAGAAAGGAATTTTTTGAGACCATGACCCCTGAAGAAAGGGAGGCCTACCTTAACAACCTTTCACTGACGGAAAAGGCGGCCTGGTATGCAAATCATGATATCAAGAAAACAGCAAATATTATTAAAGGCTGGCTCAGTGAAGTTGATGAAAAAGAGGAGGGAAAATAATGGCGGACCGGTATATAGACCCGGAAAAAATGACAGGGCCGCAGAAAGCCGCAGTTTTTCTTCTTTCCATGGGCGAAGACTATTCATCAGAGGTGTTTTCCAGAATGAATGACAATGAAATCAGGGATATCGCCTTTGAAATGTCCAATATAGATTTTATTACACCGGATATGCTGGCTGTTGTGTCTATGGATTTTGTTGAAAAATTTGAAGGGGAAACCAAACTGGTTGTAGAGGGAGAATCCTTTTTTAAAAAGGTTATTTCAAGCAGCCTTGACGAGGAAAAGGCCAATGCCATATTTGAGGATGTTGAAAACAGAAAGCGGGACCTGCCCTTTGCCTGGAGCAAGATTGTTAATATTGCCACCCTTGCCGGATATGTGGAAGGGGAGCATCCCCAGACCATTGCCATGGTTCTGGCCCATATGCCCTCGGAAATTGCATCGGAAATTCTCATGGCTATTCCTGAGGACAAAAAAGGAGATATTGCATTGAGAATCGCAAAGCTTGGACAGATTTCAGAAGATGTGGTCAGGGATGTTGACAGGGCGCTGAAATACGAGCTCAGCGGCGCTGTGGGACCCGGCGGCAAAGCAGGTGGACTTCAGGTGCTTGTGGATATTATCAATGGCGTGGACAAGTCCACCGAGGATATTATAATGGAGCAGGTTGAAGAGGACAGCGCTGAAATGGCCAGTGATATCAGGAATATGATGTTTGTATTTGAGGATATGGTATCTATTGATGACCGGGCCATGAGGGAAATTCTTAAAAAGGTTGAAGGTCAGCAGCTCACTTATGCCCTTAAGACCTCTTCAGATGAGATGAAGGATAAGATTTTTTCAAATCTGTCCCAGAGGGCCGGCGACATGCTCCAGGATGACCTTGATACCTTGGGCCCGGTGCGGCTTGTAGAGGTGGAAGAAGCGCAGCAGGCCATTGTGCGCGCTGCAAAAGAACTTGAAGCTGACGGCACCATTGCCCTGGGCGGCAAAGGAAAGGACGATGTGCTGGTATAATACAGGCCTGCAGGTATAAGGCAGACCCTGTTTTCGAGAAATCAGATATAAAATTTGATTATCAAGTATTACAAATTAAAGGTGATTCATGAAAAAAGAGGATACATGGCAGCCAATGGATATATCTTCCCTTGCCGTTTATGAAGGAAATGAAAAGCTGAAGTTAGAAGACAGGACATCTGATTATGATGTGTTTAAACATCTGTATGAAGACCCGGGCTCAGATGAATCCCTTGATTTTTTCCACCCCATGTATGAAGCTGATGATAGCAGTAAAACAGAAGAGGCAGAATCATCTTTTTACCCCCTTTTTTCTGAAGAAAAAGAAGAACGATCTTCAAAGGACAGAGAAGAGCGTGAAACGCCCGGCAGTGATAATGCACTCAGGGAAACAGAGGAGACAAAGATCTCAGCTCAAGAAAAAAACAGCCAAAACCAGGAGGATCAATGGTTTGACAAAGGGTTTAAACAGGGATATGACCAGGGAAAAAAAGACGGGCTGGATCAGGGGCAGACCAGCGCTTTTGAAACGGCCCGACAGGAAGGCTATGACCAGGGAAAGGCAGCCGGGGAAACAGAGGGCTATGATCTGGGTTTTCAAAAGGGAGAACAGGCGGCCAGAGCTGAATGTGATGCCAAAAGCCTTGATATCATCAATTCTTTAGGGGATATCTGTGATAAAATTGAGAACAGCTGGAAGGAATTTGTCGACCAATATGAAAACGAGATTATTGAATTGATATGCAAAATTGCAGAAAAGGTTGTGTTTGCCAAGGTGGATATTGACCAGACCCTGGTCAGGGAGTCCATTTTTCATGCCCTGGCCAAACTTCCTGAGCCCAGGGAGATTGTACTGAGTGTTGCCCCTGAGGATTACGAGTATATTGAAATGATAAAAGAGGGGTTTTTTGAAAAGGTGGATACCCTGTCCACTGTGTCAGTTGTGTCCAACCCCGGTATCAGCCGGGGCGGATGCAGAATTGAGACATCAAAGGCTGAGGTGGAAACTGATATTGAATCAAGACTTGAAGCGGTTGTTGAAAGAATTAAGGAAAAAGGCCGCACTCAGGTGTAAAGGCAGGTAATCCATGGAAACAAAAAGTGCAGTCAACTGGGACACCTATTTCAAAGCAGTAGCTACCTGCGATAATGTCAGGCCCCAGGGTAGAATCTCCAAGGTTGTGGGTCTTGTTGCCGAAGGTGACGGACTTGGACTGGGTATTGGAAGTCTTTGTTCCATAAGAAATGACTATAATGAGGATATCAGGGCCGAGGTGATCGGGTTCAGGGATGAAAAAGTGCTGGTCATGCCCTATGGCAGTATCCGGGGAATCAGCCCGGGCAGCAGGATTGTCCCCGTGGCGGATATGCCTGAAGCCCCGGTGGGCAACAGTTTTCTCGGGCGTGTTCTGGACGGTATGGGTGAGCCCCTGGATGGAAAAGGCCCTGTTCTGGCGGATATGAATTATCCCCTTTATGGAAAACCGATTAATCCCATGAAAAGAAAAACAATACGCGACCCCATGGATGTGGGGATCAACGCTGTAAATACAATGATTACCCTGGGAAGGGGGCAGCGGGTCGCCATCATGGCCGGGTCAGGTGTGGGAAAAAGCGTGTTGATGGGAATGATGACCCGGCATTCAGATGCAGATGTGATTGTCATCGGTCTGATTGGAGAAAGGGGAAGGGAAGTCAAGGATTTTGTCTATGAGAGTCTGGGAGAGAAAGGCATGAAGCGTGCGGTTGTGGTTGCGGCAACTTCGGATTCTCCGCCCCTTGTAAGGATAAGGGGGGCCTATCTGGCCACCACCATTGCAGAATATTTCAGAGACCAGGGGAAAAACGTTATTTTAATGATTGATTCCATTACCCGTTTTGCCATGTCTTCCAGGGATGTGGGGCTTGCAGCGGGAGAGCCGCCCACATCAAGGGGGTATACCCCTTCTTTTTTTGTTCAGATTCCAATTCTTCTAGAACGGGCCGGGGCTGTTGAAAACAGCGGATCCATCACAGGGATCTATACGGTTCTGGTGGAAGGAGATGATTTAAATGATCCAGTGGGAGATACGGTTCGCTCCATTGTTGACGGTCATATTGTGCTTTCCCGGGATCTTGCCAATAAAGGTCATTATCCAGCCATAGATGTACTTGCCAGTGTATCCAGGGTGATGCGGGATGTGGCAGATCCGGAACATATAAAGCTTCGGGGAAGGGCAGTTGAACTTATTGCTGAATACAGAAATGCAGAGGATATGATATCCATAGGGGCTTATGTGGATGGATCAAATCCGAAAATTGATCAGGCAAAGGCCCTCATGCCCCGGATTAATTCATTTCTGCGCCAGGACATGGATATGAAAGGTGAACTTAAACAAGGCGTTTCAAATCTGTCAAAAATTTTAAATGTGAAAACAGATTCCCGGAAAAAGAAATAAAACTTTCATGGTACTCGATCATCAAGTTTTTTGAATAGCACCGCCCCCAGCCCTTCCATAAAAACTTGATAACCGAGTAAAAGAATAAACAGATGAAAAAATTTATTTTCAGGCTTGAATCTATTTTAGTATACAGAAATCACCTGGAATTTCTTGCCAGACAGGAAATGGCAGAGGTATACAGGCAGGTCAAGGCATCAGAAGATAGCATTTCCAGGCTTAAAAAGGAATTTTCTGCTGCTGCCCAGCACCTGGACAGGACCTCTACTAAGGGTATAACCGCCAGACGGTTTAAAGAGTATACCGATTATATGGATGCAGTGGAAAGCGATATAACAGCTGAAACAAAAAGAAAAAAAACACTTGAAAAAGCGCTTTGGAAAAGTCAGGACAGGCTCAGGGAAAAAAGTGTGGACAGAAAAGCCATTGAACGATTAAAGGAAAAGCAGAAAAAGCAGTATTTTGATGAATTTCTGAAAGAGGAACAAAAAAACCTTGATGAGGTCATGTCCCTGAAAAAAGCAAGGGAGATAAACAATGAATTTTAAAACAGCCTTTTGGGCTAAAAACGGGCGTATCCGCTACAGGATATACTTTTTGACAATAATTTTTTTATTTTCTTATCTGGTTGTTCCGCCTTTTTTTTGTTTTTCCGGCCTGGGCATTGACAGGGCTGCTGCAGCAGACAGCGAAGAGAAAAAGGAACAGGAAGATGGTACGTCTCCCTGCCCGCCCTGTCCGGATCCGGCAAAGGTGGTGATTCAAGGGCTAAAGGAAAAAAAGGCAAGGCTTGCACAAGAGGAAAAGCGCATTGACCAGGAAAAAAAAATGCTTGAGGATTTCAAGGAAGAGATTGATTTAAAGCTTGAAAAGCTGACTGAACTGAAAAAACAGATAGAAGCGGATTTTAAAGCTTTGAACAAAAAGAAAACAGAAAAAGAGCAGGAACAGGAAGCTGTGTTTGAAGCCAGGCTTCAAAGACTTGTAAAGATGTATGCAGGCATGAAACCCAAACAAGCAGCAGAAATTGTAAATAGAATGGAACTTGACGTGGCAGGTCAGATATTCTCCCGCATGCGGGAAACCGCGGCGGCTGAGATCCTTGCCAATGTTGAAAGTGAAAAAGCCGCTAAAATAAGCGAGCGCATGGCCTACAAAAAGAAATAGCCCTGTGCGGTGCATCGTAATTCCCCCTCCTCTTTTTTTGTGGCAGTTTTTTCCCCTGTATTATTTTGTAACCGGGAAATAAATTCACCTGTAAGTCAGGTTTTAACTTAAACTTTATTTTTTGTTTTTTAATAAAAACTTGAAATAACAGACTTTATCAGGTGTCATGAGGTGCTGGCACATTCATTGCAGCTATTTAAATCAACTGTGAAACCAACCGTGTTAAATCCTGGTACCCGATGGTCAGGTGTTTATGTCTGATCTATGAGAGAACAGGGTCAAATTCAGGAAAAGATGAGCCCTCAAAGGTAAAATTTTATACAGGTGATGCAATGATATTAAACTTTCTTGATCTTCAAGCTGCTTTAAAATCCCCGGATCTAAAGGGAAATGAACCCATATCGGGCCAGGGTGCTGTCCAGGGATCTTTGGGCGGTGAGACTTTTTTTGCTTCACAGCTCCAAAAAGAGATGGCAAAAGGCATTGCTTCAGACAATGCTGAAAAGGTTTTGACACGGATCAAAAATACGCAAAAAGACCAGGTATCGGTTGACGCGCTTGTTGAGATGCTGAAGAGCAGCAGCAAAACCACTTCTCCTTTGGAAGATCTGCTGCAGAAATTTGTCAGCAACCAGGAAGACGCTTTGCAACTTGACAAATCACTGGGCAGATTTTTCTCTTTTTTTATCCAGAACCTTGAACATGCAGAGGGACAGGATTTTCTCGATCAATTCAAACGTTGTCTTGAAATGCTGGGCGTTGATATTGAAGATATTTCTGTGGATGAACAAGGGCTTGATATTTTAAAGCATTTACTTGTCAAAGCCGGGTTTCCGGAAAAGGAAATTTCAGATCTTATTGAAGAGCTGCAGTTTGAATCAGAGGACAGTTTTGTTGCGCTTTCCGACCTGATGACGGAACTTTCAAAAATAATGAAGCAATAGGCGCAGGCGTACCCCGACCCTTAGTACTCAGATGATAAGCACAATACCACCAAAACAAGGAGGAAGAAAACAACATTTTTCAGGAGAAAGGCCAATAAGGCTGTAATTACCGGAGGAGATAGAGCGGATGTACAATTGGCTGCACTTGAAACTCCGACCAAATGCCTGATACTTACC
>JAWOEJ010000323.1:0-3336 GCA_046482845.1 Desulfobacteraceae bacterium | reverse complement strand
AAGGCAGTCAGCTCGGCCATGGTCATCTCGTCAATATCCTTATCCATATTTCCTGATTTCTTCATGGAACTTCCAAGGTCAAGGTTGATATCATAGCTCTTGAAATCAATACTGTTCACCGCCCTGGTCTTTAAATTCACCTGATTGACCCTGCCGTCAAACAAACGCAGGGTATACAGCATGTTTTTTGGATCTGAAATCAGAATTCCCCTGGACGCAGTAGAAATGCTCACGCTTGACTCTGTTCTGCTGTCCTCTATAAAAACATCCCGAAGTTCCTTTGTGTTCATATCAATGGCAGTCACATAAATCATGACATCTTTAAAGCTTGTGTTAAACTGTCTCTCTTTTAAGGCTATATTCAAATCAGAGCGGGCAATTTCAAGCCCTTTTCTTTCAAAGGAAAATTTTCCCCAGGGAACCGCGTAAATGGTGATCCACAACGTAAGAACAGTACCCATAATACTGAACACAAGCACCGGCGGCAGCAGCCTGTATATGGACACCCCCCCTCCTTTCAGGGCAATGATTTCATTGTCCGAAGCCATGCGTATAAAGGTCAAAAGCACAGCTGTCATAACGGACATGGGAAGGGTAAATTCCATAAACCGGGGCAGGGTATATACAATTAAAAGTCCGACAGACCATAAACCGGTATTATAGTTCACCACCATACTGGTAATATCGGGAATCCTTGTCATCAGAAAAATAAAGGTAAGAAAAAGAAATGCCACAGCAAAAGGCGGTATCATTTCCCTGAATATATATTTATTTATAATTGTATAAAAGCCCATTTGCGGGAAAAAATATATGGATTAGGGCAAAGTGTCAAGAAGTATGTCGTTCTGCTGAAACATCTAAACCTTTTCTGACACTTTTCTGTGATTGAACTGTGCCAGTTTTTCCATGTCCATCGCCCCGATGGTGATTTTTAAACCCTGATTCATATTTCTGGCAGATTTTAACCAGTTTTCCAGTTCCTTTTCCAGATTTTCCTCCCCCACCCCTTTTTTGCCGTTATCACCTGAAATTGTATTGTCCATCTGCCCGGAATTGATAAAGGTCCATATGCCCTGTTTCTTTGAAACCACCCCTGTATGGCCCCGGGTGCGGGTTGAAAAAGACAAAATCTGCCCCGGTTCAAGAATTTTATCCATATCCGCCATCAACGTTTTTGCTGTCTTGTCCACATGCTTTACCGGAAACACCGTTTTTTTAAACACTTCGCTGCCGGACTGGGACACAAGCCCTTCACCATTGAGAAACCGATTATACACATATCCCTGCTCGACAGCGCCCCTGATCAGATGCTCGCCCAGGCCGCCCCGGCCCTGGTACTTGATTCCCATATTCTTTAATCCGCCTACAATCATTTCATAACAGTCCATTTCAGAATAATCACTGCCAATGAATCTGCTGACCGCACTGACCAGGGGAAAAGACAATGGATTTGATTCGGACTCAGCTGTCCTGTCCTCTTTTGACGCTGTGTTTACCCCAGGTTCATTTAATACATTTTTCCGGGACGGGGGGGTTGTCTCAATGCCTTTACATGCCCCCTTTGCCTGTGCACTGTCTCCCCAGGCCAGCTCCCCTGTTTCAGAATTGATGAAAATCTCTGTTCCAGGCTGGATCTTTTTAAATGCCTTGCCCTGGTTCACATTGCTGAAAACAATATCCCAGCACTGACTTTTTAAGGGGCTTTTATAAATCAGTTCTGAAACCGTTGGCAGTTTATCAGTAACCCTGCCAACGGATACCCAGTTTTCACTTTGGGCGCATGTTGCATGCTGGAAAAAATTTCCCGGTGATCCAGACCCCCTGTCTGTTTTTTCACCTGGATTATAAACGCAAATATTTCTTTTAAAATTATGAACCTCCATGGTCCCCTCCTTTGGATGCGGTTGTGAGCATAGATCCTCTTGGAGTCGTTCAAACACGGGTTTTCGTTCTGACACTTGATCATCAAGCTTTTTGAATACCGCCGCCCTTCTATAAAAACTTGATAATCGAATAAAAACATAATAAATTTAAAGCAATTTTAATGCCATATTGTTTGCCATCCAGCCAGGCAAAGGTAATATACAGAGAATGACCATGTAAACCCTTGAAACAACTGTTTCTCTGCCTGACGGAAAAACAATCCTCCCTAAACTCAATCATCAAGTTTTTTGAATACCGCTGAGGGCGGCGCTCGGCCCTGCCATAAAAACCTGATAACCGAATTAAAGGACTAATTATGCATGAAAATCAGATGCCAAAAAAATGACACAAAAAATCAGCTGTTTCAAAAAACTTTAACGTACATTTTTTCAAGGGTTTTTAACGGTAAAAAAAGTTCTAAAGGATGATCAGGTAAAGGGATAAATCCAAATTTCAAATAATACTGTGTTGCATCTTTATTTTTTGCATCCACAAATAAGCCTATGATGCCAGCGTGTTTTGAGATTGCTATTGCTCGTCTAATTGCATCGATAATCATATGTTTACCAACCCCCTGATTTTGTAGAGCTTTGGCAACAGCAAGTCGGGCGATTTTTACTGCTGGAAGATGCCCTTTGTATTTTTTTGAAAATTTTCGTGGTAATTTTCGAGCACAAACTTCAAAAACAGACAGCGTATAAAAAGATAAAATCTCCTCTGGAACCTCTTCACCCGTTAATACAAATGTCCTGGAAAGTCCTTTTTTGAAATTTTGATGCGCAAAATTATGAAGAAAGGCATTTAGTTCCTGCACGCCGCAGTCAAATCCAACTCGATTATGTGAACGGGTCAGTTCTTCAAACCTGTTCATCTATAAATTCCCTTTTGTAGTTTCTGGCCGCCTTTATTAAGTGTTCATTTGGTGATGGTGGATGTTCAATTGCCTCGAACAATGCTTCAGCATCACGATAGGTTAAATTTAATATTTGTTCTCTTTCCAGTACGGAATTGGCCTTCTCTAAAGCTGATTGTACAACAAACTGGTTTAAAGTGGCACCTGACACCTCTGCAGCATGCATCAGTCTTTCGTGGACATGATAAGGCATCCGTGTTTGAAATCTTTTTTCTACTCTTGCCATATCCCCCTCCTTTTTTACAAGCCATTATTTAAATCAAAACCAGTCTTAATGATATAACAATTGTGCCAAAATGACAACAATATTGTGGCATATATCATTATACTCGGTTATCAAGTTTTTATGGAAGGACCGATTAAGAGCCCCAGCGGTTGCCTGTCAGGAACATTGAGAACCAAAGGAGATCAGACTTTTTCCCTGCCAGGCGTTGCGACAATCAAGCTGTTTGAGGACCAGTGGCCGCAGGTCGCTGATTTTTAGCCTGGCAGGGAAAAAG
>JAWOEJ010000308.1:0-9371 GCA_046482845.1 Desulfobacteraceae bacterium | reverse complement strand
TCTCTTGGGTTAAGGGATCACTGAAATGGGAAAAGGGGGCCGGCTACAACCCGTATTTTTTGATTTTCTGGCTGAGGCCGCTTTTTCCTATTCCAAGGAGTTTAGCGGCTTCTGTCTGAATATTGCCGGCCCTGGACATGGCCCTCTGGATTAATTTTTTTTCAACCATGGCAAGGGTTTCTGAAAGCCCGCCGTCTTCTGGAATGCCGTTGAGCTTTAAATCGGAACCGGATTTTCCTCTCAGGTTTTCAGGAAGGTCGGCCGGGGAGATCAGCTCCTCACCTGCCAGAATCACGGCCCGTTCTATTATATTTTCAAGCTCCCTGATATTTCCCGGCCAGGAATAGTCAAAGAGAAGCTGGGCCGCTTCCCTGGAAATTCCTTTGATATGGGAGATGCCGTGTTCTTTTTTATATTTTTCAATAAAATGGCTGATTAAAAGGGGGATGTCTTTCTGGCGATCCCTCAGGGGCGGGATGGTGGCTTTTACCACATTGAGCCTGTAGTACAGATCTTCTCTGAATCTTCCCTGTTCAACCTCTTTTTCCAGATTTTTATTGGTGGCTGCAACCAGACGGAAATCAACATTGACCGGCTGGGTTCCCCCTACCCGTTCAAAACTTTTTTCCTGGATCACCCGCAGGAGTTTTACCTGGAGATTCAAAGGAATTTCACCGATTTCATCCAGAAAAACAGTGCCTTTGTCTGCCATTTCAAATCTTCCCTTTTTCAGGGATGCTGCACCTGTGAAGGCGCCTTTTTCATGCCCGAAAAGTTCACTTTCCAAAAGGGTTTCTGCAAAGGCGGAGCAGTTGACGGCAATCAAGGGCCGGCTCTGCCGCGGGCTGTTAAAATGGATTGATTTTGCCACCAGCTCTTTTCCTGTACCGCTTTCCCCTTCAATCAGGACATTGGCACTGGTGGGTGCAATTTTTTTTATGGTTTCAAACAGGGCCAGCATGGGTTTGCTTTTACCGACAATATTGCTGAAACTGTACTTGGACTGAACTTCCCTGCGGAGCATGGCGTTTTCCTGAACCAGCCGGTTTATGGAGATGGCTTTTGAGATATGGGCCACAAGGGTATCATTGTCAAAGGGTTTGAGAATAAAGGTATAGGCCCCTTTGTGCATGGCTTCAACGGCCTTTTCAACGCTTCCGTGGGCGGTCATGACAATTACGGGAAGATCCGGATGGGTTCCCTTGATGTGTTCAAGAAGTTCTATTCCCCCCATTCCAGGCATTTTTACATCGGTAAGCACAAGATCAATCACTTCTTTTTTCAGAACATCAAGGGCCTCAAGGCTGCTTGATGCCGTAAAGGCCGCATATCCTTCTTCTTTAAGCACTTCCCCAAGGATGGTGGGATAGTTTTTTTCATCATCAACAATGAGAATGGTGTTCATCTGCCAGCCTCCTTTACCGGCAGGGTGATTTCCACTTTAACCCCGCCTTCTGTTCTGTTTGATATTTGAATTTCTCCGAGATGGGATTCAATTATATTTTTTACAATGCTCAGGCCAAGTCCTGTACCGGTTTCCTTTGTTGTAAAGAACGGGTTCCATATTTTTTTTAACGCATCCTCTGTAATGCCCCTGCCCTGGTCTTCAAAGGTGATGAATATATCTTTTTCATCTGAAAACACAGTGATGATGACCCGCTTGTCATCGTCCATGGCCTGAAAGGAGTTGAGAAGGATGTTTAAAAAGGCCTGGTAGAGCATGTCTCTGTCTCCTGTGATTTCAGAGGCGGTATAGACATTTTTTTCAATCACAATGCCCTTTTCCTGTATTGTCTGGTCAAGAAAAGAGAGGTTTCTTTCAATTATTTTTTCAATACTGCAGGGTTGAAGATCAAGGGTTCTTGGCCTGGCAATGTCGAGAAAGTCAGTGATGATATTGTTGAGCCGGGTGGCTTCCTCCACAATGATGCCGGGAATGGGACTGGATGGGGCCAGGTCTGCCATTTTCTTTTTCAGAAGTTCGGCTGAACTTTTAATGATGCCCAGGGGGTTTCGGATTTCATGGGCGATGCCAGCGGTCATTTCTCCTATGGCAGAAAGATGCTCTGCTTTTCTGAGTTTTTCTTCCAGAAGCATTTTTTCCCGGCTGCGTTTGGCAATGCCTGCTTCCCCCTGTTTGACAATAAAGACAAGAACAATAAAGATAAACCCCATGACAGCAAAACAGGTGGTGATAATAACCATCTGGAGCCGGAACATTTTTTTATAGTCATTTGAGATGTTTTGAACGATTTCAACAACTCCCAGAACAGGACCGGAAATTGAAGACGGATGCCGTTCTGCCCGTAACGGGGCAAAGGTTATGATACGGGTCTCATTGGGGCAGCCCAGAAGAAGTTCAAAAAAACTGCCCTGCTGGACCAGTTCTGTTGTGGACTGCTCTTTAAGGGCTTTTTCATAACCGGTTCCACCGGCGTTTTTGGTTCCTATTCTGTCCTTGTCAAGGCTGTAGGAGATGATATTGTTCATGTCGTAAATATTGACCATTTCTACATTAAAACTGTGCAGGGTATTTTTCACCACCCTGTCCATGCGTTTATGCTGGGTCTCCTCCCGGAGTTTAATCTTTCCGTATTTAAGGACAACCGGTATGACAAACTGAAGATACACCTGGTGATTGAGGTTTTCAATGAGCAGATGGGCATAATCTTCGTTTTTCTGCTGCAGCAGTTTTTTTACCCAGTGGATGTTTATTCCCGAGATGATTACAGTTGCAAACAGCATGGCGGCAAGGCTTGAAAAGGCAAAGTACTTGACCGGCCGGAAGGGCCTTTTTTCCTGTTTTGGAGCTGTGTTTCTGTTCAAATCTATTTTACCCTTAATCTGTGTTTACCCTTAATCTATGTTTACCTTTATACTCGATTATCAAGTTTTTTTGAATAGCACCGACCCCATCGGCTGCCTGTCACTCGGTTATCAAGTTTTTTGAATACCGCCGCCCCCAGCGTTTGCCTGTCAGGAACAGCGACCGACGGAGGACTTTTTTTCTTTGGTTCCCAATGTTCCTGATAGGCATCAGCTGGGGGCGGCGCCCGGTCCTTTCATAAAAACCTGACCATCCAGTAAAAAAAAACTTGATTTTAAGTCATTTTTATAAATTATATATTTACAATAACAAATAATTATGCTTGACTTTACTTTAAATCGATATAAATAATAATCAAACTATGGGGTTTACGTTAATTTTTTTTATACCCGGCATGGCCGGCCCATGATCATCGACCCGGCCACAACAAAGAATGAAAAACCGCCAACTGCAATGCTCTGAAGAGCGTTTCTTGTAACGTCCATGCCTTGACAGGCACAACAAAGCTTTTAGCTGTTAGCTGTTAGCTGTTAGCTGTTGGCTTTTAGCTGAGTACTGACGGCTGATGGCTTTCATATAAAAGACCAGTTGACGGGCTTGAGTATAGTAGGAAAATATTGAGTTTGCAATTCAAAATAGTTTTCGCTGCCGTGTCTGACCTCAATGCAGATGTAAATATAAAATAAAGATAAAGTAGATTACATGGGTTTTAAAAAGAAAAAGAACCTTGTCGGCCTTGACATAGGTACCTCGCTGATAAAAGTGGCTGAACTTAAAAAGAGCGCTAAAGGATACGTACTGAAAAAATTCGGAACGAGTAAAGTTCCTGAAGGTGCCATACAGGAGGGGGCTATATACGATGCCAAAGGCCTTTCCGACGTTATCCGCGCAATGTTCAAGTCCAAAAAAATCCGAAAAAAAAATATAGCAGTATCCACAGGCGGAGATTCCGTTGTGATCAAAACCATATCTGTTCCCCAGGCCTCTGAAAAAGAGCTTCAGGATTCCATATGGTTTGAGGCGGAGCAGTACATCCCCTATGACCTGGAAGATGTTAATGTTGATTTTCAGATTCTGGGGGAAAGCGAGGATTCTCCGGAGCATATGAATGTGCTTCTCGTGGCTGTTAAAAAAGATATTGTTGCCGATTATATCGATCTGGTTAATCTTGCCGGCCTTAATCCCTGTGTGATAGACGTGGATACATTTGCCCTTCAGAATATATATGAGGCTGTCACCCTGGAGCAGGAGGGCAGTAATAAGATTACCATGCTGGTTGACATTGGGTTTTCCAAGTTGTCCATTAATATTTTAAGGGGAAAATCTTCGCTGTTAACCCGGGACAGCTCCCTTGGGGTGTCCCAGATCATTGAAGAGATTGTTTCAAACAGGGAATGCAGTGTTAAAGAGGCAGAGGACATTCTAAAGGGCAGGGAAACCGGGCTTATGTCAAAACCTGAGCTCGACAGCCTTTGTCTTGATGTATTCAAGTCCTGGTGTTCGGAAATTTCAAGTGTTATTCAAACATTCCAGTCAAAATCCAATGAAAGAGATGTTGAAAAAATAGTGCTGTGCGGAGGAGGGGCTTCAATTAAAAATTTTATTCAGACCCTTTCAGCGGAGGCACCAGGTATTGATGTTACCATTTTTAATCCCTTTGACGGGTTGAAAGTGGAGGATAAAGGCCTTACCTCAGAAAAAAGTCTGGCCCCCCTGGCTCCCATAGCTATTGGACTGGCATTAAGACAAATGGATGATAAATGATACGGATAAATCTGTTACCGTTCAGGGCGGCAAGAAGAAAAGAGAATGTTCGCAGGCAGGTCTCAATTTTTATACTGATGATCTTTCTGTTCAGTGCGGTTCTGTACTACTATACCACTCTTGTTGATAAAAAAATTCACAGGGTGCGGCAGAATATTGCCAGTGCAAACAGTCAGATTGCTCTGTATCGTGACAAGGCTGAACGTGTTACAAAAATAAAGAAAGATCTTGACAATCTCAAGAAAAAACTTGAAACAATAAGTGCGCTTCAGTCCAAAAGACGGGAATCAGTAACCCTCCTTGACGAGATGACAGATCTGATTATTCCCGGTAAAATGTGGCTGACCAGTCTTAAAACCTATGAAGCCCGTGTGGAAGTCAAGGGCCTTGCCTATGACAACAAAATTGTGGCTGATTTTATGACAAGTCTGGAACGATCCTTTCTTTTCAGTACTGTTGATTTGAAAACCCTTGAATTAAAAACATTTGCCAAGGAGTTTAATTTAAAAGCCTTTGAATTGTCCTGTAAAAAGAAGCCCGCTGCAGCAAAGGCAGATCAGAAAGGGAAAAAATGAACCAGGAGAAAAAATTAAGCATAAAAGAAAGGATAAGTGAGAAAACAGCTCCTTTTTTTGCAAAAGTGGAAAAGCTTACAAGGGTCAAGCGTATTCTTATCTGCCTGGTTGCTTTTGTTCTTATTGCTGGCGGATGGTGGTACTTCTTTTATATGCCAAGACATGAACAACTGACAAAATTGAAAAAAGACTATACAAAGGCGAAAACAACCCTTGCCACTTTCAAAAGAAAGGCGGCCAGTCTTCCAGAATGGGAAAAAAAGATGAGTGCGGTCCAGGCCGAGTTCAACAGGGCCATGCATGCCCTTCCGGAAGAAAAGGAGATCCCCTCCCTTCTTACAGCTGTTTCAGATTCAGGCAACAATGCCGGTCTTGATTTTCTTTTGTTCAAACCCCAGCCGGAGCAGGTCAAAGGGTATTATGCGGAAATTCCCGTTTCCATCAAGGTGCAGGGCCGGTATCATCAGCTGGGCCATTTTTTTGACCGTGTGTCAAAGCTGTATCGTACGGTAAACATAAAAGATATCAGTATGGCGCCGCTAAAAGGGGGGGATGACCTTGTTGCATCGTGTACTGCGGTTACCTATATGTTTCTGGAAAAAGAAGAAGAGAACAAGGACAAATCCAATAAAAGGCGTAAAAGAAAAAAATAAATGATGATGGTTACTAAAAAAATATGGATTCTTTTTGCAGTGGGACTGATTTTTCTGATATCTGCCGCATGTGAACAGAAACAGGAAAAATCTGTTAAATCAGAGCCTGAAGTGGTGGTTGCAAAAATGCCTGAGCGGGTTGAGCCGGTTCACACAAAAGCGGCAGAAAAACCGGACAACACAGAAAATGTGTCAGATGATACTGGAAAGAAATCAGCTAAACCTGAAGAAATTATAGAAAAAACGGTGGACACCATTCCAGGAAAAGGGGAAGACAAGAATTCTTCCATGGAATTAAAGCCTTCTGCTGCCCTTGACCAGGCAAAGGCGCTAAAAGACACCCTCGATAGAAAACCTGTTTTTTCTGAAACAACAGCACCGGAAAAAAATGTAAAAACTCATGCTGATATACCTGTGATTGATGGAGATAAGCCCGTGATCGATGCAGACAAGCCTGTGATAGAGGTAGATAAAGATAAGCCTGTAGATGCAGATAAGCCTGTAAAAGATGTTCCTGACCGAAAAAGCATCAAAGCCAAAACCGGAATACCGGCCTATGTGTCCAAGGGAAGAGTGGATCCCTTTGCCCCGCTTATTAAAACGGAAAAGCAGGCAGAAGGAAAGGCAAAAGAAGGGGATGTGAAAAAGGCGCCTGAAAGAATTTTAACCCCCCTGGAAAAACTGGATTACAGTCAGATGAAACTGGTTGCCATTGTGGGTGCAGAATCCGGCAACATGGCCATGGTCGAAGAATCAGGCGGCAAGGGATACATTGTAAGAATTGGCACCTATATCGGAAAAAACAGCGGCAGAGTAGCAGACATTAAAAGGGACAGGATCATAATTCAGGAGCGTGTGAAGAATTTCAAAGGTGATTTTGAAGAACGTTCCAGGGAAATGAAATTGCATAAAAAAGAATGAGGGCTGATATGTTGCGTTCACCACTAAAATTGTACAACCTGGCATGTAAAGGGACATCCCTTATATTGATGTTATTCTTTTTTTCAGGATGCGTTGCCCTGGAGAAAAAACAAGAGGGTCAGGAATCTGCATCCATTGTTAAACAAGACGATCAGCGTGTGGTAAACCAGATAAAAACAGTTGAGACGGCCGATTCTGTGGCAGTGAATATCATGGGCAACCGCAAACTGACCTATACCTCTGTAAAACAGTCCTTCCCCCTGGCCGTTGCAGTTTACCTGCCGGACACCGTCCTTGGCGAACATCTGGGAGAAACAGAACCGCCTGAAATTGAGTGTATTTCAGATATTGCCGTTTCCTATGCGGATGAGGAAGAAACCACGGCTGTTGTGGAAATCCTTTTAAAGGACAATCTGGATTATAAAGTTCAGGAAACAGATGATGTTTTAAGGATTATTTTTGATAAAAAACAAAATTGGACCGCTGAAACAGATAAGGCAGACTCCCCTCCTGCCCGGGAGGAAAGCCCTGGCCAGACGGCGCCGTCTGCCTTGACATCCTCTTTATCAGATGATGAGCAGGGCGAGAGTGCAGTCCTGTCAGGGATTGATTTTACGGTAAGGGATGACGGCAGGTCAGAAATTGTTGTTACCACCACAAGGCCGGCTCAATATGAGTTGAAAAGACAAGAAAACAACGATCTTCAGCTGGATCTGATCAATACGGATATTCCGGATTACCGGGAAAGACCTTTGGTGACAAAGTATTTCAAGTCCGCTGTGGCCCAGGTTTTGCCAGTGAACAGAAATGCTGGAGAAAACGCCTCCCGAATAGAGGTGACCCTGCGGCAGCAGGTTCCCTATCAGATCGTCCAGGATGAGGACAGAATTCTGTTGAGTTTTGAACCGTCGCCCCTGCCCCCCCCCTCTTTTGAGACGGCAAAAATGTCAAGCCTGGAACCATCTGCTCTTGAGACAGCCAAAAAAGGGGCTCAACAAAGTGCTGCTGAACCGCCCGGCAGAAACAGCATAAAACAACAGGAATCTCAAAAAAGACAGGAAGATTTCAAAAAACAAGAGGATCTAAAGGATTTATCAGGCCAAGAGAAGCGGTATACCGGAGAAAAGATACGCCTTGATTTTTTTGAAACAGACATAAAAAATGTATTTCGAATTCTTCAGAGTGTCAGCGGCAAAAATTTTGCCGTGGACAGAGATGTTACAGGAAACGTGACGCTGACGCTGGAACATCCGGTACCCTGGGATCAGGTGCTTGATCTTGTGTTAAAGATGAACCGGCTGGGCCAGGTTCAGGAGGGGAATATTGTCAGGATTGCAACCCTTGAAACCATGAAGCAGGAAGAGGAGCTGCGCCAGGCTGCCCTGGAATCCAAAAAAAGATCAGCTGAACAGCAGAAAAGCCTGGAGCCCATGGAAACCGAGTATATTCCCATTAATTACTCCAATGCGGAAGTCGATATCAGGCCGCATCTGGAAAAACTGATCACACCGGACAGGGGGAGCTTAAGTGTTGATTCCAGAACCAATATGATCATCATGACGGACACCCGGTCTAAAATTGATCAGGCCAAGGAGCTGATCTACCGTCTGGACAAGGTAACGCCCCAGATCATGATTTCCGCAAAAGTGGTGGAGGTCAGCAGAAATTTTTCCAAAAAAATCGGAATCAACTGGGGAATGTCCAGTGAAGATGTATACCGCAGCGACTTAGGCGGCTTTTACGGATTTGATGTGTCCATGAACCATGCCGTGGCCAGTGATTCAAGCATTGGATATACCTTCAGCCGTATAACAGGAACACCGTTTTCCCTGAACGCAACCCTTACCGCATCTGAAATCAAGGGAGATATTAAAATTGTCTCATCTCCGAGGGTGTTGACCCTGGACAATAAAAAGGCAAAAATCAAGCAGGGCCTTGAATATGCTTACCTGGAACGTGATGACGCCGGCGGATCATCTGTGGAGTTCAAGGAAATTGACCTTCTCCTTGAGGTCACCCCCCACGTTACCCCGGATAAACGCATTGCCATGAGTGTCATGATTACCAAAAATGATATTGACTCAGTTACCGAGGGTATCCCCTCCCTGTCGACCAATGAGGCTGAAACAGAGCTGTTGATCAATGACGGCAACACCATTGTCATCGGCGGCATTGTAAAAACAACAATCAGTGAGAGTGCCAGCGGGTTCCCCTTTTTATCAAACATTCCGGGGCTGGGCGTTCTTTTTGGTTCCAACAGCGAAGAGCAGAAGAAAAACGAGCTGTTGATTTTTATTACCCCTAAAATTGTTCAGCTTGAGCAGAAAAGGAACTGATTTAATACCTGTAATAATTTTATATGAAAGCCTTCAGTAATCAGCTTCCTGTAAACAATTACAAACTTTTTCCTGCTGGTTACCGGCGACGAATAGCTTTCAAGCTTCGTTGTGTCCGCCAAGACATGTGGGTTTTATATATATATACTTTATTAGGGTGTTGAAACCGTTCAAAATGAGCTTAGCTATTTCAGGAAGGTATCGAATTCCACCCAACGCCTTTTTTCTTCTTTTGTCAATCTGATCCAGTTTGCATATTCAGTTTTTAATTGTTTATTAACTAACGGTACTAACC
>JAWOEJ010000211.1:0-3972 GCA_046482845.1 Desulfobacteraceae bacterium | reverse complement strand
CTGAAGGGTTTTTTTTTGTCCCTCTGCTTGATCTGGTATACTTTTTCAATGGCTTTTTTGTTCATGATATCGCAGCCGATACCGTAAAACGTATCTGTAGGGTAAGCAATAATCCCGCCGCGCTTAAGTATGTCAACCACCTGATCTATCTGCCGGGGCTGGGGGTTTTCACTGTTTATTTTTATCAGCATCTTTATTATCCACTGGTTAGGGATCTCCCAAAAAAATCCTGCGCAATATGCGTATAATATTTTCTTCCAGATCCCTTAAGCCATTTTTAATTTCTACAGGTTAAACCGGAACTGTACCACAACAATTTTTTTGTCTTTGTTCTGAATTCTGATGTACTTTATCATTTATTTTATAGCACAAAAGCTGAAAATTTGAAAGATATTATCAATGTCTGACAAAAGGGCTGGGGCAGATTTTTTATCCCGGGACAAGATAGGATTGCTATAATTTCAAGGGCGTGGTATATCCTGTTTTTTATTAAAACGCGATGATCAAGTTTTTTAATGTTGACATTTACCTGTGAGGGGACAGGCCTGACCCTGTTTTCGAGAAATCAGATATAAAAACTTGATCATCGAGTAAAAACAATTATAAGGTCATAAGGAGGTGGTGATGACAAACATACAGGCCGCGGAAGGGCTTTCTTTTGACGATGTGCTTTTGGTGCCGGATTATTCAGCTATTCTGCCCGATGAGGCAGAAACAGGAACAAAGCTGACAAAATCACTTAATTTAAATATTCCCATTGTAAGTGCAGCCATGGATACAGTCACTGAAGCGCGGACTGCCATCAGCATGGCCAGGGCAGGAGGCCTTGGATTTATTCACAGGAACCTGTCCATTGAAGAGCAGGTGATCGAAGTGGACCGGGTTAAAAAATCAGAAAGCGGAATGATAGTTGATCCCATCACCATTGCTCCGGATGTTTCCATATCTGACGTATTGAAAATCATGGCTAAATACAGGATTTCAGGCATTCCTGTAACAGAGGGAAGCAAACTTGTAGGCATTGTAACAAACAGGGATCTGCGTTTTGAAACCCGGCTTGAAAGAACTGCAAGGGAAGTGATGACCTCAGAAAATCTTGTCACTGTGGCAGAGGGCTGTTCCCTGGAAGAATCTAAAACCCTGCTTCACCAGCACAGAATTGAAAAACTGCTGGTGGTTGATAAAGCTGGAAAACTTAAAGGTCTGATAACCATCAAGGATATAGAAAAGATAAAGAAATACCCCAATGCATGCAAGGATTCCTTTGGCCGGCTGCGGGCAGGAGCTGCCATAGGGGTGGGATCGGACATGATGGAGCGTACCGAGGCCCTGCTGTCCGCCGGGGTAGATGCCCTTGTTATTGATACATCCCATGGTCATTCCCATAATGTGCTGTCAGCAGTGAAAAAAATCAAATCTAATTTTCCGGATTCCCAGATAATTGCCGGAAACGTGGCCACTGAAAAGGGGGCAAAAGCATTAATTGACGCAGGCAGTGACGGGGTGAAAATCGGAATCGGCCCCGGCTCCATCTGCACCACCCGGATTGTTGCAGGGGTGGGGGTACCGCAGTTGACCGCCATTATGAACTGCAGAAGAATTTCCGAGGAAACCGGAGTACCCATTATAGCAGACGGGGGTATTAAATTTTCAGGAGATATTGTCAAGGCCCTGGGAGCAGGTGCCAACTGCGTTATGCTGGGCAGCCTGCTGGCAGGGACCAGGGAAAGCCCCGGAGAAATTGTTATCTTCCAGGGCAGGAGCTACAAGGCATACAGGGGAATGGGATCGGTGGAGGCCATGAAAAAAGGGTCCAGTGACCGGTATTATCAAAAGGACAGTGACGCGGATCAGGATCTGGTTCCCGAGGGAATTGTGGGCAGAATTCCCTATAGAGGCACCATACAGGAGAATATCACCCAGATGGCCGGCGGTCTCAAGGCAGGCATGGGGTATGTAGGCGCCAGAACCATTGATGATTTAAGAAAAAAGGCCAGTTTTGTAAGAATATCTGCAGCAGGGTTAAGGGAAAGCCATGTACATGATGTTATTATTACAAAGGAAGCGCCCAACTACAGTGTAGACAGCATAAAATAGAAATCAGGTTTATTATGAACGGATCTGCTCCCGGGTTTTACCATCTTCATGTACATACTGAATATTCACTTCTTGATGGTGCCATACGCATTGATGATCTTCTGGCGCGGTCCCGTGAATTCAATATGGATGCCGTGGCCGTTACAGACCACGGCACCATGTTCGGAATTGCCGAATTTTATGAAAAGGCGAACAAGGCCGGTATTAAACCCATCATCGGGTGTGAAGTATATGTTGCGCCCAGAACAATTAAGGATAAAACTCCGGAAGACAATAAAAACCTCAATCATCTGGTATTGCTTGCCAAAGATAGGGAAGGGTATTCCAATTTATGCAGGCTTGCCTCCATTGCCCAGTTAAGGGGGTTTTACTATAAGCCCAGGGTTGACAAGGATCTTTTAAAAAAATTCAGCAGTGGACTGATCGCCCTTTCAGCCTGCCTTAAGGGTGAAATTCCCCAGAGAATTATTGAAAAAAAGATAAAGGAAGCAGACGAGGCCGCAGCCTTTTATCAGAATACCTTTGGTCAGGAAAATTTTTATCTGGAAGTTCAGAAAAACGGTATGCAGATTCAGGAAGAGGTAAATACAGCCCTTCTGGATATGAGCCGCCGCCTTTCCATACCCCTGGTGGCCTCCAACGACTGCCATTATTTATCACGAAATGATGTAAGGGCCCATGAAGTACTGCTCTGTATCCAGACAGGAGACACCCTGGATAATGCCGGCCGGTTTCGTTTCGATTCTGACCAGCTCTATTTTAAATCGCCGGATGAAATGATATCCGATTTTAAGAATTATCCAGGTGCCATTGAAAATACCTGTAAAATTGCAGAGCAGTGCAATGTAAAATTTGATGATAAAACCTATCATTTTCCCCGCTACACCACTGGAGAAATTAATGATGAAAATGTGGATGAAAATGTGGACGACATTTTTATCCGCCAGGTCAGGCAAGGGTTTGAAAAAAGATTTGCCGGTATAAAAGCAAAAAACCCTGATGTCGATGAAACCCTGTACCGTGACCGCCTGGAATATGAGATAAAAATTATTCTGGACATGGGGTTTCCGGGATATTTTCTCATTGTATCGGATTTTATCAAGTATGCCCTGGCCAACGGGGTGCCAGTAGGTCCCGGCCGGGGTTCTGCAGCCGGCTCCATGGTTGCCTTTTCCATGGATATCACAGCCCTTGATCCCATTGAACACGGTCTTATTTTTGAGCGGTTTCTCAATCCCGCCCGGATCAGTATGCCTGATATTGATGTTGATTTCTGTATAGAGGGCCGGGAAAAGGTTTACAAGTATGTGATTGACCGATATGGCGGAGGAGACTATGTCTGTCAGATCATCACCTTTGGAAAACTAAAATCCAAGGCAGTGATCCGTGATGTGGGACGGGCGTTGTCCATTCCCCTTGCCGAGGTGGATGAAATTGCCAAAATGATACCTGACGGGGTCAAAAACCTTACCGAGGCGGTTAAAGAGGTGCCCGCGATTCAGGAAAAGGCTGATTCCGATCCTGTTAAAGAGGAAATGCTCAAAATTGCACTGGTGCTTGAGGGGCTCCCCAGACACGCATCCACCCATGCCGCCGGGGTGGTCATCTCAGATAAACCTCTGGTGGAGTATCTTCCCCTGTACAAGGGAAAAGAAGGAGAAACCCTGACCCAGTTTGTCATGAACTATGTTGAAATGCTGGGTCTGGTAAAATTTGATTTTCTGGGATTGAGAAATCTCACCGTTATAAAAAACACCATAGCGCTCTTAAAAAAGCAGTCCAAACCGGTTCCCGATCTGCTTCATCTTGACATGGCAGACAAAAAAACCTTTGAACTCCTTGCAAAGGCCGATACCACAGGGGTTTTTCAGCTTG
>JAWOEJ010000407.1:0-10304 GCA_046482845.1 Desulfobacteraceae bacterium | reverse complement strand
TTTTTCTGCAATATTGTCCACGTGCCAGGGATTTAACCGGGCCACACTTTCTCCGATGCCGATACGCTGCAGGCCAAACAGCTGTGCAACGGCAATGGCCGCATCTGTGGTTACCTGTGCTGCAAGATCTGCAATAAAAACAGCCAGACCGTCTGCATTGTTTTTGCGTAATACATAACGGTTTTTGCATCAATTCTGGCATGGCGGTTCATTCTGGAATCTGCTGCCAGTTCAGACAGATCCGAAAAATCACCCTGCCGGCCAAAACACGGTGAGATGTTTTTTAAAAACTGTGAATTCCGCCCATCAAGAGACATTTAAAATTGATTTCAATTTTTCAGTTGCCGCCATTCTCTTTTTTGCTTCCATTTTCAGAATATTTTGGATCTTCCACTTGATTGCCGGAAAATTTTCAAGGCCTGAAACCGGAAGCAAACTGAAATCAGGACGTCCCATTTTAACCGACAACAAAAATTTTCTGTCCTTTTGTGACAGTCTGGACAAAATCAGATCAGGCAATGATTTGGCTGTTTTCTCAATTGTCCGGTAACTGATATCCACTGAAGTCATGCCTTTGAATTCAGTTTCATAAATCTGTCTGAATTCTTTAAAGTTGGGAGAAAGCAATTCTGACATGGGCCGGTTGTGGCTGGCCAGATATACAACAAACGCCTGACAAATTTCATCAGTGAGGCCACATGTCTTTGAAAGCAGCGTGATATCGAATAAGTCCCGCGGATGCTGACGGTCCAGGGCTGCACAGATTTTGCCGCCATAAATATCGGCAAAAGACAGTACCGGGACCTCCATTTCCATTTTAAATATGTTACTGGCTTTTCTGCATAACACCATACACACCGGCGGAAAACAGATGCACCTCAATATCAGATTCGGTTCTATTTTAACCACAAGGCCCTGATGGATTATAATCAGCTTGTATGTATAATCGGTATGTTTGATCTTCCGTTTTTGAATCCGGCACCCCGGGAACAGTCTGGTGACACGATCAGAAATTCTGCCCAGTGCATCGTCAATATCCTTCACTGTATCATCCCTTGATTTTACAGGAAGAAAGGTCAGATCGATGTCCACCGATAACCGGGGCATATTCAAATGAAAAAAATTCAAGGCGGTTCCGCCTTTTAAAGCAAATTTTTTTTCCATCCCGACAATCGGAAGAACTGAAAGCATCAGCCTGGCCTGATCAAAATATTTTTCCAGTCTCATGGGATATCCGCTACGCTGAGGGGTTTGTTTACATCCGGAACGGTTATTTGATATTTCTTGTTCAGACTTCCACCGGCTGCAATTTGGCGTTTCCCTTTTCCCAGGTCAATATTTTTTATATTCAATTTCTGAAACCAGGGCATATCCTGTGTGTCAGCAAGATACAAAAATAACCGTTTTGCTTTTATGGAACGGCATGCTTCCAGAAGGGTCTGCAGTTTTGCGGTTCGCAATGACAAAAGACTCTCCATGAAATGTCCGGCCTCTTCAAACGAATGGTAACCGGGAACCAGCGCACACAATTCGATCATGGCACGTTCCGGTGCAGATCCGGTTATTTCATAACTGCCTGAACTAAAGGGCATCAATCCGGTATCCGACAGCGATTGAAAAATATGTAAGCGCTTGAAACACAGATTGTCCTCCCATTCATATTTCACGAACCAAGTCGGCAGCCGAACGGATTCAGATGAAAAAAGATAGATGGTTTTTGTAGGCCCCAACTGGAGATTGTGTCCGAAACCTGATAAATCCAGGGCCGTTTTTCCGCCCACGTACACGGGAAGGCGCAATTGCTTCTGAACCGCATACAATCCCCCACGCCAATCCACAGAATCGCCATATTGAATGTATGCCCCGCTTCCAATTTTCGTCACCCAGGGCGCTTTCTGATAGTAGTCCAGTAACTGCTGATATCCGCCATGGTCTCTAAACCACTTCAGAGTGGCCACTGTTCCTTTGGGCCAGTTAAGAAAAATTCGGTTTAATAAATTTCTTTTTTCACCAGTCATACTTGTTATTATAGATAAAAATCAAACCAGATGCAAGCAGATGGTTTAAAATAGGGGAAAAACATCAAAAACCTTCCTATGTATGCAACAGCCCCCCCAAAAGAAGAGAGCAACACTTTTCATGGACCTGTATTGCCTTGGCAGACTATGGCTTTTATCAGAACCTGATCAAAAATCAGGGTCAGTCTGATGACACCCTGCATCTGCCATAGGCCGCTGTGGTCTTTTTGAGCCATGCGGCATGGTGTTTTGTCAATTTTTTCCCTGGCAGCCGCCACTGCCAGTTGTCCTGTGTACCGCCCGGGATGTTCAGCCGGGCATCATTGTTCAGACCCAGAATGTCCTGGAGCGTGATGATCACCGTATCAGCCACAGACATCATGGCCAGGCGCATCATTTGGCGGTGGATATTTTCTGCAGAAATATGCGTTCCCATATAGCACTGCAGACGTGCCTTTGCCTGGGTCGTAAGTTCCTCTTCAAACCAGCCGCGGAGGGTGTTGTTGTCATGGGTCCCGGTATACACAACGCAGTTTCGGATATGGTGATGGGGCAAAAAAGAACCGTGGGGAAAATCCTCACCAAAGGCAAACTGCAGCACCCGCATACCGGGCAATTGAAATTTTTCCATGCACTCACGCACATCCGGTGTAATGGTTCCCAGGTCTTCGGCGATAACCGGCAGCCGTCCGAACCGCATGGTTAAACGGGTAAAAAAATCATCCCCGGGTACCTGCACCCATTGCCCGTCCACAGCGGTCTTTGCCGAGGCTGCAACCTCCCAGTATGCCACCAGCCCTCTGAAATGATCAATCCGAACCAGATCAAACAGGTCAAAATTATGTGCAAACCGGTTGATCCACCAGGTGTAACCGGTTTTCTGAAGGTATTCCCAGTCGTACACCGGGTGGCCCCAGAGTTGACCGGTGTCACTGAAATAATCCGGGGGAACCCCTGACACGGCCAGGGGTGATTTGTTCTCATCCAGTTTATACTGCTGGGGACAGCTCCAGACATCAGCACTGTCAAAGGGCATATAGATGGGAAGATCTCCGTACAGATGGATACTGCGTTGATTGCAGTAGTCTTTGAGTGCCTGCCATTGACGGAAAAACAAAAACTGTACAAATTTATGAAATCTGATCTGCCGGGCCAGTGTGTTTTGCATCTTTTCCAGGGCATCCCGGTGCCGGTCCCGTAACGGCTCCGGCCATTGCTGCCAGACGGCCTGGTTAAAATGCGCTTTGAGGGCCATGTATATGGCATAATCATCCAGCCAGGCCTTTTGCCGGGCGCAGAACCGGTCAAAGCCCACAAGGACTTTCCTTTGTTGCTCCAGGCGTTCAAAAGCCAGCTGGAAAAGGGTGTGCTTATATTCTGCTACAGCTGGATAATCAACGCGGTTATTGGAAAATGGCTGTTGAGGCAGGGTTTCATCCACAGACAGAAGACCTGCACGGATGAGAAAATGCAGGCTTATCAGCAAAGGGTTGCCTGCAAACGCTGACGGGCTGCTGTAGGGAGAACCGCTTTGGGGGTCAACAGGGTTCAGGGGCAGTACCTGCCAGATCTGCTGGCCGGCTAAAGACAGAAAATCGGAAAACCCATAGGCTGCAGGCCCCAGATCACCGATACCGTATCTGCCGGGAAGACTGCTTATGTGCATGAGGATGCCGTTTGTGCGTATGGTCATGGACGATCCTTTTATAATCCGGCCGGTAATTTTTTTTGCACGGGTGCGGCCATTTTTTCTGCCCAGATTTCATATTTTGATTCAGGCACCACCAGGGACAATGCCCCAAACTTGGCAGGGTTGTTTACGGGAGTCAATTCCACTTTTAAAGATGGGCTCAGCATGTTGCTGTTTCTGGTGCGGTCTGCCACTTTTTCTGCAATATTGTCCACGTGCCAGGGGTTTAACCGGGCCACACTTTCTCCGATGCCGATACGCTGCAGGCCAAACAGCTGTGCAACGGCAATGGCCGCATCTGCGGTTACCTGTGCTGCAAGATCTGCAATAAAAACAGCCAGACCGTCTGCATTGTTTTTTGCATAATCCATAACGGTTTTTGCATCAATTCCGGCATGGCGGTTCATTCTGGAATCTGCTGCCAGTTCAGACAGATCCGAAAAATTACCCTGCCGGCCAAAACACGGTGAGATGTTTTTTAAAACCGGACTGCCCTTGAGTGACAGCAGCACTTTGGCACAATTGGAAATTCCCCTGCCTGACACATAGTTCTCCGCACATGACGTGGGGTATCCTGTAGTACACCCACAGGTCTGCCAGAGCACTTCCGGCATAAAGGCAACCGGAATATGGCCGATCTCTGCCGGTATATCACAGCCTGGGATGCCGCATCCAAACCCGGTTCCCAGTATAAAATAAGCGGTTTCTTCTGGGTCTATGCCATGGGTCACCTGATAGTAAATGCCCTGGGCAGTGGCTGCGGCGCTGCCGTCATTTGCCGCCTTAATCGGGCAGTCTGATCTGGCGCCCATGACCACAATCCCGGTTCTGCCACTGCCTGGATGCGCGGCAAACCCCATGGGGGTGTTGCCGCCGGCTATCATAATATTCCCTTCATGCTCCCAGGTTTTACCGCAAAGACTTACACCGATGCCTGCAATATCAAATCTGCCCATGGCATTTCTGGCTTCTTTTAAAAACAAAGATTTTTTCCGGGAGATGTAGGCCGCCACTCTGTGTTTTTTGGGGATCTGTGTCAGTATTGTATCCAGCAGCACTTCTGATTTCCCACGACCAAGAGCTTTCCCTGTTTTTTTAAAAGGACTGTCGTATTGGTTTTCATACAGAAAAATGCCGTTTTCATCAGCCAGCAGAAAATCAAGTTTAGTCCCCCCGAGATCGATTCCCAGTAACAAATCCGGCATTGCGCCTCCTGATTAATATCATATCCGCTGCAGAAGCCTCTGCCCTGCGCCCAGTCCCGGCGCCACCCAGGCAGACCGCTTTATTAATCATTTTATTATACAGGTATAGTAAAGCAGCAGCAAGAAGATTTCCTGTGTGAACCGATCTGGAGGGCCTTTATCTGATGGGCTGCTTAAAAAAAAATTGATTTTTTCGTCATTTTAAGGTATAAATTAAATATTATTTTCACTGAATTTTCAACAAAAGGAGACATGTGATGTCAGACAAGCAAGAAAAACAAGATATCGATCAATTGATGGCAGAGGCAGATGAACTCATCAACAAAATCAATACCGACTGTATCAACGACATGGAAGAACAGCTCCGCATGGAGTTTGAACAGCATGCGAAAAAACTTGAGACCCTTAAAGCAGGACTTCAGGATGGCGCTGTGGCAGAAAAAGAAACATCAAATTCAATAACCTCCAGCTCTGAAGGCATGCACGAGGCCTTTGAAGATATCGTAAAAGCCATGAAGGAATTGAAAAGTAAGATTTATCAATAACCCGAGGGATTTCAGGTCAACGGGTATAAGCCAGCTCATCGCAAAGAATCAGAAACCGCCTGGCATGGCCCTTATCCAGTTTTTCAAGACCGCAAAGCACCTCGTCAAAACTTTTTTCCCGGGTGTCAGATCCCGGTTTTTTTGAAAAAAACTTGTCTGCAAAGCAGATGATTTTTTCCTCTATTGTAACGGGTACCATATCCCGACAGGGCAGGGGAAGATGATTTGTTTCTATGTTTTCAGCAGTCAGCCCGGCCCCTGTGTGACGTTCCGACACAAGGCCGTGGCCAGACAGCCCCATATTGTCCAGCATATGCCGGCCCAGAACGCCATGGCAGATATAAGGCGCCCGGCCGTAACATCCGATCAGGGGCGCCTTTGTTTTACATACGCCGATATCATGGAGCAGGGAAGCCTCATAGATAAAATTTCTGTCCAGGGGAACCGATGAAACAGACTCTGCAATGTCAAGGCTTTTCCTGGCCACCTGCTCGCCGTGACGCATTAACACCTCATACACCAGAGAACCCGGCCTGCAGGTATCTTTGAGAATATCAACCGGATTCACTTTATCTTACCTGAAAGCAGCACCCCTTCTATAAACGGATCAAGGTCTCCGTCAAGCACACTGTTGATATCACCGACCTCCTGGTCGGTTCTATGATCTTTTACCATCTGATAGGGATGTAGCACATAGGATCGAATCTGGCTTCCCCAGGCAATATCATCCTTATTGTCATGAAGGTCCTGCATCTTCTGGTTCTGCTTTTCCTTTTCCAGCTGGTACAGCCTTGACTTGAGAACCTTCATGGCAATTTCTTTGTTTCTATGCTGGGAGGATTCCTGCTGGCACTGGGTCACTATGCCTGAGGGGAAATGGGTAATCCTTACAGCACTGCTGGTTTTGTTGACATGCTGGCCCCCGGCTCCGCTTGCCCGGTATACATCTATTCTTAAATCGCCCTCATCAATATTTATTTTTATGTCATCCTTTAATTCAGGCGTAACAAAAACCGAAGCAAAAGAGGTGTGTCTTTTACCATTGGAGTTAAAAGGAGAAATGCGCACCAGCCGGTGCACCCCTGTCTCGACTTTCATAAATCCATAGCAGTTGACACCGGTCACTGTAAAGGTCACCCCTTTAATGCCGGCCTCATCTCCAGGCTGCAGATCCACCACCTGATATTTGTACCCTTTTTTTTCCATCCACCGGGTATACATCCTGAAGAGTATTTCCACCCAGTCCTGGGAATCAGTCCCACCGGCACCGGCATTTATCGAAACAATGGCATTTTTGGTATCATCTTCGCCATCCATCATTATATCCAGGGAAAACTGCCTGATTTTTTTCTCCAGAGCTGAAATCTGATTTTCCACATCCCGTTCAGCATCCCTGTCTTCTTCTTCATGGGCCATTTCCAGAAGCAGTTCTGCATCTTCCACTTCACTGTGAAGGGTATCCCACCTTTCAATATGGCCAAGCAGGGTGGTCCGCTCCTTTAAAAGGTCAGTTGCAGATTCCGGGTCATCCCAGAAATCCTCTCTGGCCATGAAACTTTCAAGCTCCCGGAGACGGTCCCGTTTTACACCAAGGTCAAAGATACTCCTGAAGCTTTTGAGTTTTCTGATAAAGCAGCGAAATATTGTGTTTTAATTCCAGTGACATGGGTTTTTCTCCTTATTATTAAAATTCTAATGCATTTCCAAAAAGTTGGCATAGATATAACCATTTGGAATAAATGAAAATTGTTAAATTCCTATCTTTCTAAAACTAACATATTCTATGAAATTTTTAAAGAAGAAAAAAACTGCCATGGAGCATAAGGGTTGCCCGCTTTTCCCTGATCATAAAAAAACTAACACTCGATTATCAAGTTTTTATGGAAGGGCCGATTAAGAGCCCCCAGCGGTTGCCCTGTCAGAACAGCGACCGACGGAGGACTTTTCCCCTGCCAGGCTAAAAATCGGCGACCTGCGGCCACTGGTCCTCAAACAGCTTGATTGTCGCAACGCCTGGCAGGGAAAAAGTCTGATCTCCTTTGGTTCTCAATGTTCCTGACAGGCAACCGCTGGGGGCTCTTAATCGGCCCTTCCATAAAAACTTGATAACCGAGTTCAAAAAAACACTCCAGGAAATCCTCGTAATTGAAGAGAAGCACTTCACGCAAATTAAAGAGCTTGACCGAGAACTTTTTTTCATCGCTCAGATGCTCGTCAACAAACTTATAGATGAGGGTGGTCTTGCCGCTGGATTTGGGGCCATAGAAAAACAGGATACTTTTGGGCTCTTCTTCAATCCATTGCTGGATATAGGCCATCTCTTCCTGTCTGTTGATAAATGGAGCAATATTTTTATATTCCATACAACATCCCTCTATTCATAGGAATAGCAACCCGTGCAGATTATGTGCCTAGGCCCTGTAGGCCCAGGAACAGCTTCCACGAAGGAAAAATCAGTTCAAACAACTTGTGGAAGACATATTCGAATCCTCCTGGTCTGTGAACAAAGGCAGAACATCACGGGGTGGGGCGGTCATTTTTATCCTCCCTTTATCCAGCCAGATGATTTTATTACAGTCTTCCACTGTGGAGAGACGGTGGGCAATGACCACCAGGGTCTGGCGGCCCTTGAAGCTGTAGATTGTATTCTGGATCGCTTTTTCACTTCGGGTGTCCAGGGAACTGGTGGCTTCGTCAAATATAATCACTTCCGGGTTGTCGTACAGGGCCCGGGCAATGGCCACCCGCTGCTGCTGGCCCCCGGACAGGCGGACTCCGCGTTCGCCGATGAATGAATCAATGCCATGGGCCAGATCATGGACAAAATCATCCATGGAAGCCATGGTGCAGCAGTTTTTCACCTGTTCTCTGTCAATATCTTTCGGGTCCATGCCGAATGCCACGTTTTCCGCCAGGGTGGCATCATAGATATAAGGTGACTGGGACACATACCCGGTCACGGCCAGCCATCGTGGAATCCTGTCAGGGGTCAGGGGGGTGTTGTCTATGGTAATGGTTCCCTTGATCGGATGCAGCAGACCGATGAGCAGGTCCACCAATGTGCTTTTGCCGGCCCCGGAAGCACCGATGATGCCCACGGTTTCCCCTTTTTTGATGTCAAAACTCAGGTCATGGAGCACCGGGGTGTCGGTTCCCTGATAGGCAAAAGAAACATGATCGAACCGGATGCAATCAGTGAATGCCATCGGGGTAGGTCCGGCAGCAGCAGCGGCCGGCTTTTGGGCCATATCTGATTCAATCAGGTCAAAATACTGGATCTGGCTGGAGATGTAGGGCAAAGAATTGCGGACACTGGTAATCGCGGTCAATATCAAATTGACTGCCGGCAGGGCTTTCCAGGCCGTGACCGCCAGTATGGCCATGGTGCCGGTGGCGTATGCAGTGGAGGTGTTGAACCACAGCAGCAGGGCAAAGATGGCCATACAGAGCATGAAAAAACCGATGGTCTCCAGGATCAGGACCGGGCACTGGGCATAAAAATTCTGCACCCCCAGAATCCGGGACAGGGGTTCGGCCTTTTCCAGGAATTTGGATACAAACAGGGATTCTTTCAGGGCGATCTTGACATCCTTGATCCCGTGGATTGCCATGGTGGCTTCCTTGTTGATGGCAATCTGAAAATCCCTGGCAGCAGTGGCAGCCTTGTCAATCTGGGAGCGGATCACCCGGTAGATGAATACGGCGGCAGACCCCAGAATCACGATCACGATCAGGGACACGGCCGGCTGCACCACAAACAGCGCGGTCACCATGATGGATACCATGAGCAGGCTGTTGAAAATCTTCAGGCAGGGCTGGAAAAAATTGCGGCCCAGAAAGGTGCGCCAGGAGACGGCATTGACCAGGTCAGCGGTATTGCAGGTAAGGTGCCATTGATAGGGGCGGTTCAAAAATCCCTGGAGCAGCCAGCCGCCGAAAAACGCCTCAATGCCCACGCCGAACCTGGCCATCCAGTATTCCACAATGGCCTTGAGGCTGTTTTTAAGGGTGATCATGCCAAGCATGGCCAGGCCCGTGGCCAGGATCAGGCCGTTGGGGATGGTGAGAAATCCGGTTGGCAGGGCCAATGCCGACAGGAGATCCCTGGCACCAGCGATGTACCGGGAATCCAGCACCACCTGCGGGTCTGTGACAGTAGATGCAAAGAACGCCACCGCGCCAAGTGCAGCGGTTTCAAGTAATGCAGCAGAGGTCATGCCGGCAAACAAAATCCAGAACTGCTTCTTCCGGTGCCCCGGCAACCGGGAATACACCCATTTAAAAGCTTCAGCATAACTCAGCGGTGTTTTCATTATGGGATCAGGCTCCGGTTGTTCGGTTATTGGGGTCGGATTGGTGTAACCAGCTTGAATTGCTGACAATGTGCTTCAAAAATGGCTGTTTTTTTGTGTATTTGCCGTACCGTCTGAGCATAGCTCCGCTCTGTGGGTTACATGGGATATTCCCCTGAACCGATTGAATTTACACTGTTTTTGTTGCCGGGCCGGTTTTCCGGTCCGGGGTGCCCGCTTCCGGGGAGGGCATTTTTCAGCTTAACCTGTAACTCGGTTATCAAGTTTTTATGGAATGGCCGATTAAGAGCCCCCAGCGGTTACCTGTCAGGAACATTGAGAACCAAAGGAGATCAGACTTTTTCCAATAATTGAAAAATGCCGGGCTCTCCCGGCTTTTTTGTGTCCCTTAATGATTGATAAAATCGGATGCGGGACCAGACGGGCTGAAATTTTGCTACTTTTTTTGTATTTTGGCAGAGGATCACGCCGGGTTGGTTTTGCATAGGAAGCTTATATTTTTTGTCTGGAAAAGATGGGTAAGTATTTTGGTA
>JAWOEJ010000406.1:0-6020 GCA_046482845.1 Desulfobacteraceae bacterium | reverse complement strand
GTTCACCCATTTAAACACCCGGTTTCCCACAAGACTGATCCCCACCGGCGAGGTTTCCAGGATTTTTTCCAGAATAAAGCTCTGCTGTTTCAGCACTTCATCAGACTGCTTTTTTTCAATGGCAATGGCAATATGCTGGGCCACAAGGTTGAGAATTTTAAGATCGGTTTCATGATACAGATCCGCATATTTATAGCTTTGAACCACAATGGCGCCGGTAACCTTGTTTTTTATCTTTAAAGGGGCGCCCAGCCAGATTTTACTCGGTGTTCCAACGAGGCCGTCTGACCTGCTTTTAACGATGCTTTGGATTTCCTTTTCTGTGAACATCAGGGGTTTTTCAGATTTAATAATTTTACCGGTAAGGGAAGGGGTGGTGCTGAAATTGAAAATACCGGGAAATGCCTCATCTTTTTCATCAAAAAAATAGGGGAACGACAGGTAGTCTTCCTTCCAGTCCATCATGGCAATATAAAAATTATCCACATTGATAATTTTACCCAGGGATGTGTGTATGGCTTTGTAAAAATCTTCAAGGGTTGACGTGTTTGAAACGGCAAGGGAAATTTCAAACAGCACTTCCATGGTCGTATCAAAGTTTCGTGAGCCTGCCGGGTTTTCCTGTTTTATGTTTTCTTCCATGGGGACCTCACCAGATCTCACCTTTAAAGCTGGAAAAAAAAGTGAATATCAAGTATGATTAACGATTCTGTACGTCCATGCCCTGACAGGCACAACAAAGCATGAAAGCTGTTAGCTGAGTACTGACGGCTGGCGGCTGGCGGCTTTCATATAAAGTTTTTATATGTTCAGCCGGTAAATTTAATATACTTTATGAAAAATTTCAATATTATAATTACAGGACCCAGTAATTCTGATTTTATTCTCGCACAAAGCCTCAAAGCCTCAAAGACTCAAAGGGCCATAAAGTCGAATAAAAATCCTGGTGTCTTTGTGAGCGTTTTTCAATTAAAATACCTTGTATTTAGAATTGCTGTACAGGATCATGTTTTATCAAAGGGTAGAAAACCGTGTTTGGAACCATAGTCAACGCTGCCGCAATTATTGCCGGCTCCCTTGCCGGGCTTTTCCTGCGCGGGGGGATTCCTGAAAAATACAACAATACAATTATGCATGCCGTCAGCCTGGCCGTCATCACCATAGGAATAAAAGGGGCCGTAAAAACAGATCAGCTGCTTGTGGTTATTTTCAGTCTTGCCCTGGGCAGTATTGCAGGAGAAGTGATGAGGATCGAGGACAGGCTTGAAGGTCTTGGCAGACGACTTGAGAAAAAATTTGCCGGAGATCCAGGGGGGAGCCCTTTTTACAAGGGGTTTATTACTGCCACCCTTTTGTTCTGCGTGGGGTCCATGGCCATTGTGGGCGCCCTTGAAAGCGGGCTGCTGAACAATCATCAGATTTTGTTTGCCAAATCAGCCCTGGACGGTATAATTTCCATTGTTCTGTCGTCTTCCTTTGGTCTGGGTGTCATGTTTTCTGCCCTTCCGGTTTTTGTCTACCAGGGCGCCATTACCCTGGCGGCCGGTGTTGTAAAGCCGTTTCTACTGCCTGAGGTGATCACTCAGATGTCTTCAGTGGGCGGAGTCCTGATCATGGCCATTGGTTTTAATCTGCTTGGGGTGGTAAAAATCCGAATCGGCAGCATGCTCCCCGCCGTATTTCTGCCCCTTGTCTGGTATATGGTGGTGGTGGGAGTGGAATTTTTTTAAACAGATAAACTTGATAATCCAGTTTTATCCAGTTTTAGTGTCTGTTTCCTGGAGATACCGGGTAAGCCCCGTTTCAGGCATAAAAACCGGATGATCGAGTAAAAGAGGAAAAATAATATGATGGATATCAAAGATAAAATTGATGCCGCTGCAGGAAGAACACCAGCTGATACGCTTTTCTGCAACGGGCATATGATTAATGTGTTTACCGGTGAAATTGACAAACAGGATTTTGCAGTCAAAGACGGTTATATCTGCGGCTTTGGCAGGTATAAGGCAGAGAAGGCAGTTGATCTGAGCGGTTTTTATGTGTCGCCGGGGTTTGTGGATGCCCATGTTCATATTGAAAGCGCCATGGTGACACCGGCAGCCTTTGCAAGAGGTGTTGTGGCAAAAGGAACCACAACCATTGTGGCGGATCCCCATGAGATTGCCAATGTGCTGGGCATCAAAGGAATTGAATACATGATCAGTTCTGCTGAACATCAGCTGATGAACATTTGTTTTGCCATGCCGTCCTGCGTGCCGGCCACCTCCATGGAAACCGCCGGCGCTGTGCTTGACCCCGTAAAAACTGCAGCCATGCTTGTAAAAGATGACATAATTGCCCTGGCTGAAATGATGAATTATCCCGGTGTGATTTATACTGATGCTGATGTCATGGAAAAAATACGGGTGGCCGGACGGTTAAAAAAGCCTGTAGACGGCCATGCCCCGGGCCTGACCGGAAAAGATCTCCATGCCTATGTCTCAGCCGGGATTTTAAGCGACCATGAATGCACCACCACCCGGGAGGCCCTGGAAAAGCTCAGGCTGGGCATGCATATCATGATCCGGGAGGGCACCTGCGCCAGAAACCTGGCAGATCTGCTTCCTGCGGTCAATGATCATACCTGGCCCAGGATGATGTGGTGCACGGATGACCGTCATCCAGAGGACATTATTGAACAGGGACATATTGACCACATTGTCCGGCAGGCGGTTAATTCCGGCATTGCTCCGGTTCGGGCCCTTCAGATGGCCACCATCAACCCGGCAGACTATTTTGGTCTTAAAGAAGTCGGAGCCCTTGCACCGGGCAGACGGGCTGATTTTGTTCTTTTCCGGGACCTGTATGATATCCGCCCGGAACAGGTGTTTGCCCTTGGCCGGGTGGCAGGACAAAGCGGGCAGTACCTGGGTGAAATTACAAACTCAGCACTGGACTGCCCCGGGGCCATGAACCTGGATATCAGGGAAATTGATCTGTCCATCCCCTTTAAATCCAGCCGGGTACAGGTGATTCAAGCCCTTGAGAACCAGGTGCTTACAGATTGTTTTACTGCAGATGCCATTGAAAAAAAGGGCGAAGCTGTGTCTGATCCAGACCGGGATATTCTAAAGATTGCAGTGATCGAGCGCTATTCCGGCCGCAGTGGAACAGGAAAAGGGTTTGTAAGCGGACTGGGCCTGAAAAAAGGGGCTGTGGCATCCAGTGTGGCCCATGATTCCCATAATATTATTACAGCAGGGACCAATGACAAAGATATGCTCAGGGCGGTAAGAGAAGTGGCAGAGATGAAGGGGGGATTTGCCGTTGCCCTGGACAACAGAATTACAGCATCTCTTGCCCTGCCTGTGGCCGGCCTGATGTCAGAGCACAGCCTTGAAACGGTAAACCAGTCCATGAAACACCTTGTTTCAGCGGCAAATGCCCTGGGTACGCCCTTAAAGGATATTTTCATGACCCTGGGATTTCTGGCCCTGCCGGTTATTCCAAAATTAAAAATTACAGACAAGGGGCTGGTGGATGTTGAAAAATTTGCAATGACAGAACTTTTTGTATAACCCACATGATGCACAGCATCCCAACAAAGAATAAAACTATCATGAGGCCGTTTATTTGTTATTGGAGGTAGTCTGAAAAGCCTTTTGACATGAAATTTTTAAATTTGTTTTGGCTTTCCCGGACAATGATCATGCATTCAGTATCAGACAGGCCGTTGACCAGGGCTGTTCCTTTTTCAGGTGCCATGACCATCAGGGCTGTGGCCAGGCCGTCGGCAAAGGTGCAGTCCCCGGCAATCACAGATGCACTGACCACTTGGTTTTCCGGGGGATAACCAGTTACCGGGTTGATGATGTGGGCGTAGGTTTTTCCGTTTATACGGATAAAGTTTCTATAGTCGCCGCTGGTGGCAAGGGCTTTGTCCTTCAAAGATACAATTTTATACAGGTCATTGGCGGCAATGCCTTTTTTTGGTGTGCTGATGCCCACCTGCCAGGGACTTTCCTTTTTGTTTTTTCCTGCAGCATAGATTTCACCGCCGATTTCAACCAGAAAATTTTCAATTTTGCACTGTTTTAAAAGTTCAGCGGTTTTATCCACGCCGTATCCTTTGGCAATGGAGCCCAGATCCAGTGACAGAAACTGATTTTTTTTCATAAGTCCTTTGTCTGAAATCTCAATTTTGTCAAATCCTGTGAGAGACAGAAGTTCACTTATCTTCTCCTGTCCGGGAACAGCCGTTACCCCCTTTTCAGTTCCAAATCCCCAGAGATCCACAAGGGGTTTTATGGTGGCATCCCAGGCGCCGCTGGTGATGCTGTAAATGTCCCGGCCCTTTTTCATGACTGTTATGAAATCCCTGGACACCTTAACCATCATATGGGGGGCGGCACGGTTAAAGACAGAAATTTCACTGTCTGGATCAAAGCAGGACATGCTTTTGTTGATCATTTCAAGCTGAGCATCTATTTTTGTTTTAAGACGGTTTTTATCCAGCCCTTTTTTTGACACAAGGGTAATATGGTAGTAGGTGCCCATGGTTTCTCCTGAAATGTGCAGATCTCTGTCCAAAAACGAAGCAGTGGAAAAAAATGGAAGGCAGAAAAGGATAAGGGTGAAAACAATGGGACAGGCCCAGTACTTTTTTTGCTTTAGAAACATAATTGCTCCTTTATGATTCCATTTTGTCCTGGCCGTTTAAGAAAGAACGGAATTCAAGTTCGTAAATATAAAACAGCACCATGGTGATACCAAATATCAGAGGGCCGTAGAGCAGCCCTGTCAGCCCGAAGAGGCTGAGCCCGCCAAGGATAGAAAAAAAGATTAAAATAGTACTCATTCCGGCAGATCCCTGCATAAAAAAGGGACGGATAAAATTATCAATCATGCCCACGACCATAACAGACCAGATAATAAGAAATATGCCGAATTTCCATGATCCTGAAGCAAAAAGATAAAGGGAGGCCGGCAGCCATACCAGGGCGGTGCCCACCATGGGAACCAGTGAGGCAAAGGCCATGATCACTCCCCAGAAGAAGCCGGGAAGTCCGCAGATCACAAAGGCGATACCGCCGGCAAAGCCCTGGGCAGCTGCGGTGATCAGGGTTCCCAGCAGCGCTGATTTGGCAATATCCTTTATTCGCTCGATTAGAATTTCCTCCTGTCTGGCAGACAGCGGGGAAAGGTGTGACAGGTAATCAAAAAGAACCTGCTGGTTCTGAACCACAAAGAAAAAAACAAAGACCATGAGGAAAAAGTCAATCACCACAGAAGTGACGCTTCCAAGAATGTTTCCTCCCTGCTGAATAAGGAAATTTCCTGATTTGGTGGAGAAGTCCTTTACCAGCGCATATAAATCAAATTCCTTTAAAATATCGGCTTCCAGGACGGCAGCAGGAAGGTATTGTTCCGCAAGATCGGATAGTTTGCTGAAAATAGGAAGATTGGATATTTTTTCAATGTTGCCGGCCGCCACCCACTGGTTGATGGCCTGAAAAGACTCAATCCCCTGCTTGACCAGGGCGGACATGATCAGCAGCAGAGGGACCATGATTACAAATATCAGGATGAAACACATAATGGATGCGGCAATATTTTTCCTGCCCCGGCATTTTTTTTCTGTCCATCGGTATAAGGGATTTACCATCCCGGCTATGATAAAGGCTAAAATTACCGGATTAAGGTAGTTCTCCATCATTTTGTAGCAGATGATCAGGCTGGCAAAAATCAGGGCAAACAAAAAATAATTGGCTAAATTGATATGTTCCCTGGGAATGAGATTGTTTTTTTCCACAGAATTTCCTCTATCATAATATATAGCTGAATTTTTTATGAAAGCCGTCAGCCTTCAGTACTCAGCTAACAGCTAACAGCTAACAGCTAACACTCGGTTATCAAGTTTTTATGGAAGGACCGATTAAGAGCCCCCAGCGGTTGCCTGTCAGGAACATTGAGAACCCCGAACTCTTCCTGGTCGAGGGCGACTCCGCCGGCGGTTCCGCGAAGCAGGCCCGCGATCGCGA
>JAWOEJ010000366.1:0-4455 GCA_046482845.1 Desulfobacteraceae bacterium | reverse complement strand
TTGGCGATGGTTTGCATGTCTTTGTCGCCGCGCCCGGAGCAGTTGAACACGATGATGCCGTCGGGACCGATTTCGCGGGCCAGGCGCTGCATCGGAGCCATGGCGTGAGCGGTTTCAAGCGCGGGGATGATGCCCTCTTGCTCCGACAGCACACGCACGCCGTCCATTGCTTCGGTGTCGGTGGCCGACACGTACTCCACGCGCCCGCTGTCTTTCAGGTGCGAGTGCTCGGGGCCAATGCCAGGATAGTCGGTTTCAGGATCCGCCTTGATCCGGCGGCATATTTCAATGCCGTCCATTCCGGGCAGCCGGATATCCAGCAGAATCAGATCCGGTATACCGGCTTTCAGGCTGCTCAGTGCCAGTTCTCCGTCAGGGGCAGGCCGGACCCGGTACCCCGCCCGGGTCAGAATGTCGGTCAGGTACCTGAGATTGGCGCTGTTGTCTTCCACCACCAGAATCTCCGCCTGGGGACCTGTTTGTGCGGCATCAGGGGTCATGTTCCTCCTTGAGCGCCCGGTCCAGCAGCGCCAGCATGTCTCTGTATTGAAAGTTTTCCACCATCTGTCTCAGATGAGCTCCTGATTTTTGACACTCCTTCCCCAGGTCGTTGATCAGCCTGAAACACTGGCCCTCATCCAGACGCAGGGCTGCATGTTTCAGCTGGTGAATCTTTTCCTCTGGAAGGTTTGAAATCCCTTTGAACGACTCGCTGTTGAAAATTTCAACAGCACCACTTTCCATGACCTGGGGTACTGATCCCCGGGAAAAGACAAACTCTACCCCCAGCTGGGATACCAGCATATCGTATACGTCTGATGCTTTGTAGGGTTTGCGGATGAATCCGTCACACCCCGCGGCCATGATTTCCTCACGTTCCTGTTCAAGGGCATGGGCAGTAACCGCCACAATTTTTGGATCATCTCCTTTTTTGGATCTGCGTATGAGCCGGGCCGCTTCCAGGCCGTTCATCACCGGCATGCGGATATCCATCCAGATCAGGCGGGGATGCCAGCTCGCGTTTATTTCCACTGCTGCTTTTCCGTTTTCAACCGTTTTCAGCTCAAATCCAAGGGGGTCCAGCAGGTGGTAAAGGAGCAGCATATTTTCGCGGTTGTCTTCAGCAATCACCATCCGGATATGCTGAAACGCTTCAGTCACGCCGATGACTTGGTCATAAGCAGGTCTGCTCAGCACCGGGCTGGATTTATCCGGTATGTCCACAGGAATTCTGACAT
This sequence comes from Desulfobacteraceae bacterium, assembly GCA_046482845.1. Taxonomy (GTDB): domain Bacteria; phylum Desulfobacterota; class Desulfobacteria; order Desulfobacterales; family Desulfobacteraceae; genus DATFJZ01. The sequence goes on along the minus strand of JAWOEJ010000366.1, from coordinate 3,217 downwards.
GGAAGGTTGATCCTTTTCCCGGCTCACTGTCCAGATTGATGGTGCCGTCCATCAGTTCGGTATACTGCTTGCAGATGGCCAGCCCCAGACCGGTGCCTGATTTGGAGGCCGAGGGGAGGCCCACCTGAACAAAGGGGAGAAATATCTTTTCCTGATCCTGCCTGGTAATGCCGATACCTGAATCCTTTACCTCAAAATACAGCCAGGCAGGGCCGGCCGAATCGGAATGATCCCCATGGGCTTTCAGGGAAACAAAGCCATTTTCGGTAAATTTAACGGCGTTGGTCAGAAGATTGGTCAGCACCTGCCGCAGTTTGTCGGGATCAATGATGACATGGTCCAGCAGGTCCGGTGAAAGAGACATTTCAAACTGCAGCCCTTTTTCGGCCATTTTCAGGGATATCATCGCTTCAATCTCCCTGAGCAGGTGTTTCAGATTTACATTGCTGTCTTCCCGTACCATATGACCGGCCTCGATTTTGGAAATATCCAGCACATTGTTGATCAGGCTCAGCAGATTTTCACCACTGCCGGTAATGATCTCCAGGCTCCTGGCCTGCTCCTCTGTTAAACCGGCAGAGCGTTTCATCAGCCCGGTAAAGCCGAGTATGGCGTTCAGCGGTGTTCTCAACTCATGGCTCATATTGGCCAGAAAGGTACTTTTGGCCCGGTTGGCCCGGTCTGCTTTTTCTTTTTCACGCCTCAGCGCTGCAGCTGCCTTTTTACGGGCTGTGATGTCTTCCATCAATAATATGATCCCCTGGATCTGGTTACCGGGATCAAAGGTGCGGGAAAGTTTGATATGGTAATACACAGAACCGTGTTCCGCTGAAATTTTTTTTTCAAAATCCCGGATCGGGTCTGTACTGTCGCCAAAGGACTTCAGATCTTCTGCCAGCCAGGGAAACAGATCTGTGCTGGCTGCTTTTTGCCGGGCACTGTCACCAGGAGCGGTTTCAGACACCCGAAGCACTGGTATGGTGAGTTCACCCTCTTTTATCACCTGGTAATACTGGGACCCCGGCAGCCGGGTCCTGTAAAACAGGGATGCTGCAGAATGATTCATGTTGTCGATCCGGTAGTCATGGTCCAGGATAAACACATGATGGGGATGACTTTCGAAAATGGACAGATACTTGTTTTTCTCATTGGTCATCAATCGGTTGTTGGCCTGGAGATCCTGGATCAAAAGGACCTGATCATATTCGGTCCATTCCATGGCAATGGCAATGAGCATCCGGTCAAACAGACGCTGGATTATGTAAATGCTGTTTTTTTCATACAGGGGATCAAATGCGGCATCAAGGATCAGGTCTGTATAAACCTGTCGGAAATAGACAAGCAGTCCCATAAACATATTAAGGGAAACCCCGCGGTCCCGGTGCCGACGGGCTTCGAGTACGGCAAACCGGCAAACAGGATCGTCAATGTAATCATGGTCAGGACCCAGCTCTAATTCAGGAAAAAGCTGTTTCATGCCGATTATCAGGGACTCTGTAACCCCGTTTATGGCCAGCCGCCAGGATTCGATCAAAGGAGGTACATATTTGCCGAATTCCCTTTCAATGACATAGGCGGTCAGCCGATGAAGCAGCCATTCCTCCTTTGTGGAAAAAAGCACACACAGGGGATCTGCGTCATAATTACCAAAAGGATTCTTATCGTTCAAACCTGGGACCCTTTTTCAGGGAATCTATTGTTTTTATTGAATCTCCTGGAGATAGGAGAAAAGCATTACACTAACCCACATGTCCTGACGGACACAACAAAGCATGAAAGCTGTTAGCTGTTAGCTTTTAGCTGTTAGCTGAGTACTGACAGCTGACGGCTGAAGGCTTTCATATAAATTAAATCATAAACCAGTATTTAAATCAAGGCGATAATCTGGCAGGTCAATGAATGTTAACGGCGAGTTCTCAAAATCAGAAATAAACCTAAAAAGGAAGTAATACCCAGGGTTCCAAAACAGTGTTTCTTCAACAATAAATTCAATGTTACCGGCTATTTCATCAGAAAGCCAAGCATTATCACATAAGGAGCAAATCGTTGCTGGTATATTCCTAATTAATGGCTGTTTTCTATCCCCAATGGCTTAAATAAACGGGCAGTTATTTCAACAAATGAGTCTGTTTGGTGCGAACTGCATCGGAAATTAATTTGCCCGTTATTTTCAATTTTCCCAATCGCCCTTTTTTGTGGGTCATAAGAATATTGTAAAGGTCGTCCTTGGTTTCCGGGGGGCGTACCTCTGAAGATTTTTTTTGAAGTGCTATGGCACCGGTATTACAGGTCGGCACACAGAGCCCGCATCCAATACACCGGTTCAAATCAACCACGGCATAGCCCAGTTCTTCAGAAACGGTCACTGCTCCGACTTGACATCTTGTCTCGCAGATACCACATCCACTGCATGTTTCTTTGTTTACAATTGCATGAAAGTTAGATGCCCAGAAATCTACCGGTTTAGGTAATTTTTTTTGAATGCTTAACATCCCGCAACAACATCCGCAGCATGAGCAGATAAACTCAGCCCTCTCTGTATTGGAAGGTTGCAGAACCAACCCGTCTTCCTGGTTTTGTTCAAGAATGGAAACCGCCTCATCCTGTGAGATCTCTCTTCCAATATCCGCATGCAGGGCCATGGCTGCCATATTTCCAACGGCCAGACAGGTTTCCTGCCGGTCCGTGATTTTGCAGGGTTTCCCAGTCAGACTTCTTTTTTTCCGGCAGATACATTCCAAAATCACAAACGGGCCGTCAGCGTTTTTGAGCAAAGCAGCTGCCGCATCAAATGTGCTTACAGCAGTTCTGGATCGAATACTTTTTTCTATGGGAATGGTTCTCATCTGCGGCAGTTTTGTGCTGAGGAATTCGATGCCAAAGGACTTATCTGTCACATACTGGTCAAAATCCTTAATAAAATCCGGAGTCAGCCGATTGACCTGATATTCGTACATACCCACAACAAGCGGTGCGTTGGAATAAAATCGCTTATCATCTAGGGTTCGAGATTCTATGCCCCCTTTTTTTTGGATACATTCAAGCAGTTCTTCCAGTTTCGCTGCTGACTTTACCAAATGCTTTGCCCGCTCAAATATTGTTTCAACGGGTTCTGCCTGATGGGTCAGACAGGTTGCCAGATCGGCTTCCTCGGGAGAAAAAATGTGCTGGAGAATCCTGATCTCAGCGCCGGATTTTGTGGCTGGAAACCCCACTG
>JAWOEJ010000153.1:0-43011 GCA_046482845.1 Desulfobacteraceae bacterium | reverse complement strand
GTTTCTTATAAAACCCACATGTCCTGGCGGACACAACGAAGCATGAAAGCCGTCTGCCGTCACGGGCTTAACACTTAACACTTAACACTTTCATATAAAAAATTGAGTACCGATGGCTGATAACTGAGTACTGAAGGCTGATAACTTATAACTGAAGGCGGATGGCTTTCATAAAAGGTGCAGTGTATGATAAAAAAAGGAATTGATTATATTGTTTTTCCCCTGGATGTTTCAAGTCTGAAACAGGCTGAATCCTGTGTAAGTCTTCTTGAAGGCAGCGTGGGAATGTTTAAGATCGGCCTGGAGCTTTTTATACGGCAGGGCCCCGGTGTTGTTGATATGGTAAAAAAGAGGAGCCGTGCCGGTATTTTTCTTGACTTGAAACTCCACGATATTTCTGCAACGGTTCATAAAGCCATGGCAGCGGCGGCTGAAATGGACGTTGACCTGGTCACAGTTCACTGCGCTTCTTCTGAGAGGATGCTCAAGGCAGCGGTTTCGGCAGGTCAGGGCAGAACCGGCGTGCTCGGAGTGACCCTGCTGACGGATAATGACAATCAGGTTGTGGAGGCCTGCGGATTTAAAAAGGCATATGTTGAAAACACGGATCTGCTTGTGATGAAGCGGGCAGAAATGGCCTTTAACGCTGGATGTGCAGGTGTTGTATGCTCGGGACGGGAAGCCAAGATGATAAAAAAGCAGTTTGGAAGGGAATTTCTAGTGGTAACCCCCGGTATAAGGCCGGCCTGGAGCGTTGTTGCAGAAGATGATCAGGAAAGGATCACAACGCCAGGCCAGGCAGTCAAAAACGGGGCAGATTTTATTGTTGTGGGCCGTCCAGTGAGAACAGCAGCTGATCCCGCAGCTGCTGCCCGTTGTATTGCAGGGGAAGTCGATGAGACATTATGGAATGAAAAATAAGGATATACCTGACTGCTGTCTGCTGTTTCAGGGGCTTCAGGTTCAGGTGATGGCAGAATGAATGATACTCTTGAAATCTCTATTTCTGTTTTTCTTTATCTGAATCCAGTCCAAAGGCTTTGTGGAGAACCCTGACGGCAAGTTCTGCATATTTGGCCAGGATAACACATGAAATTCTGATTTCAGAGGTGCTGATAAGCCGGATATTGATGTTTTCATCTGCAAGGGCCTGGAACATGGTTGATGCAACCCCGGAATGGCTTTTCATGCCAAGTCCGATCACAGACACCTTGGCAATATTGTCAGCAGTGAGAATTTCAGAAGCGTCTATCTCTTTGGCTACTTTTTCAGATATTTCCCTGGCCTTTTCAAAATCAGCTTCTGGAACGGTAAAGGTCAAATCTGTCTGGCCGCCGGAACGGGTATTTTGAATGATCATATCCACCAGAATGCCGGCTTCAGCCAGAGGCGTAAAAATTTTGGCTGAAATCCCAGGCTGATCAGGCACTTTTTTAAATGTAATCCTTGCCTCATTTTTGTCACAGGTGATTCCTGAAACAACAACACTTTCCATGTCTGAACTTTCGTTGACAACCATGGTTCCCTCCTCCTCACTGAATGATGACCTGACATGAATGGGTACATTAAATTTTTTTGCAAATTCCACAGAACGGATCTGCAATACTTTGGCGCCTAAAATGGACATTTCAAGCATTTCTTCATAGGAAATTTTATCGATTTTTCTTGCTTTGCTGCAGATTCTGGGATCTGTTGTATAAACGCCGTCCACATCGGTATATATCTCACAGATATCCGCGTGAAGGGCAGATGCAATTGCAACGGCCGAGGTGTCAGATCCCCCGCGGCCAAGGGTGGTGATATCCCCGTTTGTTGCTGAGCCCTGAAACCCTGCCACCACAACAATGGTTTTTTTGTCCAGAAGGGTTGCAATCCTTTGTGCATCAATATCAAGGATGCGTGCCCTGCCCGAGCTTTTATCGGTATGAATCCCGGCCTGGAAACCGAGTAAAGATTTTGCACTGTAGCCCATTTCATTGAGCATCATGGAAAGAAGGGCTGCTGTTGTCTGTTCTCCTGTTGCAAGAAGAACGTCAAGCTCTCTTTTGTCAGGTTTATCTGCTGCCTGTTCAGCCAGGGAAATCAGTTTATCCGTTACTCCGGACATGGCGGATAGAACCACAACAACCCTGTCTCCCTGGTCATGGGTTCTGGCAACTCTTGTGGCCACATTTCTGATACAGTCAATGTCGGCTACTGAAGTTCCCCCGTATTTCTGTACTTTCAATGCCATTTTAAGTCCTGCCTGTGTTTTATAAAATAGTTAAATATACTGCCAAAATACTAGACTCTGGTCATTATTTTTGAATAAATAGTTTGTTTAGCAGGTTTTCTCCCTTAAGTCCAGTTCCAATTATGCTTATTTTTCTGTTGAAATCTGAATCTGTGACAATGCTTATGTGAAGGTCTGGAACAAATATGGTTTTATCAATAATTTCAGGCCATTCAACAGCCATCACAGCACAGGACCCAATGAGATCATCAAAGCCCAGATATTCCAGTTCTTCACTGTCACTTAACCGGTACAGATCCATGTGAATCAGTGGTATGCGGCCGGGATACTCATTGATGATATTATAGGTGGGGCTGGTGATATAATAGTGATCCGGCACCTCAAGTCCCTTTGCCAGTCCTTTGATAAAAGTGGTTTTTCCTGCGCCGATATCACCGGAAACCCCCATTGATATTCTGGAAAAAAGGAAGGTTCCTATTCTTTGTCCCAGGGCTTTTGTTGCTCTGTCCGAGGTGGTGGTTATTTCAACTTCCATTGATGATGTCATGAACAGCCATTGGAATTGACAGGATCATATCCGTTGCCAGAAAGCCGAAATTCCCCTTTTCCCGGGCCAGAACATCACCGCAGCAGCCATGCAGGTAAACCCCGGCCACAGCTGCATCTTCCAGGGAGAATCCCTGGGCGGTAAACCCTGCAATTATGCCGGTGAGCACGTCTCCCATTCCCCCGGATGCCATACCAGGGTTGCCTGTGGGGTTGATAAAAATGGTTCCGTCGGGTAGGGCTGAAATGGTTTTTGCCCCTTTGAGCACTACAATTACTTCAAACTCGCCGGCAAATGTCTGTGCTGCCTGAATTCTGTTCTTCTGAATCTGTTTTGACGTTGTCCGGCACAGTCTTGCCATTTCCCCGGGGTGGGGAGTGATGACAATGGGGGCCTTTTTTTCCTTGAGAATCTCAGGTCGGTCAGCAATAGTGTTAAGGGCATCGGCATCCAGTATCAACGGGATGGTGATCTGGCTTATCATGGTTTTGATGAGTTCATGGACACCTGATCCGGTTCCCAGACCGGGACCAGCTGCCATGGCGGTTTTGCCGCTGATGTGGGTTTCAATCTGTGAAAAGCATTGAGAAGACAGTGTTCCGTCCAGGGTGTCGTCAAGGGGCAGGGTCATGGGTTCACACACCTGGGGTTCCACAGCAGAATTAATTCCCCTGGGCACCCCCAGGGTGACAAGTCCGGTACCGCATCTCATGGCTGCATTGGCACATAGCGCTGCTGCACCGGTTTTTCCCGGAGAGCCGGCTAAAATAAAAAGATGTCCGAAATTTCCTTTGTGGGCATCATCTGTTCTGGGGGGAAAAAATTTTTTAATGTCTTCTGAAAGAGGAACATGGGTTAAGGGCGGTCTTTTCCGGACAATATAGTCAGGGATGCCGATATCTATTGGTTTAACACGGCCTGTGCACTGATCATTCAGGACAAGTCCTGTTTTTAACAGGCCAAAAGTGGCAGTGGCAAAGGCGTTTATGCATACCCCTTTTTTTTCTCCGGTGTCGGCATCAAGCCCTGAGGGAATATCTACACTGAATATGGGGGTACCGCTTTTGTTGACCAGTTCAATCACTTCTTTGAACATTCCCCTTACATCAGATTTGAGCCCGGTGCCAAGAATGGCATCAATAAAAAGATCATGGTTGAGAATAAAGGATTTTTTTTCCAGAACCGCCTCAAGATCAGGTGTCTCATAAACAATTTTTTTTCCTGTTTCGCTTTCCAGTTTTTCCAGGAGCGTCAGGTTTTTCAGGGCATCGCCTTTGATTTTGTCTTTGTTTGACAAAAGAACCACACGGGCTGTGGTACCCGTTCCAAAAAGATATCTTGCCATGACAAAACCATCCCCGCCGTTGTTCCCTCTGCCGGCCAGAATACATATTTTTTTTGAGCCGATATCTGAAACCATGTCCTGAAGCATTTCAAATGCGCTTCTGCCTGCATTTTCCATGAGGACCTGACCTGGAATTCCAAAGGATTCAATGGCTTCCCGGTCAATTTTCTGCATGGTTTCCGCTGTTACCACAAGCATTTTTCCCTCCTTTTTTCCCGATGATCAAGTGTTGTTACAACGCTTTTATCAATGCCCGCATGTCCCTTACGGCCTGTTCCATTCCAGTTAAAACGGCACGGGATACAATGGAATGGCCAATACTGAATTCATCTATCTCTTTAAGCCCTTTGAATGCTTTTATGGTATTATAGCATATTCCGTGGCCGGCGTTTACTCCGAGTTTAAGCTTATTGGCTGTTTTGGCGGTATTTACAATACGTAAAAAGGCTTTTTCTTTTTTTATCTGTGTTCGGGCATCACAAAAGGCTCCTGTATGGATTTCCACCATATCGGCATCCAGCCTGTGGGCGGTCTTGATCTGGTCAAGATCCGGATCCAGAAACAGGCTGACTTTGATTCCCCCATTTTTAAGGGCCTCAATGGTTTCCTTGACAGCATTGTGGTGGGTTATGATATCAAGGCCGCCTTCGGTTGTAACCTCCTCACGTTTTTCAGGGACCAGGGTGACCTCATCCGGCCGGATATCCAGAGCAATTCCCAGCATTTCACTGGTGGCAGCCATTTCCAGAATAAGTTTTGACTTGACAAGGCTTTTTACCAGTCTGACATCCCGCTCGTTGATATGCCGTCTGTCTTCCCTTAAATGGACAACAATACCGTCTGCCCCGGCTGTTTCCGCAAGGACAGCCGCGGCTGCCGGTTCAGGGTAATCTGCTTTTCTGGCCTCTCTTAACGTGGCAACATGATCTACATTTACTGCAAGCTGTGCCATTTTTTCTCCTTAATTTTAAAGAAATCCGTTTTGTAACCCGATGATCCAGTGTAAGGCTTGTATTTTCAGTGGACGGCTGAAATTAGAAAGCCGTAAGTTCTGGATTATTTTCAATCAATCTGATCAAATCAAGGCTTTTTGCTTCCATCTCTTCTGCCTGGACTTTTCCTTTTTCATGATCGTACCCCACCAGGTGCAGTATGCCGTGAACCAGAAGCTGGGACAGTCTTTCCTCCGTGGTGATACCCGCCATGGCAGCTTCCTGTTCTGCCTTTTCAGCTGAGATAACAATATCACCGAGAAGGGCTGGCGTGATGGTGGAAAAGTCTCCTTCAAGCATGGGAAAGGCCAGCACATTGGTCGGTTTTGAAACCTGACGGTATTTTTCATTTAAGGCTTTGATGGTGCTGTTTTGGGTAATCACTATGGAGATTTCATGGCCCTCATATCCCAAGGCGCTTAAGATTGCCTGAACTTTTCTGCGGATCTGCTCCTCTGGGAGTTTTACCCTTGTCTGCTGCATCAGAATTTGTATGTTCCGGTTTTCCATTGGTTTCTTTTTTCTTTTCCTGGGGTTTGTCTGTATATTCAATTCTGTGGTGGTATATACCTGTAAGAATTTTATTAAAGCTCTTTGCAATATGGTGCAGATCCTTCAGGGTCAGTTCACATTCTTCCAGCTGCCCGTCGGCAAAAATGGCATTGACCAGTTCCTGGACCTTCCCCTGTATTCTTGCAGAAGTAGGTTTTTCAAGGGTCCTCATGGCTGCCTCCACCACATCGGCCAGCATGACAATGCCGGCTATCCGGGTCTGGGGCCTTGGTCCCTTATACCTGAAGTCATCTTCTTTTACAGCGTCTATACCGTTGAGTTTAACGCTTTTATTGTAGAAATATCTGATAAGACTGGTGCCGTGGTGCTGTTCAATCGTGTCTATGATATCAATCCCCAGTTTGTTCATTTTTGCAATTTCCACCCCTTTTTTTACGTGCTGAATAAGAATCAGGGCAGACATGGACGGGGAGAGTTTATCATGACGGTTTTTTCCATTGGTCTGGTTTTCCACAAAGTAAAGCGGTTTGTCAAGCTTGCCGATATCATGGTAAAAAGCGCATACCTTGGCTCTAAGCGCACTCACACCGATTTCCAGGGCTGCAGCTTCGGCAAGAGAGGCCACAATTACACTGTGATTGTAAGTCCCTGGTGCTTCTATCATAAGACGTTTCATAATGGGCTGATCCAGGTTTGACAGTTCCAGCAGTTTGATGTCTGTGGTATAGTCAAAGATAATTTCCACAACAGGGGTTAATCCGGCTGTAATGATGCCGGCGAGGATGCCGCCTGTAAAAGCCATGATCAGATTTCTTGAAATAATACCCGGGTCCAGCTGCCCTGAATATATATTCAGGACCAGTGCCAGCATTGTATTGAAAACAGCCAGTTTTAAGCCGGCAGTGATAAATCCCTTTCTCTCCCTGCATTCCTGGGTCCACACGGCAGCAGCTGTGCTGCTTAAAAAGAAAAAGATAAATACCGATATGCAGTTGGAAAAGAGCAGGGAGGTTAACAGTGCCAGTATCAGTGAAAATGTAAGGGCAATATTGAATCCCAGAAAAAGAGAGACCACCATGGCCCCCGCAGCAAGGGGCATGCCCATTGTCAGAGAGGTAAGGGTAAAGCTTACGGGCAGCTCCATATTTATTGACCCTGCAATGGGAACGGCAAGTTTTGCCACGGCCAGGAAAAGCACCAGCATGGCTGTCAGAAAAATGATGTTTTTGTTGTGATGCCGGGCCAGGGCCTTGTGATCTTTGAGCAGAAGGATATAAAAAACCATTAAACAGAAGAAAACGACCATTGCCGTTCCAGTCCGGGTGACCAGTGTGTTTTTCTGCTGAATCTGTTTTTCAAGGGCATTGAGTTTGACAAGTTTTACATCATCCACCCGTTCCCCTTCTCTGAGGATCATTTCCCCTTTTTTTATTTTGTATAAGACCGGTTTGATATTTAATTCTGCCTGTTTAATTCTTTTTTCTGTTTCACTTCTGTTCAGAGTGATATTAGGCTGAATCAGGTTCTGGGACAGATCCACGATAAGATTGCATAAATTGTAGTTAAAGTCCTTTAAAATGGGATCACCAATAATACGTACCATGGTTTTGGCCTGGTCCGGGCCGTAAAATTTTTTAAGATTGGTGACAATTTTTTCTTCGCCCGTTTCAATGGTTCTCAGTACAATCCCTTTTTCCTTTAACAGGACTTCCTTATTGGCAACCACACCGTTTTCCAGAATTATGCTGACTATATTTTTTATATTTTCTGAAATTTTACGGGAAAATTCATTTTTTAAAAGTACTTTAAAGATCTCCTTGTTGATAGGGATGCCTATTGTTTGTTCAAATTTTTCTCTGTGATCCATGATTTCGGCCAGGGAAATTTTCCTGTCATCCTTTTTACTGGCAAGAATGCTGTGAATCATTTCAAAGGCCGCATCAATATTTTGTGATATTTTTTTATGAAGGTTGGCATCAAAGTCGTAAACAATAGGCACTGAACTGCTGATTTTCTTTCTGTTTTCTGCTGTTGCTTCAATATCTTCAATAAAAAAGTCTGTGGGTGCTTTAATGTCAATTTCAGCCACATCTCCCTTTTTATAGGTGAGATCGATATTTTCATCTTCAGGGTAAAGTATAAAGGTGAAAATCAGTGTGACGGCAAGAACCAGTCCCCACAGGGTAGATACGCCGGATCCCAGAAACCGGTTCAATTGTGTCAGTTGCTTTTCTTTTGGCTTTGTTTTTTTGTCAGTCGGTTTCATTTTTTTTCTGAATTTTTTTACTGGTTTTTCTGGCAGCATTTTCATAGGCGGCTATGATTTTTCCCACCAGCCTGTGACGGACCACATCGTCCCTTGTAAAATATATGAAATCAAGCCCTTTTATTCCCTGAAGGGTGTTTTTTGCATCTATGAGCCCGGAATTCTTTCCAGTGGGTAGATCCGTCTGGGTGATGTCCCCGGTGATAATTGCTTTTGAATTGTATCCAATGCGGGTCAGAAGCATCTTCATCTGCTCCCTTGTGGTGTTCTGGGCTTCATCAAGTATTATAAAGGCATTGTTAAGGGTTCTGCCCCGCATAAAGGCCAGAGGTGCGATTTCTATTATATTCTGCTCGATAAGATCCCTTGCCTTTTCAAAGCTCAGCATGTCATAGAGTGCATCATAAAGGGGCCGAAGGTAGGGGTTTACCTTGTCTGCAAGATCACCCGGCAGAAATCCCAGAGCCTCTCCTGCTTCAACCGCCGGCCGTGTCAGGATAATTCTGTTGACCCGTCCTCTGGTGAAAGTTGACAGCGCCATGGCCATGGCAAGGTATGTTTTGCCTGTACCAGCAGGACCGATACTGAAGACAATATCGTGTTCTCTTGCTGAATCAATATATTCTTTCTGTTTTGGTGTTCTTGGCGTTATGGGTCTGTTTTTGGCGGTGGTAAACACCGTGTCCAGAAAAAGGGTCTCAAGTTTACAGGTACTGTCTTTTTTAAGAGAATTCACTGCTGAATCAATTTCAGCAGGTGAAACATGATTTTTTTTTTCAAGCAGGGTGTAGAGCTGATTAAGGATTGTTTCTGCCAGCAGAACCGCTTTGTTTTCTCCTGTCAGGTTCAGGCTGCTGCCGCGGGCATCAATTTTGACATCACAGGCCTCGGATATACGGGCAAGGTTACTGTTGTAGTGTCCGAATAATTCCCTTGCCAGATCAATATTTTCAAAAGATATGTTTTTCATGGTCAATAGATTGCCTTTTCTCATCAAAAAGGTCAATAAAAAATCTTGACTGAAAATGGGTCATCCTGTTAATTAATAAAAATACCGGCAGGACATGGGTGGGGATATAACGGCCATGCCCTTTCTTGCATAATAAACAATGAAAGAACAGATTCTCAAAGGGTTCTTTTATATAAAAAAATATAAATTGGGAATAAATGAATATTTTTGATATTTTTATCATTGCTGTGATTGCCTTCTGTCTCATCAGGGGATTTTTCAGGGGATTTATAAAGGAAGCGTCTTCCATTGTCGCTGTTCTGGCTGCCTTTTATGGTGCGTTTACCTATTACCCTGTTCTTTCTGTTAAAATTGAGCCCTGGATTTCCACCCCATTGTATCAGAATATCTTGAGTTTTTTTCTTATTTTCTGTGTTGTGGTGGTTGTGGTCAATCTTGCTGCCGCTCTTATCAGATATCTTCTGAGGATTGTGTTTCTTGGTTGGGTTGACAGATTATGCGGAATTGTTTTTGGTGCGGTAAAGGGGATTATCATTGTTTCTATCCTGTTTGTATTGATCACATCGTTTTTGCCCGGGAAGAATAAGTTTCTGGAAGAATCAGCGCTTGCCCCCCATATTGCCGTTACTTCAGAGATTTTATCCGTTTTTCTGGCAGATGATATAAAAAAAGAAATAAAAATAAAATTTAAAGGAATAGAAGAAATTTGGAAAAAACATGCCAAGACGGTCAGGGACCGAGTTTAGAGCCGCTGATAGAGATCATAAAAACCCTGCGGGGTGAGAACGGGTGTCCCTGGGATAGAAAGCAGACCCCTGAAACCATGTGGAAATGCCTTGTGGAAGAAGTCTATGAACTTCTCGATGCCATAGAAAAAAGTGATTCCCGTGAAATATGTGAAGAAATCGGGGATGTTTTGTTTCAACTTGTTTTTATTGCAGATTTGTACAGGGAAAAGGGGGAGTTTACCATTGATTTAAGTATTGACAGGGTAAAGGAAAAAATGATCCGCCGTCATCCCCATGTGTATGAAAAAGAAGTGCTGAAATCGGAGGCAGATCTTCACAGAGTCTGGGAAAATATTAAAAAGGAGGAAAAAAGAAAGGCTGGCAGAAAAACAGATGGGTCTGTGCTGGATACCGTTCCAGCGAAAATGCCGGCTTTGCTGAGGTGCTGCAAAATATCTGAAAGGGCTGTTAAAGCAGGGTTTGACTGGGAAAATATGAAAGGGGTTCTTGAGAAGGCTGAAGAGGAGTGGAAGGAGTTCGGCCATGCCCTTGAAACCGGAGACCAGGAGTCCATTGCAGATGAATTCGGTGATGTCCTGTTTACCCTTGCCAATGTGGCCCGTTTTGCCGGAGTTCATCCCGAGGTTTGTCTTGCAAAGTCAACTGAAAAATTTGAACGCCGTTTCAGGTTTATGGAAAAAGAACTTGGAAAAAACAAAAGTCTCTTAAAGGATGTTGCAAGAGATGAAATTGATGTTTTATGGGAAAGGGCAAAAGAAAACATATGATTGTAATTGTTGATTATGGCGGGGGCAATTTAACCAGCGTTGCCCGGGCGGTTTCCCATCTGGGCTTTGAGTGTGTGATAAGCAGTCAGGCAGAAAAAATTGTAAACGCGGACAGGATTATTTTTCCCGGTGTGGGGGCTGCCGGTTCAGCCATGAAAATCATGAAGGAAAAAGGAATTGACAGGGCTTTAAAAAAAGCCTTTGACAACGGCAGGCCCATGCTGGGCATATGTGTGGGATCTCAGATCATCATGGAAAAAAGCGCAGAAAACAACACAGCATGTCTTGCCCTGATTAAAGGGGAGGTAAAAGCGTTTTCCGAAAAAATGGTTTCAGAGGACAATGGATTTCTAAAGGTACCCCACATGGGATGGAATACCCTTTCCATTGTCAGAGAACATCCCCTTTTTTCCGGCATTCAAAAAAAAGATGCATTTTATTTTGTACACTCGTTTTATCCTGTTCCTGAAAACAATGAAAACATTTTTGGAAAGACTGAATACGGGATTGAATTTGCCTCGGCTGTCGGTGAAAACAACTTGTTTGCTACTCAGTTTCATCTGGAGAAAAGCGGAAAACCCGGTCTTTTAATTTTAAACAATTTTTGTGAGTGGTTCCCATGTTGAGCAAGCGCATCATTCCATGTTTGGATGTTCGAGAAGGAAAAACAACCAAAGGCATTAAATTCGAAAATAATGTAGACATTGGTGATCCTGTTGAAATGGCCCGGTTTTACTATGAAGCAGGTGCTGATGAGCTGGTGTTTTATGATATTACCGCCTCCCATGAAAAAAGGGATATTATGATTGAAGTGGTCAGGCAGGTTGCTGAAACCATTTTTATTCCCTTTTCCGTTGGCGGCGGTATAAAAACCCTCAGTGATATGCGGGCTGTGCTGCTGGCCGGAGCAGAAAAAGTCAGTGTGAATTCAGCTGCGGTTAAACATCCTGAGATCATTTCCCAGGGGGCCGAGGCCTTTGGCAGCCAGTGCATTGTTCTGGGCATGGATGTAAAGCATGTGGGATTGAAAAAAGGGATTCCTTCGGGATACGAGATTGTGATCAACGGCGGCAGAACCTATATGGGAATAGATGCCCTTGAATGGGCAGAAAAGGCCCAGCAACTCGGCGCCGGGGAGATCTGCCTGAACTCCATTGATGCGGACGGTACAAAAGCGGGGTATGATATTACCATTACCCGGATGATATCAAAAAATCTGAGTATTCCTGTTATTGCTTCCGGCGGGGCTGGAACCCCAGAACACCTGCTTGACGTTTTTAAGCAGGGCCGGGCGGATGCCGCATTGATCGCCTCCATGGTTCACTATGGTACCTATACCATGGAAGCGATAAAAAGTTTTCTCAGTTCAAACGGGGTGAATACCAGAAAGGCCTGACATAGCAGCCGTTGGGGGTGCTTAATCGGTTTTCCCATATAAAAAACTTGATAATTGAGTGATATGGTTCCCAAATCTGTATTAAACATAATCGCCTCTGTAAAATTTGGCGTATTCTGTATTTGCCGCCAGAGCGCATTCCAGAGCAATGTCTTTCAGGTCTGTCCCTGCATCTGATGACTGGGTTTCCTTCAGGAGATTATCCGCATTGCTTTTGATTTCTTCCATCAAAGGGTGGATTTCTTTTAGAGAATTATCCGGGTTCTGCAGTTTTTCAGAAAAATTCTCAAGCATGCCGATCAGTTCGTCGGTTTTGTCTGCCAGACCCGGGGCAGTCGTTTTAATGGGGTAGGCAACAGAAGAGATTTCTCCAAGAGATGAAGTGGTTTGCATTTCAGATGCTCCCTGCTTTTCAAGGGCCTTGTCAAGTGTCTTCTGAAACAGCTCGCCATCACTGCTGGACTGCTGTTTTTTAGTTCCTGTAACAAGTTCTGTAAATTGATTTATTTTATTTATCATTGTTTTCTCCCTGGACTGTAATCTGCAGATAATATTTTTTATACTTGTTCTGCCTCCCTGTGTTCCCGTGAAATTTTTTAACAGGAAAAACAGAGTTGTATTTTCTCACCGGCAGAAATTTAAAATGCAAAAACCGGGCCGTATTCAAAGTAAATCATAATTTTTAATTTTATCAGTTAAATCAGGGGGTTTTCTTTCTTTCAGGCAAACAGATGTGTTTGAATACATTGGAGGTAACACTGAAACCCGGCATTTTTTTCTTGTATATCATAAATATGCCTTCAGCTAAAACCAAAATGTCATGATCAAATTTTTTACTATTTAGTGTTTGAACGAAAACGCACCCATCTGCTGCGTTGCTGCAAAAGTTTGCCAAATTATATAATCGGGCCTCATGTACCTGAGTACACTCCGGTTTCAAACTTTTTTGCGCCTTGCAGCTGGGCACGTTTTCGCCCAAACACGGGGTTTTCGTTCAGACACTATTTAAATAAAGGTCAGACAGGAAGGTTTTTAAGGCAGAACAGAGAAGAACAAGATTTACCGGGGTATTTTTTCAAACGCTAAAGGGCTGCAAGGTTATATGAAAAATTGAATTCTGAAGGCAAATACCTGCAAAGCAGCCTTTGGTAGGGGGGATATGCGGCGCTATATACGAGTGTCGATAAATAGATTGTCGATAAAGGCCCCTGCTGTTTTTTCCGCATTGACAGTATAGGTGCCCTGCTCAACCTGATTTTTCAGTTCGTTTACCCTTGCTGTCCTTGTTTCAGAGTCAGTTTCCATTCCCCGTTGGATGAGCTGAAGGTCTTTTGTACCGGAGGAAAGGGTGACACTGTCGCCTTTTTTTTCTGATTTCGGAGGATTGGGTTCCTGCTTTGAAACGCTCGGGGATGTATACGGATTTAAAAGAGTTGTATTGGTATTTATGTTTATAGGTGTCATTTTAATAAACTCCGCTGCTTAGGATTCCATATTGTTGTCAGCCGCTTTTCGGGCCAGTTCTGTCATTCGTTTGATTATAAATTCAGAGTCTTCAACTGACAGTGTTTTCAAAATTTTATTGTTGTTTTCATCAATGGTGGTATAGGAAAATTTTTCTTCCTTTTTCCGGGTAAAATTGATTCTCTGACCCAGTTCTTTTTCA
Source organism: Desulfobacteraceae bacterium (assembly GCA_046482845.1). Taxonomy (GTDB): domain Bacteria; phylum Desulfobacterota; class Desulfobacteria; order Desulfobacterales; family Desulfobacteraceae; genus DATFJZ01. Next base: position 29,567 of record JAWOEJ010000153.1, on the reverse strand, counting down.
ATCTGTCCAGTGATTTTCTGATCCACATCTTCCCTGGGCCCGAAAGTGGTAATCCGGTCAACAATATTGTCGGCCACTTTTTCAATTATAGCAGCACGCTTGCCTTCTGAAGACAATTGGACGTCATCGGCAGAAGAAAGTGTTCTGCCGATGCCTTTGTTTCTGGCAAGCAGCTTTCCCTGGCTCAGCTGTCTGCTGTAATTCTTGAGCACATTTTGTATTTGATAGGACGGAATTTTCATGGTTGTTCTCCTGTCAGCTTATTACCCTTATCGGCAGGGGAAAACAACAACTTTACTATTTTTTTGTTAATCGTCAAAATTTCCGTTTCCTGACTTGTGACCAGCTGTTATGGCGGCGCCTTTTTCAAGGATTTTTTCCTTTGTCCATTCATCAGGGGGTTCAACCGCCTCTGCCTTTTTACCTGGGTCATGGGAGCCTGTTTCGAGAATATCCTGAATCGCCAGAGGGGCAGTGTCCTGGGCATTAAAAACAGTGACAAGCATGTTGTAGACAAAATCTTCAACGTCTTTTGCCATTCTCTGTCTTATTTCAGCCGGCTGGGCCAGCAGTGTGTTTTCAAAGGGACGGTTGAGTTTTTTAAAATTACCGCCCGTTAATCCGTTTTCTTTGGCATAGGCCAGCATGGCTTCCCAGGTGTGTTCTGTAACACCTTTGTCTTTTTGTTTGATAAAATTTTTATTGCTGTCAAGAATGGCGTTGCCGTAGTCATTCACCTTAAGTCCCCATGAAATCATCTGAAGGGCTGTGGCGACATTGGCCTTGGTTGTTCTTGTTTTTGAAGCAATGGCTCTGAGCCGTTCACTGCTGTTGCCGGATGTGCCGTGCTGGGCACCGGAAACATTGTATTTTGAAAGGGCTTCGTGTATCTCACTGGTCAGTTCTACATTGATGCCTGTATCGCTTTCTTCAATACCATGGGTGGTGCCGTTGTTCAAGGCTATCCAGTCGGGAAAGATATTGTTGGCATTGAGTCCCTGGATAAGAAAGCAGGCTTCCTCAGGGGTGGAAAGTCCTAATTTGCCCTTGATTTCCCCCACCTCTGTTTCAAGACCAGCCCATTTGGGAACCATGGGATTTAATTCAATATTGGCCAGAAGATTTTCAGCATCTGGAAGATGGGATGCATCAATGGCTACGGAAGTGATGCCGGCATCAAAAAGGGTGGGAAGTTCAATTTTCCCCTTTTCAATTTCATCGCTTTTTTTAATTCCAAAGTGATCCCCATGTATGGCAACGGGAATGGTTACGCCAAGTTCATTGCATAAGGCATCCACGTGGGTGGCAATGTTCCACATATTGATGGCGCAGTAGGCACTGGTTCCCCCTTCCGACCTGGCTATTTCAATAATAATGGCAGCATTGGCCCGCTGGGCTGCAGCAAGGGCACCCCTGAGGACAAAAGAGTTTCTTCCGTTAGCCGCTATGGTCATGCAGTTTCCTTTTTTCAGCATGGCCCTGTCAATGTATTTTCCACTGACGATAAGGGCTTTGGAATGGGGGAACAGCTTTTTTATATTTGGCGGTCTGCCGATTTCAATTGCTTTGGTGAATTCGGGTGAATCGATTTTGTATGCAGCCATGGAAACATCCTCCTTAATTATTTACCCAATTTTTGGTTTCAGCCTTTACGTTCAGAACCTGACATTTATGGCATGGACGTTTCAACTCGATGATCAAGTTTTTATATCTGATTTTTCGAGAAGGGGTCAAGGCCTGACCCCTCACAGTAAATGTCAACATTAAAAAACTTGATCATCGAGTTCTAAGTTTATACCAGGCCATGATGCCAGAAACTGAAGACAGTTTTTTTACCGGAAATCTCCTGATCTGATGTATTGACATGAAATAAAAAAAAAATCAAGGATTCAGATAAATGAATGAAAACTCATATGGGGTTTTAAGAAGAGCCTTTGGAAAAAATAAACATAAAAATAATTTATAAACAATGTAAGTTTTCGAAAATACGATAAAAACATGTATTGTGTTTTATAATAAAAAAAAATATCATCTTGACAGATAGAAAAATCATTTGTTAGATAAATGAATAAATATTCATTTGTATTGATTTTTTACCCGATGATTTTGTTTTCCAGAAACCAGGCATGGAAACTTGATTATCAGGTTCCAGGGCAACGGCATATATCATCTTAAGGAATAAGGCGTGGGAAGAGTAAATAAAAACAACCAGAGAAGCAACTCCAAAAAAAAGGACAAATACTATTCAATGCTGAATGCGGCCGGGGCTGTGTTTGCCAGGCTTGGATTTCACAAGGCCACCATATCACTGATTGCTGCTGAGGCGGGTGTGGCTGATGGGACTATTTATCTTTATTTTAAAAATAAAGATGATATTCTGTATCAGTTCCTAAGCTATAAAACAGCCTATGTTTTTGATAAAATGAGAAAAGCGGCCGCAAGCTCTGATGACGCTGAAATTAAATTGAGAAACCTTATCCGCTGTCATTTAAAGGAGTTTCAGGAAGATAAGGACATGGCTGTGATTTTTCATTCAGAGGTGAGAAATCTCAGAGACCTTGAACCCCAGATTAAAAATATTTCAAAAATCTACCTTGATTTTCTTACAGATATTATTGAGACAGGTCAGGTTCAGGGCATCATGCGCCAGGACCTTTATCTTGGACTGGCAAAGCGCTTTGTTCTCGGGTCAGTAGAGGGTGTTATCAATACATGGATCGCAGCAGAAGGGAAGTATGATCTTGTGGCCATGGCAGATCCCCTTGTGGATCTGTACATGAACGGAATAAAGCAAAGAGCCTGATATGATGACAGCAGTGCTTTTGGGGAAAAGAACGCGCCTCATAGGCAGCCGCCTGGAACAGACCCCGTATAAAACGACCATGGGCAGCGTGCACCCAACAAAGATAGAAAGTCGAAATAGAGGCTACCGGCGCACCACGACTTTCATATAACCCCCATGATGCACAGCATCACAACAAACCATGAAACTTGAATTGCACCGCGTCTTGTATCTTGTTTCAAGTTTCTTATAAACCTGCATGTCCTGGCGGACACCACGAAGAATGAAACAGGAGAGTGCCGCTGGGAGCTCTTAATCGGCTGTTTCATATAAAAAAAACTGGTTGAAAGATATATCTCGAAATTTTCAGCTTTTTGTATTATATTACCAGATTGATCCTGTGCTCAGGTTTATCGGTTTTTGCAGGGCCCTGACCGACAGCTTTTTCCTGGGATAAATTGAATATATAAGATGAATTATCTTTTTCCTTGACGTATTATTTTTTGTTTATTAATGAATCGGGATTAATCTGTACCAAGTGATTTAATGCCGGTTAATAAAAAACTCTAACAATAATGAGGTAAACCCATGACTTCCTTAATTGGACCAGCAAGTTTTGAATTTTTTGGATTTTTTCCTGCCTGGATATTTTCTCTTTTGATTCCAGTGGCAGGGATTGGTATTTTTGCCTATATCATGGCAAGACGCATTGCTCCCCTGGTCAGGGCCGCCCCTGATGCCAGATTTTCCCGGATACCCGAACGTATTAAAAATCTTTTTGTGATCTGGCTGGGACAGTACCGGCAGCCAAGGTACAGAACAGCGGGTATCCTTCATATTGTAATTTTCTTTGGATTTCTTGTTCTGTCCCTGAGATCTATCTCCCTTGTTATTCTGGGCCTTTCCGATAATTTTGTTCTCCCGGGCCTGGGCGGCTCCCTGGGCCATGTGTACAATTTTTTCAAGGATTACGCAGCAACAGCTGTGTTTATTGCCTGCGTGATTGCCGCGGTTCGAAGGGGAATTATTAAACCTGAACGGTATAAGGTTCCGGCAAAATATGGTCATGATCATACAGCAGAAGCGGTTTTTGTACTGGGCCTTATCGGCACCCTCATGATTTCGGAAAGTCTTTTTGAAGCCTCCAATGCAGCTGCAGTGCTTCAGAATACCGGGCACAGTGAGTTTTTAGCCCCCCTGTCCCTTGGATGGATTTTCAGGGGAATGCTCATGGACGTTTCCCAAAGCACCCTCCAGGGCATTCATATTGCCATGTATTATGTACATGACCTGACCTTCTTTTTCTTTTTATGCTTTCTGCCCATGGGCAAACATTTTCATGTAATTACATCCATATTCAACGTGTTCTTCATGAGAATTGACAAAGGAAATATCAAGCCGGTCAAGTACGGTGTCAGTGAAGAAGGCCTGGACGACCTGGAATCCTTTGGGGTAAAAACCCTTGAAGACTTTACATGGAAGCATATGCTGGATTTTTATTCCTGTGCGGACTGCGGCAGGTGTTCAGACCAGTGTCCGGCCAATGCAGCGGGTCGTCCCCTGTCTCCACGATTTATCTCCATCAAGGCCAGGGATCTGATGTTTAAAAATTATCCCCTGTCCGGAGAGATATACAAGAGCAAGCTTCTGGTGGAGGATATTTATACAGAAGATGAGATCTGGTCCTGTACCACCTGCGGTGCCTGTGAACAGGAATGCCCCCTGGGGATTGAATATATTGACAAAATTGTGGATTTAAGACGGGGCATGGTGGATGAAGGCATGGTTCCCCAATCCCTGCAGAAGCCGTTAAAAGCCCTGGAGAAAAGGGGAAATCCCTACGGTACCATGGAGAAAAAACGGGCGGACTGGACAAAGGAGGAGGAGTTTGCCGCCACCTGTGATGTTAAAATTCTTGAAAAGGGAAAAAGCGCAGAAACCCTGTTTTTTGTGGACAGCATAACCTCCTTTGATGACAATATTAAAACCATTGCCCAGAACACATCCACCATTCTGACAAAGGCCGGGGTTGATTTCGGAATTCTGGGTAAACTTGAAAAGGACAGCGGCAATGAGGTGGTAAGATTTGGTGAAGAGATGCTGTTTCAGGACCTCAAGGCCCATAACACCGAGGTGATTGCTGAATCCGGTGTAAAAAATATTGTTACAGCGGATCCCCATGCCTTTAATGCCCTTAAAAACGATTACAAGGGGCTGCCTCAAGTAAAGCATATCAGCCAGATCATTGCCGAAAAGATTGCTTCCGGCGCCCTGACCCTGAAATCAGCGCTTTATCCGGACAAGGTATATGTTTACCATGACCCCTGTTACCTGGGACGTCATAACAGCATTTATGATGCCCCCAGAGAGGCCATGGATGCCATAGAAAATCTTAAGCGCATTGAACTTGAAAAAAGCCGTGACCGGTCTTTCTGCTGCGGCGGCGGCGGACTCATGCTGTTTTATGAACCGGAAGAAGAGACGCGAATGGGTGTTATCAGGGTGAACATGGCTGCGGATGCCGGTGCCACTGTGATTGTGACAGCATGTCCCTTTTGTCTGGTTAATATTCAGGATGCCATTAAGGTGGCCGGAAAAGAAGGTGAGATAGAGGCCCTTGATCTTACTGAGCTTATTGTCCAGCATCTGGCTTGAAGAAGTGCAGAATCGGTCAACAGGAAATTTATATGAAAGCCGTCAGCCGTCAGTACTCAGCTAACAGCTAACAGCTAACAGCTAAAAGCTAAAAGCTAACAGCTAAAAGCTAAAAGCTAAAAGCTTTATTGCTTTGTTGTACCTGTCAAGGCATGGGGGTTAGCAAGGAATTAGTAAGAAATCTGGAAAACAAAACCGGGTTTATAATTTAAAGAGTGAATTAAGGAGGTAGCAATGGAAATTTTGGTTTGTGTCAAGCGCGTTCCTGATACTGCTGAAAACGAGTTTGAACTCAACAGTGCAGGAAACGATCTTGATCGCGATGATCTTGTGTATTCAGTGAATGAATGGGACAACTATGCAGTGGAAGAGGCCATACAGATTGTTGACAATGTCGGCGGCAATGTCACTGTGGTCACCGTGGGGGATGACGAGTCAGAAGAGGTGCTCAGGCGTGAAATGGCCATGGGCGCTAACAATGGTATACTGCTTTCCGATGATGCCTTTGAGGGATCTGATGGAAAAGGGATTGCTGCCATTCTTAAGGCTGAGGTGGAAAAGGGGAATTATGATTTGATTCTTACCGGCGCCCAGGCAGACGAGGGCGCGGCTCAGGTCGGTGGAATGCTGGCAGCCATGCTGGATATGCCCTATGCGTCCCTGGTCAATCATATTGATGTGGCAGACGGTAAGACCATTAAGGTGGGCAGGGAGATTGAAGGCGGCAACCAGGAAATGAATGAGATTGAGCTGCCCTGCGTGCTTTCCATCCAGACAGGTATTAATGAGCCCCGCTATGTGGGTATCAGGGGCATCAGAAAGGTGGCAAAGGTTGAAATTCCTGTGAAAAGCGCTTCAGATCTTGGTGTGGACCCTTCAAGTGTTGGCGATGCCGGAGCAAAGGTTAAACGCGTGGATTATTTTGTTCCAGATCTTGGAGAAGGTGCGGAAATGCTTGAAGGCTCAACCGAAGAGATTATTGAAAAGCTTATTGAGAAACTTAAGGCCAAGGGAGGACTTTCATAATGACGCAGATTTTTGCATATATACCCCATAAAAATGGAGAGGTTGAGGACATTGCCTTTGAATTCCCCGCAGCTGCCGAAAAGATAGAATCCGGTGCATCTGTAACAGCTGTTGTTACAGGTTCAGGTGCAGATCTTGACAAGGCTGCAGAAAAAATGACGTCCCTTTACAATGAAGTCATCAAGATCGACAACAGCGAAATGGCCTATCCCAATGCTGAGATTGTCAGAAAGGCACTGTGCAGTGTTGTCCCTGGTGATGCTGTTTTGCTTATCGGTCATGACACTTTCGGCATGGATCTGGCGCCGGGACTGTCCATAAAAATGGACTCTGCCTTTCTGGCCGATGCAGTGGATTTTGAAGGGGTTGATGGCTCTCTTTTAAAAGTGGTCCGCCAGGAGCTCGGGGGGGCTGTGAGCTGCCATGTGACCTGCGATATTTCATCCGGCGCAGTGATTACCATCCGTCCCGGGTCTTTTGCTCCGGCAGAGGACGGGGCTGCCAAGGGAAGCGTGGTTGACAAATCCCAGGAAGCCGGTGACTTGAGTGGTAAAAGACGGTTTCTCGAAATAGTGGAAGCCGAGGTCGGTGAGGTGGATATTACCAAGTCTGATGTGCTGGTATCTGTCGGCCGGGGTATTGAGGAAGAGGAAAATATAGAAATTGCCCAGGAACTTGCAGAAGCCATGGGCGCTGTCGTGTCCTGCTCACGTCCCATAGTTGATGCCAAATGGCTTGAAAAGTCTCGACAGGTGGGGACCTCCGGTCAGACAGTAAAACCCAAGGTCTATATGGCCATGGGTATCAGCGGGTCCTTTCAGCACATGGGCGGTGTAAAGGGTAATCCTTTTATCGTGGCTGTTAACAAAAACCCCAAAGCCCCGATTTTTCAGGTGGCTGATGTGGGGGTGGTCGAGGACATTCTTGAGTTCATGCCGGAGCTCACAGAAAAAATAAAAGAGATTTAACTGCACAAAATTCTGGTGTATGCAACAGGACAGGGTCAGGCAAGGTCATCGTTATTTTTTTCTTGAAATGACAGGCTCCTGACCCTTTTTTTATGATCGGGCCGGGTATTTGATTGCGAGAACAGGGCCTGTTTATTTTATCACCAGAACCGGGCACTGGGTTGAATGCAGTACTTTATGGGCAATACTGCCGATGATCAACCCTTCTAAATTGGTACACCCCCGGGAGCCCATAATGATCATGTCAATTTTTTCAATCTCTGCGACTTCGGGGATCACCCGTCCGGCAGAGCCTTCAAGAATTCTTGTTTCATAGGGAATCTGGTTTTGTTCCAGAATATCAACAAAGGGAATGATCAGCTCGTTTGACTCTTTTAAAATGGCGTTGATGGCATTCTGAAAATGGGGTTCTGCCAGAATTACAGGAAATTTTCTGTGGCAGTGAAGCAGTACAATAGAGGAATTTGTCATCCTGGCAAGATCCACAGCATATTCTGTTGCACGAAAAGAATGTTCAGATCCGTCCACTGGATTTAATATTTTATCAAGTTTCATCATAACCTCCTTTTTTCTTAAAGAGCAGATTTTACAATAAAGCGCCATAACAGAAAAGCGCATTCAAAAAGGTTTTGATTACTTTATTTTAAATCTATCATACCCTTATTCAGTCAGTAAAGGGTATTCTTTTTTCAGCCCTTTGGAAATACTTATCTCATCCTTGATTTTTTTTTAAACAGGATGTAAGTAAACAATGTTTATGTGTTTCAAGCAATGATTGAAACAGGGTTTCCCCCTCAAAGCGGAAGGTGCTATGAAAAAAAAACTCCTGTTTAAAGGGTTTCGAAGTTTTGGTGTTCTGATGCTGGCGGGCACCATCGCCTTTTTTATCTATATCAATAAGCCTGAGCCGGAAAAAAAAGACAGGGCTCCTGTCCGGCCGGTGGTCGAGGTCATGCCTGCAGCCCCTGAAACAGAAGTGATGAAAATTGAAGCCTACGGCACTGTGGTGCCAAGATTTCCTTTGAAAATTTCAGCAGAGGTGTCCGGCAGGATCGTTTTTCTCCATCCTGATTTTAAAGCCGGCAGGCTGATCAAAGCCGGTGAAGTTGTTTTAAAGATCGATCCCAGGACCTATGCCCTGGATAAAAGGGCCGGGATGGCAGCCATAGACCGTGTTAAAGCAGAAATGGCAAGACTGGAACAGGAGATTTTAAATTTAAAAGCCAATATTGAACTGGCCAATATGGATTTCAGGTTGTCTCAAACTGAACTTAATCGGTTTGAAACATTGAAAAAAGAAGACTTTGCAACAAAAAACAGTGTGGATCTGGCATTGCAGCGAAAGATTCAAAGTCAGATCAAACTACAGGATTTAAAAAACCGACTGGCAGTCACAGATGCAGCCATGGAAGAGCTTCGTGCCTCCCTTGAAATGGAGAAAACAAGGCTTGCCAGGGCAGATCTGGCCCTGGAAAAAAGCCGGATCCTTGCCGACTTTGACGGGTATGTCCTGGAGAGCCAGGTAGAAAAAGGGGAATATATACATGCAGGTCAAATCATCGGCGAAATGTACGCCAGAGATATGCTGGATGTAAATGTCAGAATCCCTTTGGAAAATATGAAGTGGATTTCCCCTGTGTTTCAAAGAGGTGATCTCCCAAAGGCTGAGGTAAAGATCAGCGGGGGAGACGAAAATCAAATCTGGTATGGAAAAATTTCCCGGGTTCATGCCAGAATTGATGACAGAACACGGATGCTGCCCATGGTTATAGAATTGGAATCTGCACAGGACGGCCCAGGTCCTTTAACACATCTTCGCCCCGGTAATTTTGTATCCTGTCTGATTTTCGGAAAAACCTTTGAAAATCTGTACGCCATTCCCCGGCATATTCTAAGGCCGGGAAATATTCTTGCTGTGGTTGAAAACAATAAAGTGGTAAAGAAAAAAGTTGCTGTCCTCAGGCATTTCAAGGAATGGGTGTATGTGCGTAAAGGTCTGTCAAAAGGGGATATGATTATTACTTCTCCGCTGCCGGACGCGGTTGAAGGCATGGCAGTTAAGATACAGAAAAAAGGGCAGTCCCGATGAAAGCCCTGGGAAAATGGTCTGTAGAAAACCGCGTTTCCGTGAACCTGGTCATGATTTTTCTCATTGTTGCCGGCCTGTATACCATTCTTGACATGAGACGGGAAATGTTTCCTCAGTTTGCCGTGGATATGATCAATATCCAGATTGTATACCCCGGGGCTTCTCCCGGTGATGTTGAAGAGGGCATTTGCATAAAGGTTGAAGAGCAGCTCAAAGGGCTTGAAGATGTTTCAAAAATCACCTCAAGCTCCCATGAAGGCTATGGATCCATAACCGTGGAGTTTGATTCAGGCATTGATCTCCAGGAGAAGCTCGATGAAATCACCACTGAGATAGAACAGATAGACACCTTTCCCGATGAAGCAGAAGAACCAATTATCAAGGAAATAAAAAATCAGAACCCGGCCATTACCGTGGCGGTTTTTGGGGATGCAACAGAGGATATTTTAAGGAAGACCGCGGAAAAAATACGGGATGACCTTGTGGATACAGCTCCCATTTCCATTGCAGAGCTGGTAGGGGTAAGGGACTATGAAATTTCAGTGAACGTGTCCGAGGAAGCCCTTCAAAAGTACAATCTGTCCTTTGATCAGGTTGCCGTGGCCGTAAAAAGCGGAAGCATGGATCTTCCCGGCGGGAATATCAAAGCCAGGGGTCAGGAATTTATCGTCCGGGCCAAGGGGCAGTTGTATGTGGGTGAGGAATTTGAAAAACTGCCTGTTATTACACGGGAAGACGGCACCATTGTCCGGCTTGAAGATGTGGCAGCGGTGGTTGACGGATTTGAAGACATAGATATAAAGGCCAGGTTCAACGGGTATCCGGCGGCTCTGGTCCAGGTCAACAGAACCTCAACCCAGGATACCATTACCATTGCTGATACCGTTAAAAAATATGTTTCAGACAACAGATCTTTCCAGCCCGACGGGGTGTCTCTGGCCTGCTGGTATGATCTTTCCGAAATGGTGCAGGACCGGATTGACCTTCTTGTAAAAAACGGGGCCCAGGGGTTTTTTCTGGTGTTTATTGTGCTGGCCCTGTTTTTAAATTTCAAGCTGGCGTTCTGGGTGGCGTCTGGTATTCCCATTTCCTTTATGGGGGCGTTTCTGGTGCTTGATTATATGGGTGCATCCATTAACATGCTCTCTCTTTTCGGGTTTATTATGACCCTGGGGATTCTGGTAGATGATGCCATTATTGTGGGAGAGAACATATTCAGCCACTACACCATGGGAAAGTCTTCAAAAGAGGCTGTGATGGACGGGTTAAAGGAAGTTGGGGGGCCCGTAGTCATGGCGGTTACAACAACCATTGTTGCCTTTAGCCCCCTGATGCATATTGAGGGAATCATGGGCAGATTTATTGCCATCATGCCCCAGACGGTAATTGCCATTCTGGTTGTATCCCTTTTTGAAGCGTTGGTGATTCTTCCGGCCCATCTGGATCATGCCCTTTCAGGGACGTCTGAGAAAACAATTCTGGTTTCATGCCATGCATGGATAAGAAACCGGGTGGACTGGTGTCTGTCCCGATTTATCCACAAAATTTATGTGCCGGCCTTAAGATATGCCATAGAAAACAGATATTTGACCTTGAGCGTGGGGATCGGGATTCTTATGATCAGTCTCGGGCTTGTGGCCGGAGACCATGTTCCCTTTGTTTTTTTTCCCAAAGGGGACAGTGACTGGGTGATCGCTGAAATCGGCTATCCTCTGGGCACCCCTTTTGAGGTGACAGAGAACAGTATTAAGCATATAGAAAAAAGTGCATTTCAATTAAACACGTGTTTCAGGCCTCGCGTTGACAACAAAAAAGACCTTTTGGTGAACACTTTTTCCCTTGTGGGTGTAATTCCCCGCAGGGACTGGAAAATCGGGCAGCAGGGGGGCCACTGCGGCGAGGTATGGATTGAAATACTTTCAGCGGAAAACAGACCTGACCTGCCGGTTACCGAGGTTCTGGCCAGGTGGCGCTCTATTGTGGGGAAGCTGCCTGGTACTGAAAAACTTACCTTTTCAAGCCTTGAAGGCGGTCCCGGCGGAAATCCCATAGAAATTCAGCTGGCCGGTAAAAATTTTTCCCAGCTTAGGGCGGCTGCCGATGAATTAAAAGATGAAATCGCAACCTATCCCGGGACCTTTGATATAACGGATGATTTTCGCCCTGGAAAGGTTGAAAAACGGGTTCGGGTAAAAGATGGTTCAAAATCCCTGGGCGTGACCATGGGGGATATTGCCGCTCAGATCCGCCAGGCGTACTATGGAGAAGAGGTGCTGAGGATTCAGCGGGGCAGGGATGATGTCAAGGTCATGGTGAGGTATTCTGAAAAAGAACGCCGTCAGGAGGCAAGCCTTGGGGAAATGCGCATTAGAACAAGGGACGGGAGAGAGATTCCCATTGACGAAGTGGCATCCATTCATGAACAGACAGGGTATTCCGTGATCAACCGGGTGGACAGGAAAAGGGTGATTACTGTGATTTCTGATATTGATGAAAATGTTGCCAATGCCCGTAAAATTGTCATGGATCTGAATGGGGGATTTCTTGAACGCCTGGTAAAGAAATACCCCGGGGTCACTTTTTCCCTTGAGGGACAGGCCAAACGGTCCAAAGAGTCCCTGGACAGCTTAAAAAAGGGATTTGTCTTTGCTGCCATGGGAATTTTTCTGCTTCTTGCCAGCCAGTTTGCGTCCTATTTTCAGCCGGTCATTATCATGATGGCGATTCCCTTCGGGCTCATCGGTGCCATTGCCGGTCATTTTATCATGGGACTGGTTATTACCATGCTGAGCATTTTCGGGATCGTGGCCCTGTCAGGTATTGTGGTAAATGATTCATTGATTCTCATTGATTTTATCAATTCCCGGGTAAACAGCGGAGACGAATTTTCTTCTGCAGTTATTGAAGCCGGAAAGAGCCGTTTCCGTCCCGTTGTCCTGACGTCCTTCACCACCATTGCCGGCCTTTCCCCGCTTCTTTTTGAGCGAAGCTTTCAGGCCCAGTTTCTCATTCCCATGGCAGTCAGCATAAGTTTCGGCCTGGTGGCGGCCACGTTTTTAACCCTGCTCTATGTGCCGGCCCTGTACATGATTGTCAAGGATATCACAGTTTTTTTCAGAAAATAGCCTCTGGGTTGGCGGTATGGAAAACTAGAGGGGGGTTATGAATTCCCTGAGCTTTTCAAACAGGGTGTCCGGCCAGGTTTCCCCATGGAGAAAAAGTTCTTTTTCCTCCGGGTCCAGCTGCTGTCTGATGGACAGGGGAAGGCTGTCAAACGCCTGCTGCCGTTCCTGCGCATCTTTTTTACTTAATCTGGTTTTTGTCATGGTACCGCAGGTCCTTTATTTTTATCCTGTAATATAAAGCAGTTAAATCTGGATTTAAATTGGTTGTCTGTGAAATCAAATGATTTATCGGGTTTCCAGGTTAAAACAGTCTGGATATGAGAACTGGAAGGGCAGTTTCAGTTCTTAAAATCCTCTCCCCCAGACTGACACTCTTAAAGCCCGCTTCTTCCAGTGAGGCGATTTCAATATCAATAAATCCCCCTTCCGGGCCCAGGGCAAGCATGGTGTCTGTTTTGACATTCCTTGGGCAGGAAAACTCTGACCGGGGATGGGCCGTCAAACAGAGTTTGTCGTCTGCGATTTCAGGCAGCTCGTCCCTGACAAAGGGGGTGAAAAAGCGTTTGACAATAATTTCAGGCATCAAGGTGTCCCCGGCCTGCTCCAGCCCGAGGATGATCTGATGCATCATCCTGTCCTTTTCAAGGGCAGGGCTTTTCCAGAAGTGCTTTTCCACCCGCCATGTATTGACAAGGTATATTTTTTTTACCCCCAGGGAGGTCAGCATTCCGAGCATTCTTTTAAACATTTTAGGGCGGGGAAGCGCCAGAACAAGACTCAATGGCAGGGCAGCAGGCGGTTTTTCCCCCAGAGTCACGTCCATTTCAAGATATGAGCCGTTGATTTCCCTGATGTCCCCTGTTCCCTTTTTATGGTTGATCCGGCCGACCCTCAGGGTGTCCCCTTTTGCAGCACAAAGAACCTTTACAATATGTGCATGTCTTCTGCCGGAAATTTTTACCCTGCTGGGAGTGATAAAATCACTTTCATGCAAAAGTACCATATTCATTTTGGTTTTCTGCCTTTAACACTGTATTGACTGCGACACTCGATGATCAAGTTTTTAGAAAAGCACCGCCCCCAGCGCTTGCTCTTAATCGGTTCTTCCACAGGAAAGCTTGATAATCGAGTGACATCAGAATCCCTGAAATTTCAGCCGGACCAGTGGTTCCCGATTGTATCAGAGCTCAAAAGTGATCATGGAATTGACAAGGTCAAGATCGCTGATCTCTTTTGCAACTGCATCGGACACCGGGATATCAGTTCTGAGAAATATAATATTTCTGTCTCCGTCGCCTTCACGGCCCACCATCATTCTTTCAATATTTATATTGTGTTTTCCCAGGCAGTCGCCAATGTTGCCGATGGACCCGGGTTTGTCTATGTTGTGAATCAGGCCCAGATGCCCCTTGGGAATCACTTCCAGTCTGAATTTATTAATCCTTACGATTCTGGCATCGTCTTTTCCAAAGATGGTGCCTGCCACCAGGTTTGTTTCTTCCTTTGAGGTTACAGTGATTCTGATCAGATTGATATAGTTTTCACTGTCCTGGCTGGTGGACTCAGATACCTTGATGCCCATCTGATTGGCCAGAGCTGCCGCATTCACCGTATTGACCTCGTATTTGACAAATGGCGTGAGCACCCCTTTTACAGCGGCAATGGTGACGGATGTCAGATCAAGGTCCTTAAAATCCCCGGTATATTCAATGGCTATTTCGGTAATGGGTCCTTTGGTCAGCTGGGACTGCATCAGTCCCATTTTTTCACTGAGATAAAGAAAAGGTTTGAGTTTTTTCAGCAGATCACCGGTAACCGAGGGAACATTCACTGCATTGATAATGGTGTTGTTGATCAGATAGGCATTGATCTGGTTTGCCACAGCCACGGCCACATTGGTCTGGGCTTCAAGGGTTGAGGCACCCAGATGGGGGGTGGCAATGACCTGATCAAGGGTTAAAAGGGGGTTGTCTTTGGGCGGTTCTGTTTCAAATACGTCCAGTGCGGCCCCTGCCACCTTTTTTGATACAATGGCATCGTACAGGTCTGATTCGTTAATGATCCCGCCCCTGGCGCAGTTGACAATCATTACCCCGTCCTTCATCATGTCAAAGGAGGTTTTGTTTAAAAGATTGGTGGTGCTGTCAAGTTTTGGTACGTGAATGGTGATATAATCTGATCTTTTGTAGAGTTCCTCAAGGGTAACACTTTCATAACCGGCTTTTTCAATGTTTTCTGCGGTGAAATTGGGATCATAGACGATCACCTCCATTTTAAGTCCCTGGGCCCGGTTGGCCACAATGGAACCGATATTGCCAAAACCGATAACTCCAAGGGTTTTATTGTACAGCTCCCTTCCCTGGAGTTCCTTTTTGGCCCATTGATTCTGCTTGAGTGTGGCTGTGCCCCGGGGGATATTCCGGGTCAGGGACATCATCATGGCAACGGCATGTTCCGCTGTGGTAACAGTGTTGCCCCCGGGAGTGTTCATGACGGCGATACCCCGTCTGGTGGCTTCGGGAATATCTACATTGTCAAGTCCGATCCCGGCCCGGCCGATGACCTTGAGATTCTCCGCTGCATCCAGGATCTCCTTTGTGACTTTTGTTGCACTGCGTATGGCAAGCCCATGGTAGCTGCCAATGATTTCCTTGAGTTCATCAGGGGTCAGGCCGGTTTTAACATCTACCTCTATGCCTTCCTGATTTTTAAATATATCTATGCCTGCCTGTCCAAGCTTATCGCTGACTAAAACCTTCATTTTTAATTCTCCTGTGCAAAGGATTTCATGAAATCAACCAGGGCCTCAACCCCTTCCAGGGTAACGGCATTGTATATGGAGGCCCGGCATCCCCCCACTGATCTGTGACCTTTCAGTCCGCCCAGATTTTTTTTCATCGCCTGCTGGATAAATTTCTTTTCCAGGTCTTCCGTGGGCAGCCTGAAGGTGACATTCATCAAGGACCGGCTGTTTTTTTCAGCTGTGGGCGTGTAAAAATCAATGTGGTCCATGAAGTCGTATAGCAGAGATGCCTTTTTTCTATTGTATTCATCCATTTTTTCCAGGCCGCCCATGGTTTCTTCCAGCCACTGCAGCACCAGCTGCACGGTATATACCCCAAAACACGGCGGTGTGTTGTACATGGAGTTTTTGGATACAAAGGTGTCATAGGTCAGCATGGACGGGAGATTTTTTTCAGCCATGGAAAGCATATCATCCCTTATGATGACCATGCAGATACCGGACGGGCCGATGTTTTTCTGGGCACCGGCATAGATCAGGCCGAATTTTTCCATGTCAACGGGACGGCTCATGAAATCTGAGGACATATCAGCCACCAGCGGGACATTGCTGGTGTCCGGAAAATCCTGCCACTGGGTGCCCTTGATGGTGTTGTTGGACGTGATGTGGACATAGGCTGCATCTGCTGTCAGGTCAAGGGTCTGGGGGATATAGCAGAAATTTTTGTCTTCGGAAGATCCGGCAATGTGAATGGATTTGTTCTGGATTTCACACTCCTTGATGGCTTTGGTGGACCATGTGCCTGTATTGACATAGTCGGCTGTTTTTCCCTGTCCCAGAAAATTCATGGGAATCATGGCAAACTGAAGGCTGGCGCCGCCCTGGATAAACAGCACATGGTACCTGTCATCCAGGTGTAGCAGGCGTTTTGTCCGTGCAACGGCATCATTGATGACATCATCAAAGATCGCTGATCTGTGGCTGATCTCGGTGATGGACATGCCGCTGTTATTGAAATTCAGAAAAGAGGACTGAATTTTTTCAAGCACTGAAAGGGGAAGCGCTGCTGGTCCTGCGTTAAAATTAAAAATTCTCTTGTTTCCCATATGTATCTCCTTTTAAAATATTAAAACATAAATAGATTAAATAAATCTGCTGTGGTTTATCTTTTTTTATAAGCTGATCTGTGTTTGTTTATTGTTACGGGTTGTTCTGTTTTCTGTGATTGAACGTTTTGCTCTGATGAAAAGCAGGCCCGGGTATTTCATCAGGTAAACTCTCTGGTTTTGTGAAATTGTATGTCAGGCCATTTTTCAAGGGTGAATCCAAGCTGGTATTCGCTTGTGGTCATATAGGTGGGCCAGCCTTCCGAGTCAACAGCAATGCTTGAACTGTTTTTTTTTTTGAATTCCTCCAGGATATCTGAACTGCTGCAGGTGAACCACCGGGCCACAGACAGATCCACAGGTTCATGCACCGCGTCAACCGCGTATTCAGCTTTCAGCCGTGTCATGGTAACATCAAACTGGAGAACCCCCACTGCACCAAGAATATAGTCATTGTTGGTCATGGGGCGGAACACCTGGATGGTGCCCTCTTCAGCCAGCTGGCGCAGTCCCTTCTGCATGGCTTTGGTTTTCATGGGGTTTTTCAGAATCACCCGCCTGAAGTGTTCCGGTGCAAAGCTCGGGATGCCGAGGAATTTTAATGGTTCCTTTTCTGTAAAGGTGTCCCCGATTTTTATGGTGCCGTGGTTGTAAATGCCGATGATATCACCAGGGTAAGCTTCCGATACATTGCTTCGCTCCTGGGCCATGAAAATGGTGGCATTGGAAAGGGAAATGTCTTTTCCGTTTCTGTGGTGTCTTACCTTGATTCCCCTTGTAAATTTTCCCGAACAGATTCTGAAAAAGGCGATTCTGTCTCTGTGGGCCGGGTCCATATTGGCCTGGATTTTAAAGGTAAAGCCTGAAAACGTCTCTTCATCAGGGGAAACAATTCTTGTTGAAGCGGATCTGGCCTGGGGGGGGGGTGCTATTTCAACAAAGGCGTTGAGCATTTCCTTTACACCGAAATTATTAATAGCACTGCCAAAGAAAACAGGGGTCTGACTGCCCTGTAAAAAGTATTCCATGTCAAAGGGGTCTGCTGCCCCCTGGATCAGCTCAATTTCCTCACGAAGGGTATCGGCCATGGTGTCCAGCTGCCTGTCAAGGATCTCTGAATTAAGATCATTGATAATGATACCGTCATCATCCTTTGGGGTGTAACCGGGAGAGAAGATGCCCAGTTCTTTGTTCTTTAAATTATAAACCCCTTTAAACCGCTGACCCATGCCAATGGGCCAGGTTAAAGGGGTACATTCGACCTGCAGCTTTTCTTCAATATCAGCAAAAATTTCAAGGGGCTCCAGACCTTCTCTGTCCAGCTTGTTGATAAAGGTGATGATGGGAGTATTGCGCATTCTGCAGACTTCCATCAGTTTTTTGGTCTGGGGCTCCACCCCTTTTGCATTGTCAATGATCATGACAGCGCAGTCCACAGCCGTTAACACCCGGTAGGTGTCTTCGGAAAAGTCCTCATGCCCCGGGGTGTCCAGCAGATTTATCTCATAGCCTTTATAATTAAACCGCATGACTGAAGAAGATACACTGATGCCCCTTTCCTGCTCAATGGCAAGAAAATCACTTAAGGCCTTTTTTGCAGTTTTTCTGGATTTTACCGCACCGGCCTGTTTGATGGCTCCGCCAAAGAGGAGCAGCTTTTCTGTTAAAGTAGTTTTGCCTGCATCCGGGTGACTGATAATTGCAAAGGTCCTTCTTTTTGCGATTTCCTTTGCTGCCTGCTTATTTTTTTTCATTGATTCTGTACTGCCTGTTTTTTTAAGTCAAAAATAAATATTTTGTAAACTGTGCAATATAGAATACTTTAAAACAATAAGCAATAAGTATTTGAATCAGGCCAGTTCCAGGACTTTTGCCACCAGTTTTTCAATGCCCGCTGCCACATCCCTGATACCGGGTCCCAGCATATAAGCCGGCGTGGTAACGATTTTGTTTGTTTCATCCACATGGATCTCATCCACAGCGCAGTTGACATGCTGACCTCCCATTTTTTCAATGGCAGCTGCGGTATCAACGTCATTTCCTATGGTGACTTCAGGTTTTTTATCGGCCAGGGCACAGGTCAAAGTGGCCGGAGCAATGCAGATGCCGCCCACGGGTTTACCTGCACCAGCCATATCTGAAATAAGCTGTCTGACCTGGGGGTGTACGGCTGCATCAGGCCCATTGACTGCAAAATCACTCAGGTTTTTGGCTGCCCCAAATCCCCCGGGAAGGATCAGCGCATCCAGATCGGCAGCAGACACGTCCTTTAAATTTTTGATTTCCCCCCTGGCAATCCTGGCCGATTCAACCAGTACGTTTCTTTTTTCCGCTGATGCTTCACTGGTTAAATGGTTGATCACGCCAAAGTGGTCCATGTCCGGCGCCAGGCAGATGATCTCTGCCCCGGCCCTGTCCAGAAACAGCAGGGTCAGCACGGCTTCATGGATTTCTGAACCGTCAAATACACCGCAGCCTGATAATAATACACCTGTTTTTTTAGCCATAACATCCTCCTTGTCTTTAATCAGGGTTGTTTCATTTATAAAAACCGGCAAGCCCGCCTTATGAGTTTTTAACCCAGGTGGCGTTGACGCTATCGACATGCGTTTTGCTTCTTTATTATGATATGGAGCTTTTAAAAGTTTATCAATCTTTTTTTGAGCAGACTATTTTATGAATGAATATTTGCGCAGATTTTATTATCCTGGACAACTCTTCACGTATGACCCTTCGAATTAAGGGTTCAAGGATATGCCCTATTTTATCAATCTGATCCTGATTTTGATAGATCTGATTCATTTTATTGCCTCCTTCCAAATATGAGCATTACCTGGGCTTAAGAGATTCAGCCGGCATAAAGGTGATTCTGTTGTAAGAATAGCCTTTGTTTAAGCATTTTTCAATATTGTCCTTGATGGTGGTGTACAAATCCTTTAGCACCTCCCGGCCCTGTCTGGCCACTTCAGGCTGGTCCAGATTGTCCACTATGAGCTTGTCGTATTCATCCAAAAGAATGACCACTTTGCTGCCTGCCGTATTTTTCACTGGACTTTTCAATGCGCTCCCGGAAGCAGCCTCATCGGGAGATCCAGTTCAAGCCCGGCAATTGTAGCCCCTCCTCTCTCCCCAGGGGTAATAAACTTAACACCTTAATATCAGAAAGCATATGTTTTTTCACCGTCTGGTTACAGTTTCAAAGGATTTGTGCCGAATAAGAGTGTTATATTTTTAGTGGTCGCAGGTTGCCGATGTTTAGCCTGGCAGGGTAAAAAGTCCTCCGACGTTCTCCTTGCTGACAGGCAGGTGTTGGGGCGGCACTCTCCTGTTGGCTTTGCGTCTTCGACCCATTCTTCCTTGTGTCCGTCAGGACATGGGGGGTATAAAGAGATAATATTTTAATCAGATGTTTGAATCAAGGATAAAAGGGTTAAAATGTATATTACATCGAAGCCTTTATTTTCACCTGTGAGATGGCGCTGTAAAATTCCCAGCATTGAAGTATCTGCCGGTGGATCTGCCTCAGGTTCTCAGATGTTGTACCCAGGGAAAGCAGAAGTTCGGGAATTGTTTTGCATTTCTGGATGGCAAGGCAGCAGTGATCCTGAAAAATCTGGGGCTGATCATCAAAAAACCAGAAAGGATAGATCCTGCAGAACA
This sequence comes from Desulfobacteraceae bacterium, assembly GCA_046482845.1. Lineage (GTDB taxonomy): Bacteria > Desulfobacterota > Desulfobacteria > Desulfobacterales > Desulfobacteraceae > DATFJZ01. The sequence goes on along the minus strand of JAWOEJ010000153.1, from coordinate 9,413 downwards.
ACGGTCTTGCGTGATCCGGAAGGGTGCAGCCCCCGGCAGAAAGAAATATACAGGCATGGCCGATACTTTTCAGCTGATAGTGGGTCTTGTTCAGTGGAAAAATTTTGTCAAGAAAATGGGCCATGTCTGGAAACAGGGCAGCCATTTGACTGATAAAGACAGGGGAGTTTTTCTTTGTTTCAAATAGGTCTTCCCTGGATTGGTTGGTTACTGTTTTTAAAATCTTCTGAATCTCAGGTTCTGAAATCGGTGTAGGCATGTCTTCCCTGCTGTCTTTTCGAAGTTTGCAGCATGAGCCGTATACTTTGTCACATTGACTGCAGATGCCCGGGTTGGTTTTGGCTCTGTTTTTCAAAACGTTCATCTCCTTTTGCGTGTGAGGAAAAAATTACCTTAGTTAAAGGTAGTCTCTGTCAATCAAACCTCAATTTAATGTGAAAGCAAAATTTATACCATATAAGTTTTATTTTTTTTTATCCTGCCATAGCTTTTCCTGCCAAAGTTTTTAAAGACACCGTCATTATAAACAGGAAAAAAATTCCTGCTGACTGTGGATTCCAGGATAAGTGACTGGATCCGGGTCCAGTCCGGCTCTTTCGTTTTCAGCCAGGCCAATACCAGTGCCGAACAGGTCATGAGCCTCCTTGAGTGAGGATGTCTAATCATTGACTTAACCGTTGTCCTATAGTAAATCCAGTCATGGTTTATCCTTATTAATTTGATGACCTTGTTCTTCTCAAGTTCTTTAGAACCGGTATGCCCGGCCCTTGATCATCGGGCTGGCGGGCGTTATGTTTTTTACGGAGGATTGATTTTGACAGGAGCCGTGCGTTGAAAATTATTATAGTTGGTGCCGGAGAGGTGGGATATCATATTGCAAGCCGTTTGGCATCGGAAAATAAAGATGTTGTTATCATAGATAAAAGTGTTGATGCTGTCACTCGGGTATCTGAAAATCTGGATGTACAGACCATTGTGGCATCGGGCAGTTCCCCTGTTGTGCTTGAAAAAGCCGGAATTAAGGATGCAGAGATCCTTCTGGCAGTAACAGACAGCGATGATGTCAATCTGGTGGCATGTCTGGCAGCCAATATGCTGTCGCCGGCAACTAAAAAACTGGCCAGAATACGCCATGGGGATTTTGACGGATATCATGAAATTTTGAAAAATCAGGCTCCCAATATTGATTCCATCATCAATCCTGAAATAGAGGTGGTGAAAACCATTTACCGGCTGATGAAAGTGCCTGGCGCCGTGGATATGGGGGCACTTGTCCAGGGCAGGGTTAATTTTGTGGGGCTGCGCCTGGATCATTCCTCACCCATGGCCGGGGTCATGCTCTCTGATTTTGATGCCATGTTCGGCAGTGCAAGACCCCTTATTGCTGCAATTATAAGGGGAGAGGACCTCATTGTGCCAAGGGGCCACAACCACTTGAAATCCGGAGATCTGGTTTATTTTATCAGCGAGAAAAACAAATTGTCTGAAACGGTCCGTCTTTTTGATAAAAATATAAAGCCTGTTAAGCGCGTCGTTATTGCCGGTGGCGGGCGTGTGGGTGAACGTCTCGCAGTTCTGCTGGAAAAAAATGCCATTCAGGTGAAAATTGTGGAGCGCAGCCATGAACGGTGCACCGCTCTGGCTGAAAAAATGAACAAGGCTGTTGTACTCCACGGGGACGCGTCAGATAAAAAACTCCTTGTTGAGGAAAATATTGCAGATGTTGATCTGATGATTGCGGTAACAGATGATGAGGAAACCAATATCCTGATTTCCCTGCTGGCCAAAAATTTAGGTGTGGAAGGTACCATCACCAAGGTCAGCAAGTTCAGCTATTTTCCGCTGATGACCGCCATAGGGCTGCAAAGGGTGGTCAGTCCAAGACTGTCGGCCATCAGCTCCATTCTTCAGGAGGTAAGAAAAGGGAAAATCCTGTCTGCCATCACCATCCGCGGTGAAGAGGCCGAGGTGATTGAAGCGGTTGCCCTTGAAACATCAGGTATCACAGGAAAACCCCTTAAAAAGATTTTTTTCCCCAAAGGGGCAATCCTTGTCTGTATCATACGGGAGGAGGAAATCATTATTCCCACAGGGGAAAGCATTGTAAGTCCGGGTGACCGGATTATTTTGTTTGCCAAAAGGGAGGCAATGAAAAAACTTGAAAAGCTGTTGACTGTGAAGCTGGAGTTTTTTTAAATGCGCTGGAATTATCTTATCAATATTATCGGGGTTCTTATTGTCTTCCTCGGCCTGGTTATGACTTTTCCGCTGATCTGCAGCCTCTGGTTTAAAGATCAGAGCCTGTCTGCGTTTCTGTATTCCATGGGGATCACGATTTTATCAGGTATTATCCTGATTTTCAGCTCAAGGCGGCCCACCATTGATTATATTTCCCAGAGGGAAGCCATGGCCATTGTTGCTCTGGGGTGGACGGCCATCGGGTTTTTCGGAGCACTCCCTTTTTATACGGGCGGGGCCATGCCTTTTTTTACGGATGCATTTTTTGAGTCCGTCTCCGGGTTTACCACCACAGGCTCTTCTGTTTTAACCAATATCCAGGGGGTCTCCAAAAGCCTTCTCTTTTGGCGCAGCTTTATTCAATGGCTGGGCGGGATGGGTATCATTGTGCTTTCCCTTGCCATTCTGCCCTATCTGGGTGTGGGCGGGATGCAGCTTTTCAAGGCAGAGGTGCCAAGTCCTGTGCCAGACAAACTGGCCCCCCGGCTCAGTGAGTCTGCCAAAATTTTATGGTATGTGTATGCCTCGATTTCCCTGTTTGAGGTTATTTTTCTGCTGGCAGGCGGGATGGATCTGTATGATGCCCTCTGTCATGCCTTCACCACCATGCCCACCGGGGGGTTTTCCACCAAAAACGCCTCAATTGCACATTTTAACAGTCCATATATAGAATATACCATTGTTTTTTTTATGGTGATGGCAGGTATTAATTTTTCCCTTCACTATCAGCTGCTCAGGGGAAGAACCCTGATATTCTGGCGGGATTCAGAATGCCGGTTTTTTCTTTTTCTCCTTATGGTGCTGACCCTGATTGTAAGCGTCAGTCTTTACGGTTCTGTCTATGGAAGCGGTTCAGACGCCTTCAGGTACGCTCTCTTTCAGGTGGTCTCCATTGTTACTACAACAGGGTATGCCACAGCAGACTATGAAATGTGGCCCGGGGCCAGCCAGGTGATTATTTTTATCTGCATGTTTATCGGGGCATCAGCCGGCTCAACCGGAGGCGGCATGAAATGCGCCAGAATCATGGTTGCCTTTAAATACTGCTACAGGGAATTGTTTACCCTGGTGCACCCAAGAAGTGTGTCCTCGGTAAAGATCAACAACAGTGCCGTGCCCGAGGCTGTTTTAAAAAGCATCATGGGATTTCTTGCCATTTATATTGGCCTGTTTGTTTTTTTCAGTATTGTTGTGTCGCTTTTGGGTGTGGATATGGTGACGGCCTTTGCTTCTGTTGCATCCTGCATCGGAAATATCGGACCGGGATTCGGCACAGTGGGTCCTGCGGAAAATTTTGCCCATATCCCCCAGGCGGTAAAATGGGTGCTGACCCTGTGCATGCTTCTGGGACGGCTTGAAATCTATACCTTTATCATCCTGTTTGTACCCGAGTTCTGGAAAAAATAGAATTTTATAAAAAAAAAGTTGACAAAAAGCTCAGGAAAGTATAAATATGCTTTGTTTTTGAGGGCCGTTAACTCAGTTGGCAGAGTATCTCCCTTTTAAGGAGAGAGTCGTTGGTTCGAGCCCAACACGGCCCACCACAGAAACAACCAGCGTCCCCATCGTCTAGCCCGGTCCAGGACACCGGCCTTTCACGCCGGCGACAGGGGTTCGAATCCCCTTGGGGACGCCATTTTTACCCCAGTAAAAGAAATCGAGATGCCTTTGAGTAGCAACCACCTGCTCCAAGGTCCTTTCGATTTTTTTGTTTTGGGGGTTATTTTGATTTCCCTGAACAGATTATTAAACACCATCCGAAGGGTATCAGGGGATGCATATTTTATTTCCTGGGACAGGTTTGCTATGGCCTTCCTGATGTCATCTTTTGATATGTTGTTTGCTTGATTTTCTGCCTCAACCTTTTTAATTGCCTCTTCAAGGTCATTCTTCCGTTCTGTCAGGGTCCCAAGTTCCGTATTCAGTTCATTTTCATCAATGAGGTCTTTAAGGTGGAGGGAAATCAGTTTCTTTCTCTGGGCGGTCAGTTCGTGCAATTGTTTTTCCAGGGCAGGGAGCCTGGATGTATCCACCGTAGCACACCGCTTGTTTATTTTTTCAATAATCTGGTCCAGGTTTTTAAACTTTAACACGACCCCCGTTAATAATGATGTCAGTGCCTGTTCAATCATTTCCTGTGCTATACTGTTGTTGATACACCGTTTTCCGATGACACTTTTGGAATTGCACCTGTAATAACCGCTGTCTCCAGTAAAATTGGAATTACAGACACCACATTTCAGGATGCCAGCAAGAGGATAGGTCTTTTTATTGTATGGGCTGTCCCTCAGTCCCTTTTCCTTGTTGTCTTTAATGACCACAGCATCCTTTTCACTGATAAGGGGCTCGTGGGTGTTTTTGGTGATGACCCATTCCTCACGGTCCCGCCATTTTTTACCACCCTTGTATCCGTCTGGTTTACCGTTTTTTTTCAGCCGTTCATTATGCCTGTTGAAAACGGTGTGTCCCTGGTAGGTTTCAATGTTGTCCTCCATCGATTTAGCAGTCGATATTGCCCATCTTGTAGATCCGCTGGGTGTTGGGATGCCTCTTTTGTGGAAATCCTCTAAAATAGCCCTCCTGGGTTCATGCCTGGCTCGTCTTTCAAAGTATTCCTTTGCATAGGGGGCTGTTTCAGGGTCTAATGCCAGTTTTGTCTTTGTGATGGTGTCCCCGTTTCTATGTTCCCCGAGGGTAATTTCTTCGAGTTTATAGCCATAGGGAGCCTTTCCGCCTGCTCTGTATCCCTTTCTAATGTTCTGCTTCATACTGGCGACACCTTTCACCTTGCTTTGCTGTGAATGGATGTAATCCATGGCGGACATAATTTGCTCGAATGCCTCATCCATGTAGTTGCCTGTATGGGGCATGTCTTTGAAAATCACCTCTATGTCATGTTTTTTTCTCAATTTCCACAGCAACACATTATTTTCGGTGCTTTTTCGCCCGAACCTGCTGGTGTCTTTACACAGGATTTTCTTAAATGCAGGGTTAGGGGATGTTGCCTCGATTATCATTTCATCAAACTGTGGTCTGATATCCCTGGTGGATGAAAGTGCCTTGTCTTCAAAGATGTATATTTTGGTGTACCCTTGAGATGAGGCATACTGTTCAAGTTCTGTCCTTTGTGCTTCACAGGAAACATCATGTCTGTCCTTGCTGGACCTTACATAAATGGCTATTCCTGTATAGGCTTCGTCTTTATTCATTTTTTCAACTCCTTGATTAGGGTCCTCCTACATTTATTAAATTGGATGACCTGGTTTGGGATTAATCCTCCTGGCTTTCTTCTGCTTTGTTTTTAAGGATTGAAACGATCAGTTCGATTATCATTTTCTCGATTAAATGTTGTGCATCTTCATCTGATGACGTCAATAATGATTTTGGTATTGGTTTTTTATCTTTGTCTGTCATTCACAACTCTCCACATTTTTTCAATTTGCCTGCTCCAGTGGCAGGGTTGTGGAGTTTTCTTCTCCGCCCAGTTTAACGAGATGGGAGCTCGGGTGTGGAGTTTGAGGAAGGGCATAAAAACAAAAAACCCCTGACCACAAGATTAAAAAATTTCAGTCGGCGGATTGTGGGTGCTAAAAACACCTTAATCCTGGCAGATTGTAAACCTATACAACCGCACTTCCGAACCTGTGACAGACACGGTGGCCTGTCTTTATCTTGTGAACAAGGGTTGCTTGTCCTGGTTGATGCTCACCATTGGAACATCATTGATTTTATTTTTTGAAAGGTCCCGAACCCTATTTTAGGTTCCGACACTGGGTTGTTCTTTCTGGGATTTCAACCTTCTAACTTCAAAAAAAATTAAGCACTAAATCTGCCTTTGTCAAGATTGTTAGGCGTAAAAAACACCGTTATCCCACCTCATTCATCAGCAAATCACACACATCTCGGTCTTCTATGCCCAGATACCGCATGGTTATGGCAGTACTGCTGTGATTATACCGCTTACATAAAATCTCGTAGCCAGCACCGAATGCCACCCGGTGTTGATAGCCAAAGGTCTTCCGCAAGGTATGGGTTCCATACTGCCCTTTCAAGTTGATGGCTTCAACCCAGGAGCGGACCATCTTTCCCACCGTCTGGCTGGATATGTGCCCCTTGGCTTTCAGCATCCTGGAAATGGCCCTGATGTCTTTGGTTTTACGAATTGGCTCTGTGGTCAGGTTGTACCCTTTATTGTTTTTGCTGTAATTCATGACGACCTCCTTTGAAAGTTAAGATTTATTGAAATGTTGTGTCAAACTGGATATTCAAAAATGATAGTATTTTGTGGATTTGGTGAATGCTCTAATAGGCTTAGAAGTTTCCATATATGGAAAGTTTGTTTTGGATATGTGAAATCCATCAAGACGAGGAAGAAATTTTTAATTTCTTGACATAGGGTTTATCGGGAAGATATGAATTGAATTGGAAGGATTATTTTTGTAGCTGGCTTCTCCAAATTTAATCTGTATCCTTTCTTGGCAGGGCTCAGGCTTTGCCTTGGTTTTTATCTGAAAGGAGGGATTTCTTGAATAAGGGTTGGCTGATACAATAGCTTGGAAAAATCCTTGTTTTGTTGAAGATCTTATAGTATGGGTTGTGAGAAAGGAATGGGAAAAACTCAAAGATACCTTTACAAATGTTGAGTTTCCCAAAAGTCAAGGTTAATGCAAGAATTCAAAACCTGATATGGTCGATTTGTTTAGAAATGATGGTTGCAAGATTATAGATGATTTTCAATTGGAAAATTCAGGCTTGGTTTTGTTTATACCATTTCAATAATGACCAAATATCAGTATAATGATCTGGAAACAAAGATGAGAACAAAAGAAAATGCCAACAGTTAAAAGCATTCCAGGTCCATATCGTTTATTTTTTTACAGCTTTGACTGCAATGAACCAATGCATGTTCACGTTCAAAGAGATAAGGCAGTATGCAAATTTTGGTTAAATCCTCTTGTTTTGGGCAAGAACAATGGATTTTCTCCAACAGAATTGAATTTAATCAGAAAAAAAATTCAATCGAATATGACAATAATATTGGAGGCATGGCATGAGCACTGCGGTTGAAATTACAGAACCAAGATTGACTGACATAGAAATAACGGACAGTGAGATAACTGGCTTTCTTTCTGACGGTCGAAGAATAAGTGTCCCATTGGCTTGGTCTTGGAGGTTGTCGGACGCAACTCCGAAACAGCGTCAAAATTACGAAATAATTGGCACTGGGCAAGGTGTTCACTGGCCTGACATTGATGAGGATATAAGTATTGAAGGAATGCTTTTTGGTATCCCCGCAAGACGTCCTCAACTTATATCTGCTTAATGAACAAGATTATCAACCGTTTCAACCTGAAGGTTTTCTCCACTTTACTCCTAAAACTGCGGTTTAAAATGGCGTTACCAATTTTTCCTGCTCAATGATGATTATCCTATGCAAAAAATCACATGGGATAAATTTATTAACAATACCTGTTGTATTCACGACATTTTCTGAACAGAGAAAATCTGATTATCAAAAAGAGTTTTGAGGGAAGCCGACCCCACAATGTATTTAAATCAAACCCTGGGATTCCTGTAATAAAAAGAGTTCTTTTCTTCTTCCAGTAGGTGGGAAAACTGAAAACGCTGTCCAGCGTTCACTTGTATAATCTATACATCCATCCGCTTCAGGACTTACATTGGGCACAACCACCATCAAGGATATAAATTTCAGGACTCATATCCGGAGAAATTTTTCAAAAAACCATCGTCCACATCGTCCAAACTCATTTCAGCTGACCAGAAAAGCCAGTTTTGGGGTTTTCAATCGTCTATGAATAATTCGGCTTGTGCCAGGGGTGGCCACGATAGATTGGCTTAAAATGGGCTTTTATTGGACGGTAGGGCGATCGGGTGCCAGAAAGTTTTATTTAGCTGGAATTTTAATGGGCTTTCTGTTCTGATTTGTTCTGTTCTCCTTGATAAAATCGGGCTTTGAATACTCAATAAGCGGATAATAATTTTAAAGCACAATTTCATAGCATTTTAATAAATTTTGTTCAATCAGTAAAATTTCCAGATTTTTCATACCATCCGTATAAAGACACTTCATTATTTTTTTTGAGATATACTTTCAAAAAGGCTTTCTATAGGTTCAGCTAAGTTGACAATTTTTGATTTCACAATAGCAAAAAAATGTTACAAGTGGAAATACTACAATATTTAAGAATATTCATAGCATATTGAAATGATATAACTTTCGCATATTGAAATAATGGAATTTTCGTCTTAAGATTTCTGGCACCAAAGTTGCTTGACAATTAAGTAGTGAAAAAGGCAAACTCTCTTGAGAGAGTAAGACGCAAAATCTCCGGCCCAGCAGTATAAATGGATAACTGGGTTGCCCGTGGAAAAGGCAATATGCAAAGCCCATTCTTTCGATCAAAGAAAGTTTGGACTTTTTTTGAAACGTGAATCATTTATACGGTAGTGTCAAAAGTTTTATGAAAAATAATTTTTTTAGTATTTTGATTGTTTTGTTGATGGTGCTTTTTTCAAACCAAGCCGTCGGAATTAAACCCGAATGTTGTTTATTCAAGGAGGGTATTATTGATTAACAAGATCTTGACAAAATATGCTATGGTGCTGAGATAAATTGATACAGTTTTGCTGAGATAAATTGACACGTTGGCTCACAAAAGCAGGCAGCTATCCCGCCAAAAAATTTAAATCAAGACCCTGCAGCTCTGCCTTGCTACCCTGCAGGCGATCAACTATTGACGTTCCAGGAATGCAATTTTTTCAGATAGAGATTTTATACAGATTTCCAAGTCACATACCCGTTTTTGGAGATCGGATATGGCTTGACTCTCCTGCCGGAGGGCCCGGCTTGAGGATGCCTTTTCAGGAGAAGAAGATGCCAGCGATTTGAACACGTCTCCAATATGAACCATATCCTTTTGGCGGGTCATTTTTTCGGGAGGGTACTTCTGGTGGGTTTCGGCCGACATTTGTTCTTTGATTTTTTCCAGGTAGGCCGCGCTTTCCAGGAAGCCCAACCCCATGATTTCTTTTACAAGGTCAATTGTATTGTAGTTTTTTTTGCAGTCAAAGCACCTTGCCAGGTTGGTTTTCCGGCTGATGCCGGTATTCATCCGGTGGCACATAGGACAGTATCGGTTCAACTGCCCTATGTG
>JAWOEJ010000392.1:0-10323 GCA_046482845.1 Desulfobacteraceae bacterium | reverse complement strand
CAAGCTGGCACCACCGATGAACCTCACTGTCCCCGAGATGGCCGAGGCCGAGGGGAATCCCGCGAAATCGAAAGCGATATTTTATGAAAACTTTTTGAATTCATATCCTGATATATAAGGACATTCTGTGGAGCCCGAGATTACAGCATACTTTGACGACATACATGAGGTACTCCTTCGGGAAATTCACTCCGCCGAAACCTCCATAGATTCCGCTGTCGCTTGGTTTACGGATCGGGAGATCCTGAACGCACTGCTTCGACGTGCGTCTCATGGTATTTCCATAAGGGTCGCCATCACTGACGACGATATCAACCGCCCACCAAAAGCACCTGCCTTTGATTCGTTGATTGACTTGGGCGGGGAGATCCATCGTGTACGCTCCGGAGGTCACCGCGAATCCCTTATGCACCATAAATTCTGCGTGATCGATCATTCAACGGTTATCACAGGTTCCTATAACTGGACCCGTCGCGCCCGCGAAAACGCTGAAAACATCACTGTTGTCCGCAACCACCCTTCGTTTGCCGCTCGCTTTCTAGATACCTTTGAACAGATTGTTGGGCCCCCTTCTAAGACAAATGCCATCGACACGAATCAAATTCGCAAGCGCCTGGAACTGCTCCGCAACCTGATGAGATAAACCCGATTTCTCCTGGCGCATTTCTGATCCTGAACCGCCTGGCAGGGCCATCAAAAACTGTTTTTTGAACCGGGACCAGGGGGCTGAATTTACTGTCAAGAACTTCCTTGATTTCCGGAATAAGCATCTGCTGACTATGATCCACAGCTGAATTGCCCATGGGCATATACTCTATGAACCGGATATGGAAGGGATACTTAAGAGAAAGCGCGGCAAGGTCAATAATTTCCCGGCCGTTTATATGCTTCATAACAACGCAGTTCAGCTTAATGGGTGAAATGCCCATGTCATAGGCGGTCATAATTCCCTGCCAGACCTGTTCAAAATAGTTTTTACCGGTTATGAATTCAAATTTTTCCGGGTCCAGGGTGTCCAGGCTTATATTGAGCCGCTTGATTCCTGAATTTTTTAAATTGATTTTTTGTTTTTTCAGCAGAACCCCATTGGTGGTCAGTGCAATATCCTTGATTTTCTTAATATCCTGGAGTTTTTTAATAAAAGTAAAGATACCCTTTCTTACCAGAGGTTCCCCGCCTGTGATACGCACCTTGTTAATACCGATATCCGCAGCCAGGTTGACGATTTTGATCAGTTCTTCATATCTGGCTATTTTTTTATGGGACAGCTTAGGTATATTTTTTCTGGGAACGCAGTACATACATGCAAGGTTGCATCGATCTGTGACGGAAATGCGAAGGTAATTTATCTGCCTGCCAATTTTATCAATGTTTTGTGGAAATGGGGTTTCAGTGATCTGCCCGGGATGTAAAAATGTCATGTCCTGATAATCTCCTTAATCAAAAGTCTGACGATTTATGCAGGCATTCACTGCGTGATCCTGTATGGCTGAAACAAGACCTGGAATGGTGTATGTATCTGCAAAAATATGAATGGGGATACCGAGTTGCTCTGCTGTTTCTGTGGTGATTGGACCAATGGATGCAAAAGTGACATTGGATATTAGATCCTTAAGGTTTTTTTGGGGCAGCAGGTGAATAAAATTTTTAACTGTAGATGAACTTGTAAAGGTCACCATATCTATTTCTTTATTTTCAAGGGCTTTTAAAAGGATATCTTGATTATCTGATGCCTGTACAGTTTTATAGGCAGCAATATCGGATATATCAGCCCCCATTTTTTTAAGTTCCACAGGGAGTACAGAGCGTGCTTCCCGGGCTCTGGGCAGAAGAATTTTTTTGTTTTTAAGATCTTCACTGCAAAAGGCCTTTACAACAGATTCTGCTCTGTAGGTTTCCGGCAGAATATCGCAGATCAGGCCGTAGGACTCAAGCTTTTTTGCGGTTGCCGGCCCGATGCAGGCCAGCTTCAAGTGCCCGAGGACTCTGACATCCTTTTCCAGGGCAAACAAAGTCTTAAAGAAAAAATACACGCCGTTTACACTGGTAAAAATCAGCCAGTGGTAATCTTTTATACTGTGAATGCTGTTTTCCAGAGGGGTGTTGTCGTCCGGTACTGCAATGTCGATAGACGGGGCCTCAAGGCAGCTCGCACCCAGGGCTTCAAGCCGGGTTACAAGATCGCTGGCCTGGCTTCTGGCCCGGGTGACAACAATTGATTTTCCAAGCAGAGGCTTTTTCTCAAACCATTTCATTTTTTGGCGCAGGGATACCACAGAACCGACGATTATCACGGCTGGGGGTTTAAGATTCGCAGTTTCAACTTTTTCAACAATATTGGAAAGGGTCCCTGTAATTGTTTTCTGACGGGGTGTGGTGCCCCACCTTACCAGAGCTGCAGGGGTGTCAGGAGATTTTCCGTTTTTTACCAGGTTTTCCACTATAAAAGGCAGATTTTTTACTCCCATCAAAAAGACAAGGGTGCTGCTGCTCTGTGCAAAGGATTTCCATTTGACACGGGAGGTTTCCCTGGAAGGATCTTCATGTCCGGTTATAAAGGACACCGAAGATGTGTGCTCCCTGTGGGTCAGCGGAATTCCTGCATATGCCGGTGCAGCAATGGCAGAGGTAACCCCTGGTACAATTTCAAAATCAACGGGATCAAGATCATTATGGTTTTGGGAATGATACTGGATAAGGGCTTCCACTTCTTCACCTCCCCGGCCGAATATAAAGGGGTCGCCTCCCTTTAGCCGGGTCACGGTAAACCCCTGGGCTGCCTTTTCTGCAAGAAGGGCATTGATCTGATCCTGGGTCATGGTATGGCTGCCCCCCTGCTTGCCTGCATAGATAATTTCAGCCTTTTCATCTGCATATTTCAGCAGAGACGGAGAGGCCAGATAATCATATACAACCACATCTGCCTGTCTGATACATTCCTTTCCCTTTATGGTGAGCAGTCCCGGATCCCCAGGGCCTGCACCGACAAGGTATACTTTACCGTTTTTTGTATTCATTTAAATATCCAGATTCTCAAGTATTTGCCTGGCTCCTTTGTCAAGAAGCCGTTGTGCAAGTTGAATCCCAGCTTTTTCAGCCTGGGAAGTATCCCCTGTAAGGGTTTCCCTAACAACTTCCCTGCCGTTTTCCGAGGCAACCAGACCGGTCAGAATCAATCGGGTGCTTTCGATTTTCCCGAAACAGGCCACTGGAATGTGGCAGGAGCCCTCAAGTTTTTTCAGAAAAGCCCTTTCCCCGGTTACGGTAATACGGGTTTCCTGATGATCAAGTGATTCCAGAACAGGAGCAAGTGCATGGTCGTTTTCCCTTGTTTCAATACAAAGGGCTCCCTGTCCGCAGGCAGGCACCATGGTTTTTTCATTAAAGCACTGGGAAATCCGGTCTCCCTTGCCAAGTCTGTTCAGCCCGGCTGCTGCAAGCAGAATAGCATCATATTCCCCTGAAGACAATTTGTTTAAACGGGTATCAAGGTTTCCCCGGATGGATTCAGTTATAAGATCCGGACGGACAATTTTGATCTGGGAGGCCCGCCTCAGGCTGCTGGTGCCTATTTTTGAACCAGAAGCCAGATTTTCAAGGGAAGTGTTCTTCCTTGAAATAAGGACATCAAAAGGGTTTTCCCTGACAGGCACAGCACCGATTTCAAGACCTTCAGGCAGGTCGCCGGGCATGTCTTTCATACTGTGAACGGCAAGATCAATCTCTGTATTGAAAAGTGCTGTTTCAATTTCCTTGACAAAAAGACCTTTCCCTCCCACCATGGCCAGGGGGCGGTCCACGATCCTGTCACCTGTAGTTTTGATCACAGCAATATCAATTTTGAGCTGAGGAAAACTGCGGTGAATTTCAGACTTAACCCAGTTGGTCTGCCACAGTGCAAGCTGGCTTCCCCTGGTTCCGATGCAGATTCTTTCTTTCATATCAGGAGCCGCTGGTGCATGAGGAACAATTGGAAGCGGTACAGCCGCTGCATGCAGATGAAAAACTGCTGGACCGGGACGCATTATCTGCCCCGTCACCACCAGATATTTTGCTGACAAAACCGCATCTGGAAATCAAACGGGTCAGGCTTTTCCCCTGGCATGACGGACATACACCGCTTTCATCTCCGAGGAGCAGTACTTCAAAATGGCTGTTGCAGTCATTGCATTTAAATTCATATATGGGCATTTTATTTCCTTTGGTTGTTATGTGTATATGTTAATCAATTATAATGGACTGATACTTGATGGTCATGGGCCGGCCGTGCCGTTTCTAAAGCCCCGTCGTATATCTGATCATCAGGGGATATTATCTTTTTTATCTGGTTTTGGCAAGTCCCTGAATTTTTCCAATAGACCTGCGGCAATCAGGGGGATTAAAATTTCATGGTGGCCGATAATACAATAGCCCTTTCCGCCTTTCATGGTTGGTCGGTTGACCACATTGGTCATGGGTCTGTAATGACGGATAAAATCAAGGTTCACTGTGGTGAAGCAGTCCGGTGTAAACCCGAGGTTTCTAACAAGGCTTAAGGCTTTTAAAAAGATTTCAGGCAGAATGACAGCAGAGCCGGCATTGATAAATACCCCTTTTTCAAGGGTTGCAATTTTGGCGGCAAAAATTCTGAAATCCAGATGGGAGGCCGCCCCGCAGGCCCCGGCATCAAAATCAGGATGCATGTGAATGATATCTGTTCCCACGGCCACATGGACAGTAACAGGGATGTTAAGTTCTGCACCGGCAGCTGTCAGACTCAGATTTCTATAGGGAAGTTCTTCCGCCAGGATGAGCTCACCCACTGCCCTGCCAAGCCCCTTTTTGTCCCGGGCGCTGTTCCTAATTGCTCTGGCAAGGAAAACCGAGGTTTCTTCTGCCATGCCAAAAGACCCGCTGCCCAGGGAATCTGCAACATCTTCAGATGTCTTTCCACTCATCGCGACCTCAAGGTCATGAATAATACCCGCCCCGTTCATTGAGACCATGGTTAGAATATTTCTTTTCATCAGATCAATCACCACAGGATTCAATCCCACCTTTATGACATGGGCCCCCATGGCAAAACAGATCTCTTTTCTGTTTTGGGCAGCTTCAGCCAGAGCGGCTATAACAGCCATGAGATCATCTGCCGCCAGAATTTTTGAAAGGGTTTGAAGAAAGCTGGCAAAGGATTGTCCCGGGGTCCAGGGTGCTGCAAAATCAGATATAGTGACCCTGCTCTTTCTATCCTTTACAGAATAGGTGGTTATCTGTGAAAGATCCAGGGGGTAAACAGGTTTATTCATTAAAAAGAGTCCTTTCTGTCAGATCGCACAAAATATGGGCCAAAAAAATATGGCTTTCCTGAATTCTCGCAGTTGTGCCGGAATCCACGCAATACGCATAATCAACCATGTCCTTTACTTTACCGCTGCTCCCGGAAAAGCCCATTGTGATAAGTCCCATGGATTTTGCCGACCTGAGCCCCTGGATTACATTCAAGGAATTTCCGCTGGTGGAAATGCCCAGAGCAAGATCGCCTTTTCTGCCAAGGCCCTGGATCTGTTTTTGAAAGATATCATCAAAGCTGTAATCATTGCTTATGCTCGTTAAAACCGATGAGTCCACTGTTAATGCCAGGGCGGCAAGGGGAGGACGTTCCATCTGAAATCTGTTTATAAATTCCGCAGCCAGGTGCTGGGCATCGGCAGCACTGCCGCCGTTGCCGAAGATTAAAACCTTGTTTCCCTTTTTAAAAGTTTTTGCCAGACATCTGGCACCCTTTTCAATTAAATCAAGATTGTTTTTTATAAAATTCTGTTTGACTGAAATACTGGTCTCAAGGCTTTCAAGAATGGATTGTCTCATTATTTTCCTCTGAAACACTGGTTGATTTTAATTGTTCTGTCTTATCAAACGCTTCTTCGGCAAGATCGTTTTTTTTCAGTTTAGCATAGATACGGCCCAGACCCTGATGAAAATCCGGGTTGTCTGGTTCCAGTTCAACACTTTCCAGGGCAAAGGTTAAGGCAATGTCAAGATTGCTGTTCTGGATTTCAAAGGCCCTGGCCAGTCCAGACAGGGCACCTGCATCAGAAGGGTTGAGTTTAACCGCTTTTTTATACTCAGCTTCAGCCCTGTCAACTTTTTCCATGGCCATAAAAAGATCCCCCAGGGTCCTGTAAGGAGATGACAGATCAGGTCTCAGACGGGCTGCCCTGTTGATATGAATTTCTGCCTCATCAAAAAGTTTTTCCCGGGTAAAGATTCTGCCGGCAGTCAGTTCAATTTCATAGATCTGACTGTTCAGTCTGCTTGCTGTCTGAAGATATTTCAATCCTTTTGAAATCTGATTCGTCACCACGCATACCAGCCCGGCATTGTACACCGCCATTACCTCATTGGGATTTATTCTAATGGCTTTTTCAAAGGCTTTTAGAGCTGGTTCAAGCTGGTTCATCAATGCAAAACAAACGCCCTGACTGTTTAACAGATTGGTGTTCTCACTGTCAATATCAAGCCCTTTTTTATACTCCAGGGCTGCTTCCTTTATTTTTCCCAGCTGATACAGCCGGTCTCCGCTGATATTCAAAGAGACTGCATCAAAAAAGGTCAGGCTGCCCGGTCCATAAAACGCCCCGTGGTCCAGGGCTTTTACGGCATTGTGAAATGTCGCCTTTCTTGAAAATGGACCCTTTTCCGGTTGCAGCGCAGTAAAGGACCAGCATGCCCCTGCAGATACTGTGACCTGAGCGGTCCTGCCAATTTCCTTTTTTATGGAAAAAAGATGGTTTTCAATTTTTTTTTCTTGTGCTTCCCAAAGTGCCAGTGCGATATGATTATTGTTGATGCTGTACCAGATTCCTTTGTTGGGTGATAAAAAACTATCGAGAAACTGCTTTGTTTCTTCATTGACGGGTTGATACAGGGCAGAAGGGTTTGTGTTTTGGGTGTGGAGTTTTATCACGGCACACAAAAAAAACTCCCTGCTTATCTCGGCGCGGTTGAGTTTAAGCATAAAAGCGTCCATACCGGCTGTGCAGGGAGACAGCTTGTCCGAAAGATACTCTTCAGGGGCGTTTAATGACCCTGAGGTTAATGTCTGATTCCGGTTTTCACTGGATTTGGAATCTGATTTTAAAAATGAAAGTTCTTTTGCAGAAAACAAGGTATCATTGGAAAAAATTTTTTCAACACCAGTCATTACAGCGTCTGTTCTCCGTTTAAAATTTTATAAAGGGCTTTGCAGATAATCTCTTCCTGACCCTTTTGTATGGTTCTTGGATCCAGAATAAAGCTGTTGTTTTCTATTCTGCCGATGACAGCGGGCCTGTTCATGCGCATTTTTTTTTCAAGACTGGCAACTGACATTGTTTTGGGTTTTAAAGAAACACAGCAGCTTGGGAGGGAAAGTTCCGGAAACGCCCCGCCGCCGGACCGGGATGAAAGATCAACGCTGCCAATATCTGCCTGGCTGCCGATTAAAGGGGTGAGCTTTTTGATTATTTTTTCAGTCCTGGAAGCAGTCTCTTTAAATGAGAGTGTCAGCATGGCCAGAGCGGGTATGGTTTTTACTGCTTTGTGGGGGTCGCGGTACACCTGCAGGGTGGCTTCAAGGGCGGCCAGGGTCAGCTTGTCAATGCGCAGGGCCCGGGTAAGGGGATTTTTTTTTATTCTGCCGACCCATTTTCGGGAGCCCAGGATGATGCCGGCCTGGGGACCTCCAAGGAGTTTGTCGCCACTGAAGGTGACAATGTCTGCCCCCGAGGCCACAGCATCTGATACTGTGGGTTCTCTGCCAAGGCCGTAATGGGAAAAATCAATCAGGGTGCCGCTGCCCAGATCTTCCATAACCGGCAGATCCTTTTGTCCGCCAAGGGCTGCCAGGTCCTTCAGAGGAACCGATGAGGTAAATCCTTTGATCTGATAATTACTGGTATGGACTTTGAGCAGCAAAGCGGTGTTGTCATTAACCGCCTCTGAATAATCCTTTAAATGGGTCCTGTTTGTGGTTCCCACCTCTTTGAGGATTCCCCCGCTTTTGGCCATGACATCGGGTATCCTAAAGGAGCCGCCGATTTCTACCAGTTCTCCCCTTGAAACGATTACTTCTTTTCCAGAGGCAAGGGTGTCCAGACATAGAAGAACAGCGCCGGCATTGTTGTTGACAGCCATGGCTGCCTCTGCCCCTGTGAGCTCACACAGGAGATTTTCCACCACGTGGTAGCGTATTCCCCTTTTTCCCGTTTTAATATCAAATTCCAGATTAGAGTATCCAGAGGCGATTTCTGCCATGTTTTCAACTGCTTCCCTGCAGAGAAGGGCTCGGCCCAGATTGGTGTGCAGCACAACACCAGTGGCATTAACAACCGGGACCAGCTTAGGGGCAACAGCTTCTTTGGCCAGGGCCAGTATTCTTGAAAGGATTTTTTCATTGGAAAAGGCAGTGGTTTTATTTTCAAGGATGTCTGTTCTGGTCTGGTCAAGAACCTTGCGTATGGATGTTTTTATGAGTGGCTGGGGTATTTCTTTGAAGTCTGGATTTGTATCTGCAAGTTCCAGAAGAATATCCACGCCCGGCAGACGTTTCAGAATTTCGTGTTTGCTGGTTTTAGTCATTGGGAAGTTTTTTCCAGGGCTGATTTGGTCTGTTTAATTTTAAAGGTGCTGAGGGGGATATAGTCTATAAGTTCAGGTATGTCTGAAAGGGTCAGCCCCAGGGTTTCAAGTGATGTTTCAAGGCTGGTGCAGCTTACCCGTTCCAGAACAAGACCTGTGTTGAATCTCGACATGATCAGGGTCGCCAGATATACAATGCTGACTATTTCCCGGTGCTCTGTACTTTTTTCCGGTGTGTGATGAAAGGAGACAACCTGTTTGAGGGATTTGGGGAAATGCCATTTTTCTGCAAGCAGTCCCCCGGCCTGGCAGTGGTTAGTCCCGAGAATCTTCTGCTCAAGATACAGGGATGTTTCACCGTTATGCTCAATCCCGCGAAAAAAAACAGGACAGATTTTTGCAATATACTGGTCCAGAACAACTTTTCCAATATCATGGAGCAGTCCTGCTGTATATGCTTTTTTGGTATCGATTCGGTTTGTTTTCTCTGCAATGGCCTCTGCAGTGCAGGCACAGCCCACGGCATGATAAAAAATTCCACCCCTGCACAGAGAGTAACCCACGGTTCCCGTCTGTTTAAAATAATTGTTTACCGTGGCAGTAATAATTGATTTCATAAGCGTATCTTCACCAAGAATTAAAACCGCGTCTTTCAGGTTTTCTATCTTTGCCCTGCCGGAGAAAAAAGCAGAATTGCAGAGTTTAAGGGTAAGACCGCTTAATACCTGATCCTTTGAAATTTCAGCAGTTATGTCTTTTGTGGTGTAGGTGTCCCCTTGAATCATCCTGAGAATTTTCAAGGCAGACTGGGGTATGGGTTTTAAATGGTCAATGGTTTTAAGAATGGTTTCCCTGGAAGGTGGCGCGTAGGTAAACCCTTCCTCGGTTTCATTTTTCAATACCGGTTTTATGGTACTTTTTCCGGTATGCATATTCAGTTCAAGGGTGCAGGTAAAAAATCCACCTGTTTCGGAATGGATCACAGAAATGTTATTTTGGTCCAGTATTGACAGAACAATTTCTGCTGACCGACCGCCAATGTCAAGATTTATGTCCATCTGGCTCAAGGGCCCAACCAGAGCGCCGCCTGCAACAACCGCTTCAAGATTTTTTTCTTGTACTCCGTATTTTTTGAGCTCATTTAAAAGCATGGGCAGGGCGGTTGATGCATATTTTTCCGGATACTCCGGCGGGATTTCAGACGGCGGCTCCGGCAGCAGCGCATGGAGCAGTCCGCCTGCTCTGGCAGATCTGTCATACAGACTTACCCCGACACAGGTGCCGAGAAAGGCCTGGAAGATGACAGGCCCCCTGGCCGATGCTTTAAAGCTTCCCGCTGAAATATGTCTTTTTTCAATATACATTTTTTTTTGTGAACCTGCAGCTTTCGGGTGTCATGAAAAATGCCTGATGATTGAATCATATCCCCATTGACTTTTTTAATCCAATTTTTCTATAATACCATTAATCCTGCTATAGTTTCAACCCAAATATTGCCGGGGCAGGGATGCGGCCCTTATTTGTAGGCATGCATGCATTTCTATACTACCCCCCATGTCCTGGCGGACATAACAAAGCATAAAAGCTTTTAGCTGAGTACTGACAGCTGATGGCTTTCATATAAACCCATATGATGCGCAGCATCACAACAAACCATGAGACTTGGATTGTACCGCGTCTTGTATCTTGTTTCAAGTTTCTTATAAAACCCACATGTCCTGGCGG
>JAWOEJ010000195.1:0-2742 GCA_046482845.1 Desulfobacteraceae bacterium | reverse complement strand
GAAAACAGCCGCCGTTGCCATACTCATGGCAACCTGGTGGATTTCTGAAGCAATCCTTACAGGACTCACTCTGTTGATCATAAATTTATTTAATCTTGAATCCCCTTCAAAGCTGTGATATTTCATATCCATTCGTGTTTGAATCAAATTCAGGACTTTTTTCCTGCCAGGCGTTAAGAAAATCAAGCTGTTTGAGGACCAGTGGCCGCAGTTCTTGATTTTTAGCCTGGCAGGGAAAAAGTCCTCCGTCGTTCTCGTTCCTGACAGGCAACCGCTGGGGGCGGCGGTATTCAAAAAACTTGATGATCGAGTATCAGTATATGAAGGAAAAAGACAGCCCGGTGGAGCTTGCTCTGATGGATTCAGCTTCTGGAACATCAAATGTCGTGGCCTGGACCAGCCAGTCAAACAGGTTCAACGCCCATCTCTCCCGCAACGGGGGGTATGTTTTTATCGACGGACCATACGGCGATGGGGGTGCATACAGATTTACCCTGCTGGATCTGGCATCAGACACATACCAAGATACCTGGTCTTATCACTTAAAGATGGAATCCAGCTGGTCAAATGTCAGCAATCTTACTTCTGATGGACGTTATTATTTTTACGGCATGGAGGGGTATGATGAAGACAACGGCCTCTACCGCATAGACACCCGGGCAGAGGGGAGTGACCCTCAGGCCCCACATGTCCAAAACATTTGTTTCAGCGCCCCTGTCCTGGTTGACGAAGATGACTCCGTTATTATGGTAGAGGTGGCAATTACTGATCCTCAGGGAATTGAAACCATTGCAGATGTCACCTTAACTCCACTGATAGAAGGTCAGGAGGAGCCGGCATGGGTCATGGGCAGGCCCCCTCTTGCATTTCCTTCTGGAGACCCGGGCAGTACATCTCTGTACGATGACGGCACCCACGGCGATCAACAGGCCAAAGACGGGATCTATACCTTTAATCAAATTGCCACACGAAAGGGAGACCGTGAGGGCGAGGATGCTTACAACAGCTGGTACCAGCACTACAGCCTGCCGTCAAATGTGGGTATCCGGATTGTTGTTGAAGATGAAGACAACAATTATGCCATTGCAGACACAGAACTTACCATAACGGATGATCCAGGGGATCTTCCCGTGACAGACAAGGGCAATTGCGCTGAAATAACTGAGAACCTGGATATTGACATTCCTTGCGCTGTTTATAGCACCTCTTTTGGCACTCTCGCTTTTGAAGTTCAGCTTGAATATGCAGGCCAGGATCATTCAGGCCATCATCTCTGGCGCCTTGCTGACTTTAAAGAATGCAAAACTGCACAGGAAACCCAATGTGCAGACATCAACGATAATCTGACAATGTCCATTCCGTGTGCCAAATACACCTCTGTTTTCGGAAGTATTACCCTGGGACTTATTTTTAAATACGCCGGCCCGGACACGGAAAATCATTTAATATGGATATTAGATGAAATGCTATAACCGATTAAGATCCCCCGACGGTTGCCCTGTCAGGAACATTGAAAACCAAACGGACATCGGTATTCACGTCATGTTTGATGCCGGGCTTCACCGCTGCAGCACTGCCGATACCCAACAGGTAAAAAATTCTTTACATTTTATTCTTATTGAAATATCATTAATTTAATTAATCATATAATTTCAAGATTTTAGAATGGAATGGCAGGGTGAAAAACTAAAAGCGATTGCAAAGCAAAACCAAATAAATCTGGTTAAGCTATCTCAAATTACTGGTGTGACACGTCAAACTGTAACGAGTTGGATCAACGGGCAAAGACCCAAAGGCACCCATTTAATTACGCTCTGCAACCTGTACCAAACATCACCTGACTATTTTTTTCCAATGATCAACTAAGGAGAAAAAATGCAGACTTTAAAACAAGAAGCGATTGATACTATTTCCAAAATGCCTGATCCATCAACAATTGATGAAATTATGTATCGTCTCTATGTGATCGATAAAATAAGAAAAGGAAGGGAAGCAGCAGATCGTGGTGAGTTTGTATCCATTGAAGAGCTGAAGAAAGAAGTCGAACAATGGTAAGATGGACCGCACCTGCCAAGCGGGACTTGAAGAAAATTCATGCGTTTATTGCTGAAGATTCAAAGTTCTATGCAAAAAAAGTATCACAGGATATCATTGCTGCGACTGAAACATTAAATCAATTCCCTGAAATCGGCAGGATGGTGCCAGAGCTTGAAGAACCCAATATTCGTGAACTGATTGTTTATTCTTACCGACTGGTATATGAAATAAAATCTAAAAATATTGACATATTAACGATTATCCACGGTAAACGTGATTTTTTGAAAGCATATCAGGAAAAAGAATGATTGAATTGAAAATGGGGGCTTGGTTCTAAGTTCGCCCACTTGGGCAGAAAATCAGTCAACAAAAATTTAATTTGAGAAAGTACGGGACAAATATAACTCGATCTGTTAGGAGAAAATAGAAAAGTAGCAGCTAACTTATTTTCTAAAAAAAATGGATCGAGCTATGAACACACTTTATACTCGGTTATCAAGTTTTTATGGAATGGCCGATTAAGAGCCCCCAGCGGTTGCCTGTCAGGAACATTGAGAACCAAAGGAGATCAGACTTTTTCCCTGCCAGGCGTTAAGAAAATCAAGCTGTTTGAGGACCAGTGGCCGCAGTTCTTGATTTTTAGCCTGGCAGGGAAAAAGTCCTCCGTCGTTCTCGTTCCTGACAGGCAACCGCTGGGGGCGGCGG
>JAWOEJ010000346.1:0-21140 GCA_046482845.1 Desulfobacteraceae bacterium | reverse complement strand
TACCTTATAAGGTATAATGTTAATATATACCCTATAGGTTTACAATACTAAATGCAAATAGGTTTACAAATAGTTTACTTTGCTACCCATTTGTAAAGCTCTCTCATATCCCCGTCTATTCGATCACCGTCAAACGCTGCTATGCCAAAATCACGTATACTCCAGCTATCGAACACCCGCTTAAAATCACCACCGTTGCCGATCTGCCAATTATGCCTAACCGCCTTGTTAGCGTTGCGCTTGTCCCGCTTGTCCTGTTTTTGTCCCAAATAGGGAGTCCGTTTATAACTTCTACTCATGGATAATATCCACCACACTTCCGGCCATCTTGATCATCAAGGACTCGCTTTAGGTCGGCGCTGAGCGGATACTCGGGAGCTGTATGCACGCACTTGTCTGCGGCCTTTCGGTACTCTTCCACATCCCCGACGCTGGCCACGAGGTTCTTCAATAACGCCAACTGACGAATAATACGAATAAGGTCTTCCTTAATCGTCACCAATCTTTTCTCCAGCGTGTCCGCTTGGTTCTTCAATTCTTCTGACGCAAATGGGTTGTTTTTGTTCACCTGTCCCAGAATACGCAAAGCTTCCTCCGCCTTGTCGATGGATTTGTTGATGACATCCTGACCATTCGGTGCGTCCTTCTTAACCTGTTGGTCCACCTTTCGGACTTCTTCCTCAAGCTCTTCGTGCAGTTTCTGAACTTCCTCGAACGCCTTCCTGAATTCGTTATTACGTTTCTCAAGAACGCCCTTTTGTGATGTAAGAACAACAGTATCGTTGTTTTCAAGAAAAAAGGATACCTTTACATTTTCCATTTCAGCTTTGTTGTTTTTTTTTAGCAAGCGTGCCGAGGATGCTTCAAGTTCCCATTCCTTTATTCCATTTCTGCTGGAGGTCTGCTTCATGGTGTTCATTACAAGCTCGGCAGAAGCGTCTACTTTTATATGATTAACTGCAATCGATCCGGATCTGATCCCTTTTAGATGATAAACCAGGGCAAGTCCTGCAATGATGGATAAAAGAAGAACAACAAGGAGGGTTTTTACAAGAACAGCTTTTTTTTTCACCTGCAGCCTTTTATTTGAAAGCCATCAGCTTTCAGTCTTCAGTACTCAGTTATCCGCTTCCAGTAAACAATTACAAATTTTTCCCTTACTTTGGCCAAATCGGCTGGTTTGTTGATCAACGGGGTCGGATAACCGAAACCTGACCCCACCCAGGGTGGCCGATGTTATGATCAAGCCCAATTTATCTTTTGCCGGTCAAAAAGTCAAGAATGGAAAAGACCTTGATAACTTGATCTTTTGCTGTTATTTTAAGCCTGTTTTTTGATTTAAGTAAATTGTTTATGTATTTATATGAAAGCTGTCAGCCGTCAGTACTCAGCTAACAGCTAAAGGCTAACAGCTAAAAGCTTTCATGCTTTGTTGTGCCTGTCAAGGCATGGCCGTTATAGGAAAACCCTGTGTAAGGAGTTAGGTGCTGACAATGAAGAGAGTTTTTATTCTGTTATTTTTTCTTTTGGTTTTTCTGCCGCTGACCTGGTTTTTTATAAATGAATTTGAAGGAAAGCCCCCTGAAATAAAAGTAGAATTTCCCTCTGTTTATCTTAACAAATCCTTTGAGATGACCCTGAAAATTTCTGACCGTGGAACGGGATTAAGAAATGTTCAAGTATCCATTATTCAGGGCGCAAAAGAAAAAAATATTCTGGAAAAGTCCTATCCCTTCTCAGGCTACGAAGGTTTTTTTATGGGGTCCCAGATACATGAGGATGTTTTTAATATTCCCGTAACCTACTGGAAATACGGGATGAAAGACGGGGAGGCCCTGATCAGGATCAATGTATCTGATTATTCCTGGAAGGACTGGAACAACGGAAATACAGCGTCTCTTGAGAAAACAGTTTTTATTGACTCCAAGCCTCCGAAGATAGATATCCTGACCCGTCGCCACAACGTGGAACGGGGCGGTTCAGGCCTTGTGATCTACCGGCTTTTTGAAACCAGCATAAAAAGCGGGGTAAAAGTGGGGGATAATTTTTTCCCGGGTTATTCCGGTATGTTTGATGACAAAGATATTTATGCGGCGTTTTTTGCATTGAGCTATCACCAGGGCCCGGGTGCTGAAATTAATGTTACAGCCACCGATCCTGCAGGAAACACAGCCAGCCGGGGGTTCTACTATTACATAAGGGACAGGAAATTTAAAACTGACGTGCTGAATCTGTCTGATTCATTTTTTTCAAGAAAAATGCCGGAATTTGAACTTGGAGAAAAAGAACAGATTTTTAATTCCAGAGAAAATCCTTTACTGGAAAAATTTCTTTATGTAAACACAAGCCTCAGAAAGGAAAACGTCAATACACTGCTTGATTCAGTCAGGCATACAGAACCCAAGCGGTTCTGGCAGGGGCGGTTTTTAAGGCTTCCAGGTTCAGCCAACAGGGCCTCTTTTGCCGATCACCGGATATACCGGTATAAAGGAAAGGAAATCGACCGGCAGGTCCATCTGGGAATTGACCTGGCATCTGTGGCCATGGCACCGGTACCGGCGGCCAACACCGGGAAAATTCTGAGCACCGGCCGGGTGGGCATTTTTGGCAATACCGTGATCATTGATCATGGATTCGGCCTGACGTCTGTGTATTCCCATTTAAGTACAATACTGGTTCAGGAAGGGGATCTGGTCCAAAAGGGAGAGATTATCGGCAAAAGCGGTTCCACAGGTCTGGCAGGCGGTGATCACCTTCATTTCGGGATGGCTGTCAACCATGTGTTTGTCAATCCTGTTGAATGGTGGGATATTTCATGGATAAAGAACAATATACTGTCAAAAATAGAATATGTTGAACAAATGCAGTAATACAGTAAATGAAAAAATGACGTAATACAGTAAAATGATCGATGATCAAAATTTTTATGTCTGGTTTCTAAAATTACATTTGATCATCGCATAATAGAGGTTAATCAATTTTTATACGGGAAGGCCTAAAATGGGTGATTTTAAAATAAACAAAACATATCAGGAAATAAACGAAAAGATCAGATCCGGGGAGGCGGTTGTTGTCACAGCAGAAGAAATCATCGATATTGTCCATGATCAGGGACCTGTTGAAGCGGCCAGACATGTGGATGTTGTCACCACAGGCACATTTTCCCCCATGTGTTCTTCAGGTGCCTTTATCAATATCGGCCAGTCCAGGCCGGTGATCAGAACGACCCAGACCTGGTTTAACAATGTGCCTGCCTATTCAGGGATTGCAGCAGTTGACTGTTTTCTCGGGGCGACCCAGACCTGTGAGGATGATCCTTTGAATAAACTTCACCCGGGAGAATTCAACTACGGGGGAGGCCATGTAATCCAGGATCTGGCTGCAGGAAAAGAGATTGAACTTAAAGCGGAAAGTTATGGTACGGACTGCTATCCCAACCGGAAAATCGAAAAAATAATTACCCTTGCCGATCTTCCCAATGCAATTCTGTGCAATCCAAGGAATGGATATCAGAATTATAACTGCGCCATTAACCGGTCTGACAAGGTCAAGTATACCTATATGGGCACCCTGAAATCAGATATGGCCAATGCCAATTATTCCACATCAGGGCAGCTGAGCCCCTTGTTCAATGATCCATTTCTCAAAACCATAGGCCTTGGCACACGGATTTTTCTCGGGGGCGCCCAGGGATATGTTACCTGGAGCGGCACCCAGCACAAGAAAAAGGTGGACCGGACCCATAATGGCGCGCCCCTGACTCCGGCGGCCACACTTTTTGTTATGGGTAATCTTAAGGAGATGTCCCCGGAATGGCTTGTGGGGCAGAGTATCAGGGGATATGGTGTATCTCTTTCTGTGGGCCTTGGCATTCCCATTCCCATATTAAATGAGGAAATGGTCAAGTATACCGCTGTGTCTGATGAAGAACTCTTTACCCAGGTCATTGATTACGGCCATGACTATCAGCAGGGGATTTCAAAAAGTTATGGTCAGGTCAGTTATGCTGAACTGAAAAGCGGCACCATAATGATCAAAGGCAGGGAAGTCCAGAGTGTTCCCCTTTCCAGTGTGGTCAGAGCCAGAAAAATCGCAGACATCTTAAAACGGTGGATACAAAATGGAAAATTTCTGCTTGGAGAGCCCCAGCATATGTTCTAACCGGGCCGCAGGTCGCCGGTTTTTAGCCTGGCAGGGAACGAGTCCTCCGTTGGTCGCTGTTCTGAAAGGCAACCGCAGGGTGCGGTGCTGTTCAAAAAACTTGATGATCGAGTATAAATATTATTCATATTTTCAGCTTAAACAATATTATCATAATGCGGGTCAGGCTGAAAAACGAAAAAAGGGACGTTTTTAATGGTAAAGGCCAAAACTGAACCCATTGATCAATCCAGGGTAATTGAAAAAAAGAAAAAAGGGGCGCTGCGGGAGAACATTGAAGCCATACTCATCGCTGTTGTGCTTGCAATGTTTATTAGAACCTTTGTGATCCAGGCATTCAAGATTCCGTCGGGCTCTATGAAAAACACTCTGTTGATTGGCGATCATATCCTGGTAAACAAATTCATATACGGCGTTAAAATTCCATTTACCGGCGGTCCGGATGCAGCCGGTGCAACGCTGATTCCCGTATCCGAGCCTGAAAGGGGAGATATTGTTGTTTTCAGATTTCCCGAGGACCCTGACAAGGATTTTATTAAACGGGTGGTAGCTGTGGAAGGCGATACCATTGAGCTGAAAAATAAAAAGTTTTATCTAAATGGTGCGCTTCAAAAAGATGAACCCTATGCGGTTCATAAAGACTCCAGAGTCATTCCTGAACAATTTTCCAGCAGGGATAATTTCGGACCGGTCACAGTACCAAAGGATTCTCTTTTTGTGATGGGGGATAACAGAGACAATAGCCATGACAGCCGGTTCTGGGGGTTTGTGGACCTTGATGCGGTAAAGGGCAAGGCCTTTATCATCTATTGGTCATGGAACCGGGACAGATTCGGCGTTCGATGGGACAGGATCGGGGATTTGCTCCATTAATGCATATTGTTCAATACCGATCATTTCAGCCAAAATCTTATTGGGCAGAAGATGACAGATTACCGGCGGCTGACATGCTGCTGGCTATATTAAAAATTTGAGGACAGGACAGCATCTTATGCAATTTAAACACAAGGATATTCTTGATATAGAATCCCTTTCTGCTGAAGAGATTACCATGATTCTGGATACAGCATCAGGGATGAAGGAGATTTCAGACCGGCCTGTAAAAAAGGTTCCTACTCTGAGGGGAAAAACCATTGTTCTTTTTTTTCTTGAACCCAGTACAAGGACCCGGGTTTCCTTTGATATTGCAGCAAAACGTCTCAGTGCGGACAGCATCTCCATTTCCCAGAGTACCAGCAGTATTGTCAAGGGAGAGACCCTGGTGGATACGGCAAAAAACCTTGAAGCCATGCGTCCGGATATCATTGTCATGCGCCATTCGTTTTCCGGTGCTGCAGGTATGATCGCCAAACGGGTAAAGGCATCAGTGATTAATGCAGGAGACGGAACCCATGCCCATCCCAGCCAGGGACTGCTGGATCTGATGAGTGTCAGGGAAAAAAAAGGAAGGATAAACGGATTAAAAATTGCCCTGGTCGGGGATATTTCCCATTCCAGGGTAGCCCGCTCAGATATTGCAGGGTTTACCAAAATGGGCGCAGAAGTGGTGGTTGCCGCGCCCGGTACCATGATTCCCAAAAAGATTGAAACCCTTGGGTGCCAGGTGGCAGATAATATCGAGGCCTGTTTATCCGATGCAGATGTGATCATCATGCTGCGCATTCAAAAGGAGCGGCAGCAGTCTGTCCTTTTTCCAACGGAGAGGGAGTATTCTCAACTTTTCGGGCTGAACAGAGACAGGCTTAAACTGGCTAAAAATGATGTGGTGGTGATGCATCCAGGTCCCATGAACCGGGGGGTTGAAATTGCCAATGATGTGGCCGACGGGAGCGCCTCGGTAATACTGGATCAGGTGACAAACGGCGTTGCCCTTCGCATGGCTCTTTTTTATATTCTGGCAGGAGGCAGTCGACATGCGGATAAGGTTTAAAGGTGCAAGGATAGTTGATCCAGGAAAGACAAATGCAGTAAAAGACCTGGTGGTAAAAGACGGTGTCATAGAATCTCTGATAGATCCCCTTGAGCCGGATACAGAACCGGATACCCAGGTGATTGATGTATCAGGCATGACCCTGGTGCCGGGCCTGATTGATCTCCATGTGCATTTCAGGGAGCCGGGGGAGGAATACAAGGAAACCCTGGAAACAGGGGCAAGAGCCGCTGTCAGAGGAGGGTTTACCGCAGTCTGCCCCATGGCCAATACAAATCCGGTCAATGATAATGCCCAGGTCACCCGGTTCATAGTAAACAGAGCAGAAGAATTAAAACTGTGCCGGATTTATCCTGTGGGCGCCATCAGTGTGGGCCTTAAGGGAAAAACCCTTGCAGAATACGGGGATATGAAACAGGCCGGTATTGCCGCCATTTCCGATGACGGGCATCCCGTTGCAGATTCAGGTCTGATGCGAAGGGCCATGGAGTATGCCGGATCCTTTAATCTGCCTGTAATTTCCCATTCAGAAGATAAAGGGCTGTCCAGGGACGGGGCCATGAATGAGGGGGCTGTGGCCACACGGCTCGGTATAAAGGGCATTCCCAATGCCGCAGAAAGTGCATTTATCATGAGGGAAACCGCTCTGGCTGAATTGACCGGTGTTTCGATTCATATTGCCCATGTCAGCTGTGAAGAATCTGTGGATGCCATTCGAAATGCCAAAAACCGAGGCATAAAAGTAACCTGTGAAACTGCTCCCCACTATTTTACCTTAACAGATGAGGCAGTAAAGGACTATGACACCTTTGCAAAAATGAATCCGCCCTTGCGACCAGAAACAGACAGACAGGCCATCATAAAGGGGCTTGCTGACAACACCATTGATATTATTGCCACAGACCATGCCCCCCATTCGCTTATGGAAAAGGATGTGGAGTTTGACAGGGCCGCCTTTGGCATTGTCGGCCTTGAAACATCCCTTCCTTTGTCCTTAAAACTGGTTCAGGACGGACATATCACCTTTGAAGCCCTGATTGAAAAAATGTCCAGAAAACCAGCCGCCATCCTTGGTATTGACAACAGCCTGAAACCAGGAAACCCGGCAGATATCACCATTATTGATGAAAAACCCGAATATGCCCTGGATCCGGATACCTTTTTTTCAAAGGGAAGGAACACCCCCTTTGCAGGATTCAAAGTAAAAGGGGAGGTTGTTCTGACCATGGTACAGGGCAGGATCGTTTACCAGAGGACCTAGACGTTGACACTACCCAGTTCAAGAATCCTTGTTGTTGATGATGAGTTGAGCATGCGGGAGTTCCTCGAACTGATGCTGGTAAGGGAGGGGTATGCTGTATCCTGTGCCCACAATGGTAAAAAAGCCGTTAAATTGATAAGTGAAAAGGCTTTTGATCTGGTGCTCTGCGATGTCAGGCTCGGCGATATGACCGGCATAGATGTGCTGAAAGAGGCAAAAAAGCATAACCCTGATATGGTTGCCATTATGATATCTGCCTATTCCACCACAGAAATTGCCGTGGAAGCCATGAATTACGGCGCTTTTGATTTTGTTCCCAAACCCTTTGACAACCAGGAGCTTAAACAGGCCATAAAAAACGCGCTGGCTTCAAAAACCCCTGACCAGGACCATAGAAAAATTGCCGCTGAAATCAAGGACAATCTTTATTTTGGGAAAATTATCGGCAGCAGTCCAGGCATGGTGCGCATCTATGACATGATCAACCAGGTGGCTGCCACGACCACCAATGTCTTGATTTCAGGGGAGAGCGGAACAGGAAAGGAACTCATTGCAAGGGCCCTCCATGATATGAGCGATAGAAAGGACAAGCCGTTCATAGTGGTCAACTGCGGCGGGATTCCGGAAACCCTCATTGAAAGTGAGTTTTTCGGGTATGTAAAAGGGGCCTTTACCGGAGCTGTTACTGATAGAAAAGGCCTGTTTGAAGCGGCTACTGGAGGCACTATTTTCCTTGATGAGATAGGAGAACTGTCCCCCATGCTCCAGGTAAAGCTGTTACGGGTCATCCAGGAGATGACGGTAAAGCACCTGGGCAGCCCGGAGGAAATTTCCGTGGATGTCAGGATCATATCCGCCACCAACAAAAAGCTCGACCAGGAGGTGATCAACGGCAATTTCAGGGAAGACCTTTTTTTCCGTCTCAATGTGATTCCCATCAAGGTGCCGCCCCTAAGGGATAGAAAAGGAGATATTGAACTCCTGGCCAAGCATTTTGTGGAAAAATATTCAAAAAAAATGAACAAGGATATTTACCGCCTGTCTTCCTATGCCATTAATTTTTTAAACAATTATTCCTTTCCCGGCAATGTGCGGGAGCTGGAAAATCTCATTGAGAGAAGCGTTGCCCTGTCTTCAACCAATATTATTCTTCCGGAAAGCCTGACCATTTCCATGCACAAGAAGCGCAGATGGATTGAAGGGGTCAGGGGATGCCGTTTTGATCTGGATGATGTGGAGCAGGGCGTTGACCTGGATGAGATTCTGTCAGAAATTGAAGGGGCCTACCTTGACAAGGCCATGGAGATCTCCAAAGGCAATAAAAGCAGGGCTGCAGAATATCTCGGCATGACCCTGCGCTCTTTTCGTTACCGCCTGGACAAACAGAAAGACAAAGGGGAAAAATGAGCAGACAATGGGACAAGGCCTTTGACAAGGCAATACGTCTGGAAAAAGAGGCGCAGTTTAAAAGTGCCAAAACCATTTATGAGGATATCCTGGGGCATGTCACAGACAAAAAAATTCTTGAAAAAGTTCAGTTCCGCATGGCGGATATCGATGATTTGATTGCTGAGAAGGCCATTTACCAGCGCATTGATGAAAATGCAAAACAGGTATTAACGGAAATCGGCATAAATATTGCTGAAAACCAGCCCCTTATGGACCTTCTCATGGAAGCCGATGCTGTTGATTTTGAAAATGAAACAGCGCTGTTCATTCCCCTGAAACGGGCGTATATTGATCACTGCCTGGAGCAGGTGCCCCGTGAACTTTTAGAAGATCCAGGGATGAATACCTTTGGAACCGGTGCCACATCCCCCTTTTTAAAGCGGGATGGCGATGAAGAACTGCGTCCGGCCAATGGCGAAGAGTACAAAAGGATTGTCCACACAGTGGCTGAACACCAGGATACTGCAGGTATTTTCAGTCTCCCGGTGGCCTGCGACAAGAGCATTTCCCTGTTTGAAATTGCTCAGCTGATGGAGAAACACTATCAGGGGCTCAAGATGATCACCACCAATACAATGGACGATGACGAGGTGACATTTTTAAAAGGCAAGGCCGACTGGCTGGATGGTACGAGTTTGATCACCTCCCTGTCGCCCATGAATAACATGGTGGCTCCTTTTTTACGAAGTGCCAGGACAGGCAACGCCCTTTTGCTGATCGACCAGAGCCTTGCCGGCATTTCCGCCCCCATCAGCCCCGAGGCGTTCCTCACCCAGACCCATGCCCAGGTTATTTTCATGATGGTTGTCGCCCAGAGTGTTCACCCGGGGATATCCTGTGTACACTGCGGCATCCCCGGCGTTATAGATGCGGAAGGTACGCTTTCCTACACCTCCCCCCATCAGACACTTATCAACGCTGCCCTGGCCCGGGTCAACACCTGGATTACAGGTTTTCCTTCCGCCCAGACCGGAGGCAGTACCAGTCTGACCGATGTCACCCCCCAGGCCCTGCTGGAATCAGAATTGAGCCGCAACGCCCTGCGAAAATACGGGGTGCATATTGTACGGCACGCCATGGGCGCGTTAGGCAGCCTCAATTTTTTCAGCCTGGAAAAATTTCAGGAAGACTGCCAGCGGGAAAGCCGTTCCATGGAGATTTTTAAGGAATGTCCAAAAGATGTGGGGGTAATCCCCATGTACTTTCCCGGGGACGACCACTCCCTTGAAGGCATCCGGGAAATTGCGGAAAAGGGCGATCCCAGGAGTGCTGACCACACATTGAAGAATGTGGATGCCTTCCGCATGTGGGAGGCCATGATACGCCAGGCCGCTGAAGAAAAAGTTTATTACCCGCAGCTCAACGATATTATCATGGATACCATAAAAACTTGATAACCGAGTATAAGCTTTTTTAATGCTATCTTACCCTCTAACTGCCACGGGCAGATCTCTTTATATCTCCTTCTGCCTATCCTTTAGAAGGCCACATCATCCAGCACCTTTCGGATCATATGGGCCATATCAGACTGAAGCACGGGTTTCTTTAAATACCCTTTTACCCCCAGGGCTTCTGACGTTTCCTCATTCATCCGCTCACTAAAGCCTGAAATAATAATAACCGGTATGTCAGGCCGGATGGACATCACTGCTTCAGCCAGCTGATCCCCGGTTATTACGGGCATGGACATATCTGTGATCACCAGATCAAACCCATCCGGGGCTGATCTGAAAGCGTTCAGTGCCTCGGTGCTGTCGGTCCAGGAGGTAACCTGGTAGCCAAGGCGTTCAAGCATGGTCTTTTCCATTTTTATGATGGGCTTTTCATCATCCACCAACAGGATGCGCTCATTTCCCCGGGGATACTTTTTTACGAGGGTTTCAGATTCAGGGGCACCAGCATCGGCCTTCAGTGGAATATATACCGTAAAGGTTGTCCCTGTGCCGGGTTCGCTGTACACCTTAATCTCCCCGCCATAGCCCTTGATAATCCCATGAACCACTGAGAGGCCAAGCCCAGTGCCTTTCCCCTGGGCCTTGGTGGTAAAATAGGGGTCAAATATTTTCTCAATCACCCCGGGATCTATACCGGCACCTGTATCGGAAACGGTGAGCTGGACATATTTTCCAGCAGTCAGATTTGACCCCATGAGGTCATCAGTTTCCAGATCTTTTTCAGCCAGTGTCACAGAAATTGTTCCATGGTCCGGGGCGATGGCATGATAGGCATTGGTTATGAGATTCATGACAATCTGGTGAAGCTGTGTGGGATCTGCCATAACCATCCCGCAATTGGTCTGTATATTCTTATGAATGTCGATGTCCGCAGGAATACTGGCCCTGCAGAGTTTCAACGCCTCTTTGAGGACAGGCTGAACCTGGACCGGTATGGGTTTTTTCTCAGACTGCCGGCTGAAGGCCAGAATCTGCTTGACCAGTTCACTGCCCCGTCGGCCTGCCTTTAAGATTTCACAGGCATTTAAATACTCTGGACTGCCCTGGGACAAATCCTCCACCATCATTTCAGACAGCCCCACAATGGGAAATAAAATATTGTTAAAATCATGGGCAATCCCGCCGGCAAGTGAACCAATGGCTTCCATTTTCTGGGATTTCTGGAGTTGTTTTTCCAATTTTTTTCGTTCAGTAATATCGACATGTGTACCAATAACCCTTGTTCCTTTTCCATCCTCATCAAAGATAACATCTGCCCTTGCGAGGATATCGACCCAATGACCATTCTTGTGGCGCATCTTAAATTCGTTCTCAAAACTCTTTCTTCTGCCTTCGAAAACCTCATTGAGTATACCCCAGGATTTTTTAACATCTTCAGGGTGAGTTAAACGTTCCCACTCAGAAAATTTATTCTCAATTTCATGATCTTCATACCCCAGGATTTTTTTCCAGACCGGAGAATAATAAATTTCATTTGTTTTTAAATTCCAGTCCCAAAGCCCATCATTGACAGATCTCATAGCCAGTTCAAACCGTTCTCGCTCTTGTATAAAAGCATCTAACGCAAGTTTTTTTTCTGTAATGTCTTCATGATTTCCGATCATATAGACAGCATTACCATGCTCATCTTTTTCAACCACCTTAGCCACCGTTCTTGCCCAGCGATAGTCACCGTTTTTTGTTTTAAGTCGAAATTCATTTTCATATACATCGGGTTTTGTTTTTAAAAATTCATTGGCAGCCGCCAAAGCCCCTTCCCTGTCATCAGGGTGGATCAGGTTAACCCAGTTCTTATAATTTGCCGGGAATTCATTGGGTTGATACCCTAACATCTTGTAGTACTTTGGGCTGAAGAAAAGTTCACTGGTTTTAAAATTCCAGGACCAAATTCCGTCAGCAGTGGCATTCAAAGTTAACTGGAGCTCTTTTTGACTTTGCCGCAGTTCATTCTCAATTCTTTTACGTTCAGTTATATCAACAATTGCTGTAATGAAATAAAGAGGGGTTCCTTCATTATCTCTTTGAAGTCGGGTACTGACATCCCCCCATATAATGGAACCATTTTTGTGAATATATCTTTTTGTGAATCGAATAAATTCTTTTTCGCCAGATATAATGGATTCAATAATTTTTTGAGAAAGCGCCACATCATCAGGATGCGTAATATCCTGCCAGTTAACGTTTCGAAATTCATCCAGTGAGTATCCCAACATTTCAGCCAAAGCATGATTCGATAGCATTTTACCGGAAACATAGGTTATGGTCTTTCCAATCGGAGAATTATCAAATAGATGCCTGAATTTTTTCTCGCTTTCATGGAGCATCTCCTCAGCCCTTTTGCGCTCTGTGATATCCTCTATAACAGATAGCTGCTGTATAGTTTTTTCCTTTTCTTTGCGATCTGTAATGTCGGTAATTCCTTCGAGGACACTGATAACCTGGCCATCTGAATCCTTCATGGGTTGAGATATAATGCGATACCATCTTTCTTTGGCTGAATTATACTTGTCAAGCCTCTGTACACATCCACTTTTAAAGCATTGAAACGTTGGACAGGGCTCGCATGGCTTATCAGATGATTCATAAAAACGGTGACAGATTTGTCCGATGGGATTGTCACCTGGAAACATCTCATAAATTTTTTGATTTACCCAAGATATGGTGTGGTCGGAATTAATAACGGATAGGCCAGTATCAAGAGAAGATAAAATCGATTCCAGCTGATTCATTCTTTGTTTGATATTTTGGACAGATTCCTTCTCGCTCATCATTTTACTCCGAACATATTTGTGACGATAATTTGTTTGTCCTTCACATTGAACGGTAAAGTTTACAGATTTTACATGAGTTTATAGAATCAACGCTTAACAATGCCTGCAGACTCCGTTGCATTCAGACGGATAATATCAGGTTTTGAATTGTATTGGAATCATAAATTTTTTTCAGCCTCAGAAGACTCATGCAGTGGATCATCTTCCGTGAGTTTTATTGGAGGCTGTATCCAAAATTTTCCGTACTTTTTCTGTCATGTCCGCCATGGAAAAGGGCTTCTGAAGAAAGGCCACCCCTTTTTTATTTTTCGGGCGGTTTCTGATATTTCAATAATGGGCCGGGATATGGTGCATACACTTCCTTTTGTCTAACTGCCACGGGCAGACCGCTTTACATCTCATCGTAAATGTCTATATCAGGATAATATTTCTTTGCGCATTCCTGGCAGATACTGTGACTGAATTCCGCTTCAGAGTGTTGACTGATATAGCTTTCAATAGAGCTCCAATACCCTTTATCATCGCGTATTTTTTTACAATGAGAACAAATGGGCAGCAGCCCGCTTAGTTTTTTGACTTCCGCCAGTGCCTGGTTGAGGCTGGCAATGAGTTTTTCGTTTTCTTTTTCTGCTGTCAAACGATCTGTTATATCACGGGCAACTGTTACAAATACGTCTTTTCCTTTCCTATGAAAAACGTTCATTATGAGTTCGACATCTAAAACCAAACCATTTTTACCACGGTGTCTTGATAGAATTGTCAAAGGCCCGGATTTAATCGCCGGTTCTATTTTTGTTTTAACGTCATCTATCGAGGTATAGTTGGCATCCAGATCAGATACGTATAATTTAAGCATTTCATCTCGTGTATAGCCCAACCTTTGGTAGGCTTCAGTATTCACATCGATCAATTTCCCATATACATCATGGACATAAACAGCGTCTGAAATGGTTTCAAAAAGGGTTCTATATCGAGCTTCGCTCTCACGCAACGCATCTTCGATGCGTTTGCGGGCTGTGATATCCTGAAAAGTTCCCTTTAGTTTTATGACCTTTCCTTGAACCACCTCCGGCTCACATCTGGTTCGTGTCCACAGATGGTTTCCGGTGGCAGTGATGAACCGAATCTCCATATCATAGGGGTCCCCATGATCAAGGGCACGCTGAATGGCCTGTTCAAGTTTTGGCCTGTCTCCCGGGTGAAAGAAGTTGATCGCCTCCTGCAATAGCGGTTTTGTATCGGGCGGCAGCTCGTGAATCCGATACATCTCCCCGGTCCATGTCACCTCCAGTGTCTCAGCATCCAGTTCCCAACCGCCCACCTTGGCCATACGCCCGGTGGATTCAAGGAGCGCTTGGTTCTTCTTCAAACGCTGGCGCTCACGATGAAGATCAAGAAACAAAATCCTGTACGGCTCTTTTAAA
Source organism: Desulfobacteraceae bacterium (assembly GCA_046482845.1). Classification (GTDB taxonomy): domain Bacteria; phylum Desulfobacterota; class Desulfobacteria; order Desulfobacterales; family Desulfobacteraceae; genus DATFJZ01. The sequence continues at coordinate 6,690 of JAWOEJ010000346.1, read as the reverse complement.
TTTGATCGGATTAAGGCAGAATAGATCAGAAAGAATGAAAGAATTTTAAAATAATGCCCAATGAGATTGGAAAGCCCGTAAACACTCACGTAAAAGGTAAAAGCCAGTTCCCCCATAATTGTCAATACAATGGAAAAAATTATGGGCTGATAAAATTTTGCATCAAAATGATGCTTGTTTTTCACGATCATCCACAATGCCGCAATCAGAATACCGATGATCATATACTCGCTGACTTTCTTAAAAGTTGTCAACCCAATGCCTTGGATAAAACAATTTGGAAAATTCTTCCAATAAAAAATAGAGAGTAGAATAATCGCGGTTACCAGGGAATAGACGAGGATTGTTTTATAGGGCTGAAACCGTTTCTTCCAGAAAGCGGCAAACATGCAAAGAGAGATGCTTTCCATATACCGTCCGGCAATCCACAGCTGCGTGGCCGGATCGGCTCCCCAGGCATCAGAGATGACCCCCATAGCTTTATAAACAAGGGTATGCATAAGATCCATGCTGCCAATAAACAGGTAGGCAATGCCGAGAAAGACCAGGGCCGTGTCCTCAACAAATTCACGGGAATTCCAGACCACGATAAAAAGGGCAAATGCAATGGCGATTGAAAAAAACTCTGCCACAGTATGAAAAAGGAGGTAGTTGTAACGACTGATGATAAATAAAACCAGAAGGAGAACAATGCCAACAAGAAAATTTACTGCACTGTTTAACCCTGTGGATTTTTGAGATTCATCTCGATTATTACCATTAAAATCGATATCCTGCATCTTAGAAAACATTACCCCTTATTTTCCATTTTATGTTTCATTATTGTTCCCATCAAGAACGGTTCGCACGGTTTCAGCCAGTTCTGACATGACCATTGGTTTCTTCAGGATGGCTTTGACTCCCGGCATCTCTGCGCTTTTATCCTCTATTTTGTCGCTGAACCCGGTGCAGATGATCACAGGCATGTCCGGTCTCGTGGAGTTTACTTCACCGGCCAGCTGGAGCCCTGTCATGGTGGGCATATTCATGTCAGATAGAATCAGATCAAAGGAGTCCGGGCTTAATGTAAAGGCTACCAACGCCTCCATGCTGTTGACATGCCGGGTCACACGGTACCCCAGACGTTCCAGCATGTGCGCTTCCAGTTTTGCAATGACATCTTCATCGTCTACCAGTAAAATCCGCTCATGGCCTGTGGGCAGCGTTTGGATTTTATTTTTCGGATCAGAGCTGCTTTTTTCCTGAATGACCGGCAGATAAACATTAAATGTGGTCCCTTTTCCGATCTCGCTGTAAACCGTTATATCCCCCTGATGTTCTTTGACGATGCCATACACAACAGACAGTCCCAGCCCGGTTCCTTTTCCCTGTTTTTTGGTGGTGAAATAGGGGTCAAATATTTTATCCATATGTTGGGGCAGAATGCCGTTTCCCGTGTCTGAAACCGATAAAATGACATACCGGCCGGGGGGGATATCTTTGCCGGATACATCAGACAGCTCTAAGGGTGTCTCCCTCAGGGACACGCTGATGTTGCCGCCTTTGGTTTCAACCGCATGAAAGGCATTGGTAATAATATTCATGATAACCTGGTAGATCTGGGTGGGGTCTGCCTTGATCAGGCCGCAGTCCGTTTTTATATCCTGATGGATCTCAATGTAAGACGGCAGGGTGGAGCGCAGCAGCTTGAGGGCCTCTTTTATCACATATTGGATTTTTACGGCGGACATTTGGTGTTCTGTCTGGCGGCTGAAGGCAAGGATCTGTTTGACAAGATCGGCCCCTCGTCTGCCAGCGGTTAATATCGCCCGTACGTTTTCATATTCAACACCGCCTTCCGGTAAATCTTCCATTAAAAGTTCAGCCATGCCAACTATGGGAAACAGGATATTGTTAAAATCATGGGCAATCCCCCCGGCAACCGTGCCGATGGATTCCATCTTCTGGGCCTGTGTCAGCCGATCCTCAAGGCGCCCCCTTTCTTTCTCGGTCTGCTTGGATTCGGTGATATCCAGGCCATGGGATACCACACCAACAATTCGGTTTTCCCTGTTCCGGTATGGCGTGTATTCCATTCTCATCCAGCGGGGACCCGTTCCAGGAAACTCCACAAAAGCTTCATAGTGGAGGATTTCCCCGTTTAAACATCGGTCAAGACGGGGCTTGATTTCCTGTTCAAAAACCTCCGGGTCCAGGAAATCCGTTATTGGACGGCCAATGATCTTATCCGACGTTTTGTTATAAAATCGGGAATACGCCTTGTTTACCGCAAGGTAACGGTAGTCACGGGAAACAAGGGACATGGGATGTGGGGTTGTCTGAATGATATGGTTTTTTCTATGAATCTCTTTCTGGGTTTCGATTTTAAAAAGCGCAAAGGCCAGGTCATTGGCGACCTCCACAAACAACTCCTGCTCTTCCGGGTCATGGGCAAAATGGGCGGGCACAGACACAGACAGGATACCGAAATTTTTCAGTGTATGCGTGAAAGCGGAACGTCCCTGGTACTGGTAGTGTTCTGCAAGCGGGCAGTCCGGGCATTGGGTTGAGGGATCATCAATCACCACGAGTTCTCTTCTCTCAAGTGTACGCCGCATGCAGGAAGGAAAACGGCCCTGTTTCAGTCTTTCTTCCATGGCTTTGAAACCGCCGTTAAATCCCGATTCTCCTGTGAGCGTCACATGCTGGCTGTCTTCATCCAATAGGGCAATCCACGCGTTGTAATAGCCCATGGTATTGCTGAGCTCTTCACAGCCCTTCTGGACGAGGCGTTCGGGGTTGTTTTCCTTGACAATCAGTTGATTAACGTTCCGGATCGCTTTTAATACATTAATCAGATGGGCTTCTTGCTCTTGAATCTCTTGTTGTTTTTGCTGAGCCTCTGTTTTTTCAACAATTTCACCGATCAGTTGTGCAAAGGACCTGAGAAGTTTTTTGGCGGCATCAACGACAAATCCGGGGCGGGATTTATACTTGTCTCCGATCTCTTTTAAGGTTTCAGGGGTTACATGGAATGAATCTGCCAAAGTGGTCAGTGTGTCAAAAGATCCGGGGGGATCACCATACCCGATGTTGATTGCGCCAATGACCCTTTGACCGGCATATATGGGCTCGGCATATAAACGGATACCCCCGACACACTCAATGTCGGTACTTTTCCCCGTCTTGATGGCCTGCTTTGCCGAGTCATTCCAGCAGTTTTCATGACACAGCCATCTGCCGCAGGACAAAGCCACCCGGTTATCATCGGTTTGACACAGCGCACGGGAGGCCGCATCCATAATTTGGCACCACCCGGACGAGAACATCCCAAAGGCATAATCCCCATTGGCCTCATAAATCGCCACAGAGGTTTCAAGAAGATTAATGGACTGCCGGCCGATTTCTTTCAAAAGTTTTGGGCCCACAGAATCCATGATCAACCGGCAGGTGTTTAATTCTGTGACATCACCGTACCGGGGGATATAGTCACTCGTTTCGCTGCCGGACGCATAAATTGTTTCATCTGTCATCCATTGAATTTTTTTGAGCTTATCCATATCAGTGGTATTCCCTATTTTTTTATCATAAATATCCATATCGGGATAATATTTTTCAGCATATTCCTTACAGATACTGTGCCTGAATGATTATCAGTCTTACTTGTACATTTTTTTTTCATCCATGGCCATTATTTTTTTGACCACATCTCCTGCCCGGACCAGGCCGGTCATATCCTGGTGGACCGGTTTATGGTTCTTGTGATCAAAAGACCAGGAAAGATTGAGACGGTCTGTCCGGCAGTGATATTGAACAGCCGCGGCCCTGGCATCCGGATAATAACCGATCCTGATTTGTGACAGCATAAAGCCGTCACGGATCAGTTGATCCATGATACCGGCCAGGCCGTCAAAATGGGGGGCGATCACTGCAAATTGGACCGATCGCTTTTCAATTGGACCGATCGCTTTTCATAGGGGTAGATATCAAAGGTTTTCATTTTTTTTATCACCTGGGAGAGCAGATCCGTGCCGGACTGCCCATACAATTTGTCCTGTTTAGCCACCACCAGCCATTGGGTGTTCATGAATGGAAACACTTCAATAGCGCCTAAGTTGCCCGGTTTTGTCCTGGCGGATATAATCCAGCTGCACCTCTGCCCAGTCATAAGGGCTTTTATCTGCAAAAACAGGGAGGTTGAATGCCAGAGTGAGCAGGATGAATACACTGATGAACCTGGGGTGGGGGCAACACACAAGGAGATGAATTCTCATATTCAATATGGCCCTGTATAAAATGAAACGGCAGGATGGCGTGATAAAGATCCCTCCTGCCGTTGTCCATGGGAATGGCTTAAAAATCAGCAAACTCATCATCGTCGTCCAACGGGATCACCTGGTCCGGCCGGACCTCATTGGATGATGACTTGGACAGGGCTTTTTTTTGAGCCCCGGGAACGGACTTTTGTCTGTATGAAATGGATTTTTGTCTGGATGCTGTCATGGGCGTGCGACTGGAAACCGAACCGTTTTGGTTGCCGCTGCCCTTGACCAGGAGAACCAGGCCCGCCACATATTCCTTGAGCTGTTCGGCCTGGGCATTCATCTCTTCTGATGCTGAGGCCGACTCTTCTGCATTGGCGGCATTCTGCTGAACCACCTTATCCATTTCCGATATGGCAATATTAACCTGGTCTATGCCGTTGGTCTGTTCATTGGATGCTTCAGCGATCTCGGCCACGATTTCCCCGACTTTACCGGAGCTTTCCGCCACTTTTGTGAACGCCTCGTTGGTCGTGGAAACCAGGTCGGAGCCCTGGGTTACTTTTTTAACGGTGTCTTCAATCAATTTTGCCGTACTTTTTGCGGCTTCCGCTGATCGAATGGCCAAATTTCTCACCTCATCCGCCACAACGGCAAATCCGGCACCGGCTTCACCGGCCCGGGCCGCTTCCACTGCCGCATTCAATGCCAGCAAATTGGTCTGGAATGCAATTTCATCAATGGTTTTGATGATTTTGGACGTTTCTTCGCTGGCCTTTGAAATTTCCCCCATGGAGGTGTTTAACTCGTCCATGGAATCATTGGCCGTTTTCACCACCTGGTTGGCGTCTCTCATCAAATGGTCTGCATGGGCGGCGTTTTCGGAGTTCTTTTTGGTCATGGCGGCCATCTCCTCCATGGAAGAAGATGTCTCTTCAATGGATGCGGCCTGCTCCGATGCCCCTTCGGCCATGGACTGACTGGAGGAGGACACCTGGCTGGATGCGGATGCCACCTGGTTGGCCCCTTCATCCATACCCTCGGTGATGCGGGTAAGGGTACGGTTGATACCTCTGGAAATCAGCAATCCCAGGCCCATGGCCAGCACCACCCCCAGCAGGGCGGCAACAAGAGACAGGATCTTCACAAAGGTGGACTGGCGCTGGGCATCTGCCACTTTCCGGGCCGTCACATCCCCGTTGATTTCAACGATGCGATTCAAAAGTTTTTCTGCTTCACCAAAGGTGACCGCATTGGTGACAAGCGCCTGGGTGTTAAGTTTCTTATAGATTTCTTCCCCGCGGATATAATCCTTTACGGTGTCGTCATATTGTTTGGAAAATGCAACAAAAACCCCGTGATCCTTTTTCCAGGCATTCCAGGCTGAGACAAACTCTTTCCAGAGGGCCGCCTCTTGAGGTGTCTGTTCCAACGGTTCATAAATTTTCCTGGCATCGGCAACCCGCTGCCAGGCTCCGGATATACTATCATATTGGGCCTGGCGCATGGCCATGTCGCTGCTGCGGTCAAGCAAGGCATTTTCAGAGCTGTCAATGGCTGTCTGGGCTTCGCTGATGGTCATAAGTGAATAGACGGTTGCAACATCAACCTTTGTTAGGTAAGCCTCCGTATCTGACGTAACGCGATAGATTTCGACAATTTCATTCAGAATATCCTCTGCCTTTCCAAACGTCACGGCATTGTTTTCCAGTGCCTGCCGGGCCATGGAGGCATATATCTTATCTCCGAGTTGCTGGGCTTCTACCGTTGTGTCATACTCCATGGACAAAGCAACATAGGCCTGATGATCTTTTTTCCATTTTTCCCATGCCGGTACAAACGCTTTCCATACCCTGGCCTCCTCGTCAGTCTGGGGAAGGGGTTCATAGATCTTCCAGGCATTTTCAGCTCGTTTCCAGATGTCTGCCAAATCAATATATTTTTCCTGTCGGGTCTTGAGGTCAATGGCACGGCTTAACAGAGCATTCTCGACGCTGTCAACGGCTGTCTGGGCCTCACTCATGATCAGTGTGCTGTTAATGCTGGGCAGCCGGACGACCCCGATCTCATCCACGGATTGCTCCCCTTTGACAGCACCGTAATACCCCACAATCCCTACAATCAGCGTGATCAGCGCCACTGCGCCAAAACCCAGCATCAACTTGGTTCCTAATTTCATCTGCTGTCCCATGGTTCATATCCTTTTATATGAAAGTGTTAAGTTTTAAGTGTTAAGTTTTAAGTGAATACCTGACTGCTTATACTTTCATCATTTGTTGTGGTCTCCCAGGCCATGATGGTTATTACAAAATGTTAAACTGTTTGCTCCACTTCGCCAGTATTACCTGGCCGTTGGAGTAACGTTGTTTATCCTATTCATCAACTACCTGGTAGGCCAGGTTACCAGGTCTATGAAAAACAGGTAGAATAAGTAGAATAATACATGATC
>JAWOEJ010000324.1:0-3577 GCA_046482845.1 Desulfobacteraceae bacterium | reverse complement strand
CGATAATTTCCCCGTTCATTTCAATAGAACCTGATTTGGGTGGTTGGACCCCATTTTTAAGCCGAAGAAAAGCCGTATGTTCAGTTGAATTACCAAACCCGCCCCACCATGAGTATACAGATAAGCTGCTGGCATCTGTGCCTGAGATGGATCCCAACTGGCTGGACAATCTTCTCAATGAACGGGCGTCTACCTTTCTTTAACTCGGTTATCAAGTTTTTATGGAAGGGCCAATTAAGAGCCCCCAGCGGTTGCCCTGTCAGGAACATTGAGAACCAAAGGAGATCAGACTTTTTCCCTGCCAGGCGTTAAGAAAATCAAGCTGTTTGAGGACCAGTGGCCGCAGTTCTTGATTTTTAGCCTGGCAGGGAAAAAGTCCTCCGTCGTTCTCGTTCCTGACAGGCAACTGCTGGGGGCGGCGGTATTCAAAAAACTTGATAACCGAGTTTTAGTTTTTCTGACCCATTACCGCGTACACCGGATCAGACAGAAGCATTGTTCCTGCATACTTATCTGATTCAGGTCTTGGATACCCCCGTATGGAACGGGTTTCAAGGTTAGAATACCCCCCTGCCTTTAAGAAATACTCCAGAACAAGGCCTGTTCGTTCAAATTCATGAATATCCTTCCATACACTGATGCTCTTAGTGGGAAACCATCGGTTGGAAAAGGAGACAGCAAAGGGTTTCCCGGGTTTCAGCACACGGCCCACTTCCTTGAAAACCTTGACCGGGTCAGTCAGGTACTCCACGGACAGGGAACAGATAACGGCATCAAAAGAATCTGCCTTAAACTTAAGCAGAGGATCAAGATTCAGGTCCTGTACAGAATAAGAGGTTAAACGGGTATTGGCGCTTAATTCGCCGGCATTCAGGCCTATACCGTGAACCGAGGCAAGGCCCGGATTCTCAGGAAGATGGGATTCCCACCCAGCCATGAGATCCAGAACCCTGTAGCCGGGTTTCAGTTTTTCTTTGTAGATCTCTTTTAGGTGATGCCGGGCTGCATCATCAATATGGTGCACAAAGCGGTCTCTGGTATAAAAAACTGAGTCAGGCGTATTATCCTCCCTGTGAAAGGCATCCTCAGAAAAAAAATCAGTCTGGGATCCATTGCACCGGGACTGCATGCCCGGACCTGACAGGATCATGTCCAGCCACTCGGTGCAGGTCCCTCCCATTTCACTGTGTTTCGCCTGTTTCTGGTCAGCAGTAAAGGAGATTTGAATGGGAATACCGGCCAGGGGATGATTTAAATCCGCCACAACTTTTTGATCATCAACCTCAATGCATCTGAACGGGTTGATATTTTCCCTGAAAATCCCGGGAATCCCTGACAGCCATCCCTGGGGATAAAACCGGCCTTTGTTGAGAATTTCCTTTTTGTTACGCGGTCTCACCTGAGTTTTTTTTAGGATGAACTGCTTTTCTCTCCTGTAATCAGGAACAAGTCTTCCCGGATCAAGGGCAATTGAAATCGTTTCACCGGTTTTAAGGGGTTTAACATTTTCAAGAAGGCTTCCAGGGAAAATATCCCTGTAAAGGTTCATTTCCTTTGCAAAAAAATGCTCCTTATGGGTTATTTCATTTTTTTTCCAGGAAACATCTACGGATACATCTACCAGTTCTTTTTGTTTTAATGCGTTCATAAAAAACTCCTGCCGGTCCAGGACATGTGTTTTTAATGAATTCCAATGGCAGCCCATCTGCCATAATTAAGAATCTAAGACCTGAAAAATTATTTTCAAGGCCGGTCTGAAAATCTACAGCACAATAATCACTTCAGGCATAAACATCAGTGATTGTCTCAAAATCTATCTGGGGGTTCATAAAACACTCCTCCTGCGTAAATTTTAAAATGTTTGATTATAGTTTGGAACAAACACCGGATCAACAGGCTGAGAAGCCGGACTGGAATACAGGCTTGACAAAAGATTAAAAGGCATGGAAAATATAAATATCTTTTCAGGCATTACAGGGGAAAACGGATTGATAATTTTTTACAATGTTCACCAGGAGGATTGATAACCATGTCCATTATTAATTTTCTCAAACTCAAAGATAAATTTGAAATACAGTCCTACAGACGGCCGAGGGATATCGACAAAAACAATTACGTCCCGTTTACCGGGTCCCCCCGGAAACATCCCCGCTCAACAAATAAAATTTTTTTAATTGTTGACCCGTTCAGCCCCAACACCCTGTACTATGAATTCAGGATTGAAGACATCGGATTTGCCGAAGAACAGCCCAATATAACCACCATTGACGGGGACTCCGTCCCCATGGCCCGCATATGGGTGAAAAAACAGAGTGTCGGGGTCCAGTGCACCCCGTTCATTGTAGATGAAATCCCGCGTCCCAAAATTGAATAAAAAAGGTTAAAAATATCCATGAGTTCCTTTTTTTCGTCCGGTGACAGCTGCTTTTTAAAAAAACCCGTTCAATAAAATGCGCCCTGAGTTTCGGGTCATTAAGCCGGCCGGATTCTTCAACTGGAATATCTGGAAAATTCTCACTGTTTCCCAGAAGACAGGAACTCACCCCGATTGTAACGGGATCAGGTGTAAATTGATCGGTCATGACGCTCTCATTAGATAATAAATTGTTTTTCATCTATTACTCTTCATCTATCAAATAGGTGTTTCGAAACATTTTCTCCATATTGGGATGGTGAAGGGGATAATCCATCTCCACCCTGTGACAGACAGCACAGTTCCTGTCTCCTCCCAGGGGTATGGGGCTGCCCTGATACTGCATGGGCTGGATATTGTCCCTGTTCTTCGCATACATATTAAAGGCAGGATACACTGCATGGGGAGTTCCATGACAGGCTGTACACCGGATACCGCCGTCACCGGTCCGCGCTTTAAACAGCCCTGCTGAGGTTTTTGTCCAGACATTAAAGGCAGAATCCGTTTCCGGCGGTTCAAAATCAAGATGACAATTCAGGCAGTCAGGTTCCTGGACCCACGGCATGCGCGGATTTATGTCCTCAACCGATGACACTTCCCGCGGGGACAAATGGGTCATGAGCCGATCCGCCCCTTTTTTATTCAAGGCTTTTTCATGTTTTAAAAGACTTAAGGCATGATCCTCAAGGGTACCGTGGCAGTTGATGCATGTAAACCCCATGGATGCATGAATCCCCCGCAGACAGGCAGTTGAACCGTTTTGGTCTGATGGATGACAGCTGTTGCATGCACTTTCATCCCTGCCTGTTAAGAAATTGGCATGCCACCCGTGAATGGCCGTAGACAGATTCAGCATATTTTCCCTGCCTGCCTTATCCTGACCAGATCTGGAATGGCACTTATAGCAGGTTTTTGGCCTTTGGGATTCAGCCTCAGCCAGGAGATCTGTTTTGTTTTTTCTGTCATGGACGGCCAGGATTTCCCTGGCAGTTTCATCTGAAATGCCTGCCCTGTTGTCTACCCGCCAGGGTCCGCCATGGCATTTTCTGCAGCCCGTTTCCGTGGATACCGGTGCCACCATTTTTGTCCGGGCCAGAATATCTCCTGATGTTTTGTCCCGGGCGGTAATTGTAAACACAGGATAGGGATGATACCCCTTACCAT
>JAWOEJ010000244.1:0-3345 GCA_046482845.1 Desulfobacteraceae bacterium | reverse complement strand
CCGCCACCGAAATTGAAACTCCCAATCAATCCCTGTTTTGCTTGTAATGCCTCACCAGTTTCAGGACATTGTCTGCCTTGACCCGGCCTATGGGACCGGAACTGTAGCTGGCCACTTCCACGGTACCTTCCGGTCTGATGATAAAGCTCGAGGGGTGGAAAAATTGCTTCTCCTGCTGAAAATAGCCTCCGAGAACACGGCCTGTATCTTCCAGGTCCAGCCCATAGGCCACAGGAAAGGAGAGGCCTAAATCATTGACATTTTTTTGCGCCTCTGTTCGGGCATCCACTGAGCCTGCCAGTATACTGATGTTTTCCGCGTTGAAATTGTCCAGGTTCTGCTGGAAATCAGCCAACTGCTGATTGCAGAATGATCACCACTGTCCTCTGTAAATCAGAACCACCCCGTATCCCCGGGTAAAATCCTCATCAATTCGGACTTGACCGTGTTCCACGGTCTCAAATGTCATGCTCGGGAATCGATCTCCTGTGTCCAGAAAAACACCTTGTGCGCGCGCCATAAGATACCTCCTCTTAAATCATCTTTTCCTTTTAATCAATTAAACGTTGGGACATTAATGGAAATATTTTTTTCCGCTGATCCTTCTACCAGGTGATACGGTGGGCATTTACCACTAAAATATAAATCCGTAAAATTAAGTGCAGAAAATTTTAGTAAGGCCCGGACCCATCAGCCCAGCGCCACATCAAGGATCATCATCACCGTAAAACCTATCATGATTAGGTAGCTTTTTTGGCTTTTGTCATAATAAATATTTCCCGGTGCATTTTCTTTATATTTTTTGATATCCGCAGATGCCTGAGGCACAGAAACCCCAAAAGTATCAATCAAATCTTTCCTGTTTATTGTACCTTCCCAGAAGAGTCGATACTCAATAAATTCTAACCTTTGCCGGACGCCCCATTTCATTTTTTTACTCTTCCAAAAACATATAAAATTTTTATCCATATAGAAACTATATGGATAAAACCATAAACAATTTTAAATGTAAAGTCGTTTTTGCAAATTTTCAACATCCTCTTATCTGATCCTGAGATAGGGTCAATTTTCCCACACTCCCTTTGAAAGACTTATGCCGCTTCAGCAATATTGATATTCAACGCTTCAACACAAAACTCCCTTATAATTTCACCTGAATGAGGCGGATCATACATACCCATGTTTCCCCTGTTTTCTGCGGTTTGATCTGTCAGACAGGCCTGACTTTCGTTGCCAGATGAAGGACTGGCTGACTACATCCCAGGACCTTCCATATCGGCGTTCGGTCTATCTGACATATCATCACGGATTTCAGCAAGTTGTTTCAAATTTCCCGAAAGAACCCGGTCCAATCTGGAATATATCAAGGCCGGTCCATATTTTTGTTCATGGTTAGACAGAAGACCAGGGGCTTCCCGGTTAACCTGTTGGATGATCGTGTCCAGGATTTCCGCCACTTTGACAGGGCGAAATTTCATGTCTTTGGCAAATTCATTAAAGGAAGTTGCACTGATCCGGTCATGACGGAATGTTTTGCCGATGCTCATGGCAAAATGCTGTTCCAGATGGTCATAAGCCATTGTAGACAACAGATCATAATAAGGAGCCATCTTGATTTCACGTCCATGTATAATTGAAAAATTTTTACCATGAGCGTCATGATTGCCTATAATGTAGTTGAAGGCCAATACCGCAACCCATTCAGATCTGATTTCCAAACTTTGACGGGTCAAGTTTTCATCTATCAACAAACGACACCGATCAAAATTCGGACCCCCCCCAACCTGATATTTTCTGTCTGCCGTGATACCCAATGCCTGGCAGAAATCCTCCTGGTGAACCCGGGCCACTCTCTCCGGAAGGATCTGCCTGTCAAACCGCTCAACCACATAAAGATCATGGTGGCCAATCTGGAATAAAGAAGCGTCTGGCACTCTCAAGCCAATATCCCGGGCCAGAGCCATGCAAAAAGCTTCATTTCTCTGGACCCCAGGAAAGCGGGGTGAAACCGGTTTGATAATATGAGTTGTCGCTGATCCGGAATTGGTCGGCAGGTAAAATTTGTTGTCAGCAAAATACACTGGCAGCTTATCTTGAGCACCGGCAATTGATAGCCGGGCGGGCTGCATCTCAGAATAAAGTTGGCGTTCTCCCGGGTGTTTTTCGATGATATCCAGGGCCCTGATCAGGTTTTCAGTTACATCCTCATAACGCCAGGGTGTCGTATCCAATAATTGATCCTCCGGGATGATGGATAAGGCACCGGCACAATCCTGACCAAAATGCTCAAGAAAGGAGAACGTGTCTTTTTTGTTAAATCGGTTGTTGAAAGCCAGCACCGAACGGACATCACTTTCCGGCAACAAGTTTTCAAAGAAAGCCGTGCTGACCCCTTGAGGGAATATTTCTTTCTGACACGGCAAAGATAAAGATATCGGCCGGCCAATATCTGACACCCAGTCAGAAGAATATTGGAACCTGATCCGTCCTTTTGTGTGGCGAGAAAGCGTCCCAACCAGGCGATCACCCCAAAAAATCGAAAGTCTTTGCACTTGTATCTTCCTCCTTTAAAGGTTTGTCAGTGACATACACCTGCAGAGACAGCGCCCGGAGCAAATCAAAAACCTTGTCAACTTGAGCAGTTTCTTTGCCCCTTTCAACATCACATATAAATTTGACGCTGGTGCCCGTAACGTTCGCCAGGTCTTTCTGGGTCATGTTTTTAGATCCCCGGGCAGCTTTGATCGCTTTACCCAAATAATTTGGCATTCGAATAAGATACGGATATTTCATTTCAATCCTCCTGAATTCACCGTACGATAAATTCAGGAGAAGGTCAAGGGCAATTCACCGTGCGGTTAATCATTTATGTTTTGATTGCCTTTTAACCGTTTGGTGAAAAACGCCTCAAAAAAAGCATGGCTGAGCTTGAAGAGCTGATAGCAGAAACGAAAAAAAGACTGCCTGCTCATTCTACAAAACCGCCTGTTCTTCTGGATTTACTGGAATATGAAGATGAATATGATCTATTGCTTGACAAGTTGTAAGATGGTTAAGTTTTTATGGAAGGGCCGAACACCGCCTCCATCAACTGCCTGTCAGGAACATTGAGAACCAAAAGAGATCAGAATTATGCGAGCATTTTTCTAATTGTTTCCCTCAGTTTTGGAAGATGGTTTTCACAGATATCAAAAATGATTTCGTGATCGACTTTTTCATAATGATGAGAAACAATATCACGCAATCGCATAATATTCTCCCAATTGATCTCTTTATATTTTTTCAAAAACGCACTGTTTTCTTTGTCAATTTTTTTTAACAATTCACCAACGACTTGAAGCCGCA
>JAWOEJ010000172.1:0-4849 GCA_046482845.1 Desulfobacteraceae bacterium | reverse complement strand
TTTTTGGATACATTCAAGCAGTTCTTCCAGTTTCGCTGCTGACTTTACCAAATGCTTTGCCCGCTCAAATATTGTTTCAACGGGTTCTGCCTGATGGGTCAGACAGGTTGCCAGATCGGCTTCCTCGGGAGAAAAAATGTGCTGGAGAATCCTGATCTCAGCGCCGGATTTTGTGGCTGGAAACCCCACTGTCTGCCTGTTTATGTGACGTTGCAGTTTGATATAAGATGGATGGATTTCTTTCATTTTCCCTTCTCTCGTTATATTGAAACTTTATCTGGAATGAAGTTACCTGCTTTTATGCAATATCAGATATTGAATAGTGTGGGTATCATAAAAATTTTTAACCTCGCTTTTGTATGCATTGCGTTTTCAGCCATTGGTTGCTTTTACCTGGCCTGGAATGACTTTTTTGACTGAGGCTTCCCTTGAGAACATATTATAGCGGTTCCACCACACGATCAGGATGGCAGCAATAATCAGCATGTACGTATCGTAGGGTTGCGCATCAGGAAAGATCTGGTTCATGAGCGAGAAATGGAAGAATGCAGATATTAGGATGCTGCCACGAGACCTGTTGAACAGTGCCGTTGCAATGACGCTGATCGCCAGGCATCCGGCAAAGAATGCCGTGAACGACCACTCGCTCTGCTGGGTTCCGCTTAACAGGAATGCCAGAGTGATTGATTTCATATATTATTCCTTTTCCAGATGAAACCGGCAGGCATGGCCAGGATCTGCGTTGCTGTCATGTGGAGATGGCCGGGCTTGGTCCTGGTTCCCATTCCAAACCGCCCTGACATGCTGATTTTGGCCACTCGGTAAAGCGGTGTGCCTGGCTTGATTGTGTAGAGGAAATACCTTCTGGCTGGTTCCGGCAGAGCAGATGTCATCCCGGGATCGAAACATGCCGGCTGCATTGGCTGCATAGACATTAGCAGATAAAATTTTTAATTCTGTTAAACCTTCAGTGTCAATCTCACGCTTTTGGATTACAGGGGGGAGCATTACCCGTTTCTCCAAAATGTACTTTTACGGCCAGTATTTCGGCATTGCCATTAAATGATAAACGTATTTCCGGCTGATGTATTATTTTTTTGGTAAGTCTGAACATATTTTTAAACTGAACTTTGCTGCTGTGAGAATCAGGCAATGCTCCCGGTACAGATTCAGTTACAAGTTGCAGCCAATTTTATTCTTTGAATGCAGGAACCGGCCAGGAACCGTGAGGCTTACCACTCTTGTATTGATCTTTTTCTCCTGGATGGTGTATTCACCGCCGGGGGCACTGGAAGCAGATATCAGGAGCGGGAATGATTCGTTCACCATCTTCCTGCTCGGTATCCAGTATCATATGTCAGGGTGGATCAGTGGGGACCCGGTTGCCATCATCACTTGGTGGATATCATGAGACTGGTTAAGGTGGTGTGGGAAAGAGGGGGGGGTGTTCCCCAAAATCTACCCAAGTGTGGGGAATAATGTGGGGAACGGAAAATTTTCCCATAAAAAAAGGCCCCCAACAAAATGCTGAGAGCCTTTAATCTCAAAGTGGTGATCCCACCGGGAATCGAACCCGGGTTACCGGCGTGAGAGGCCGGCGTCCTAACCGCTAGACGATGGGACCACTTGCAAAAAACAGAGTGACTCTATATGGTTTTATATGAATTGTCAATATAAATCTGTTTCTTCTGACCGCAATAGTTTTTTCTGACCGCAATAATGGTCAGGCGCACAGTGGTTTACAGGTCCGGGAGGTTATTTGAACTGCTTTCTTATTCCTTTTCCAGACCCGAAAATAAAATAGATAAGCCATCCTACAAAGGGGATAAGGGCTGTAAATCCCCAGAGGGCCTTTGTTTTGATGGCGCCGAAATCCTTTGTAATGATGTCGATAATGGCCAGCATGGTCAGGCCCCAGAAAATCAGGGCAATGCCGGCTACAACAATAAAAGTGTCCATACGGGTCTGCTGTATTCCTTTACGTCTGGTTTATTCCTTTAAACGGTCGGATATTTTTAAAAGGGTATCCACGTAATAGTTGCTGTGGTTGTATTTGTAAAGTATTTTATGGGCTTTCTGCCTTGTAACTGAAGGCTTCCATCCAAAATTTTTCAAATAATTGGCAATGCTGTGAATGGCATCGGCATGCTCAAAAAGATTGACACGTCCGTCATCGTTTCCGTCCCTTGCCAGGGAAAGGGCGTTGCTGGGCATGAACTGGGCAATCCCCATGGCACCGGCATAGGAGCCGGTGATATTAACAGGATCTGCGTCCTCCCTTTCAGCATATTTTAAAAGTGCCTTGAGCTCTTTATAGGCCCATTCTGACTTGATGTTGGCTTTTTTATCAAATTTTTTACGGGTTAATTTTCTTGAATCTGAAATGGAGTTCCATAAAAATTCCCTTTCCTTTTCTCCGGCAAGGGCCGCCATGGTGGAAAGGGTGTTTATTACAGCCCTGTTGCCAAGGTAATTGCCAAGACGGGTTTCAACCAGAATTATGGCGGTTATTATGGTTTTGTCCACACCATATTTTTCCTCGGCTTTTTCCAGATCCTGTTTGTATTTTTCCATGTATTCTCTGGCGTTGTTGATGGATTTTTTGGAGATAAACTGATCATAGTCCAGACTTGATTCCGAATGAATAAAAAAAAGCGAAACGCCGCTGGGCTCAAATTTTACTTTGGGATCTGTAAAAACTTTTTTCAGGTGTTCATTGGAAAAACCGTCTTCTTTAAGACGGTCTACGAGTTTTCTAAATTCCCATTTTTCCTTGATTTCATCTTTTACCGCCTCATCACCAGGCAGCTCTTTTAAAGGGTTGCCTTCAGGCAGCTCTTTTACAGCCTTGTTTTCAGACAAACCAGGGTCAGAAGGAGCAGATTTTAAAGAAGCAGGGGGTTCTGTGCCGGATTCTGGAACAGCAGACAGGGGAACAGCCAGTAAAAGGATAAAAGCCATAAAAGATATTTTAAGGAAAAATTGAGGATTTAGGGTCATGGGAGCTGTTTCCATAATGCAAGATTTCTCCTTGTTTTTATAGAGGTTATACTCGATGCTCAGGTTTAATATCAGAGTTATGAATACGTTTTCAGTAAATATAAATATTAAAAACAAGATCATCGACTGATGACTTTATATCTTATTTTACTTAAGATTGCATTAAAAATGTTAAGTTTTAACCGGGCAGAACCCGGGCAAAATAATAACCGGATCTTGATACAGTACTGTCAACGTGCTATAAGTGACTTTTATTTCAATAAAAAGTGCCGGTTTAAAGGAAGCCGCTGAAATGGGTTACAACCCCTGGAATTTCAAGGATAAAAAGTGTGAAGGAAAAAACAGTATTTCGATGTCAGTCATGCAATTACAAGGCATACCAATGGATGGGAAAATGTCCTGAATGCGGTGAGTGGGACACCTTTACCGCAGAAAAAAACCAGTCCGGCCCAGGGGGGGGCGTAAAGTCCAGAACCTGCAGAATAGTTCCTGTACCCATTGAATCCATTGAATTCAAGGATGATCCCAGAATCTATACCGGTATCACGGAGTTTGACCGGGTTCTTGGCGGCGGTATTGTCAACGGAACCCTTGTTCTTATCGGCGGTGATCCAGGCATAGGAAAATCCACATTAATGCTCCAGGTGTTATCAAGGCTTTCTGAAAAAGGCAGAAAAACCCTTTATATTTCAGGAGAGGAATCCATAAACCAGATAAAAATGAGAAGCACCCGGCTTGATGCCCAGGGGGGTGGATTACTGGTTGCTTCTGAAACAGATCTTGACTCCATTCTGGCCATGAGCCACGAGGAACGGCCGGCAGCCATAGTGGTGGATTCCATTCAAACGGTTTACAGTCCTGATATTGCATCAACTCCGGGCAGTGTGAGCCAGATACGGGAAGCTGCAGTCAAATTCATGAATATGGCAAAACAGACGGGAATCCCGATCTTTCTTGTGGGGCATGTAACCAAGGTGGGCGCCATAGCAGGACCGAGAATCATGGAGCACATGGTGGATACCGTGCTTTATTTTGAAGGGGACAGGAATCATGTGTTCCGTATTTTGAGAGCAGCCAAAAACCGGTATGGATCAACCAATGAAATCGGCGTGTTTGAGATGAAGGAAAAGGGGCTTGAAGAAGTCTTAAATCCTTCAGCTGTTTTTCTTGCGGAAAGATCAATCAATGCACCCGGCGGGGTTGTATCTGCCAGTATGGAGGGAACCCGGCCTATTCTTATTGAAATCCAGGCCCTGGTGACCATGTCCGGCCACGGAGGCACCCCGAGAAGAACCGTGATCGGTCTGGATCAGAACCGGATGGCCCTGATTGTCGCAGTCATGGAAAAACGGCTGGGTATCAATCTTTCCGGTTTTGATATATTCATGAACGTGGCCGGCGGGGTCAAGGTGATAGAGCCTGCTACAGATCTTGGAATTGCCGTTGCCCTGGTATCCAGCTTCCTTGACAGGCCCGTTCCCGAAGGTGTTGCCGTACTCGGGGAAATCGGGCTTACCGGGGA
Organism: Desulfobacteraceae bacterium; assembly: GCA_046482845.1. Lineage (GTDB taxonomy): Bacteria > Desulfobacterota > Desulfobacteria > Desulfobacterales > Desulfobacteraceae > DATFJZ01. The sequence continues at coordinate 327 of JAWOEJ010000172.1, read as the reverse complement.
AATCAGGGCTGTCAGCCATGTGGCCCACCGCGTAAAAGAAGTTGAAAAAATGGGTTTTTCAACGGCAATTGTGCCGGAAAACAGCTTTAAACAGCTCTCTTCTGTGAAGGGGATTACCTGCAGGGGAATCACAACCTTAAAAGATGTCATGCCCATTCTTTTTTAACCTTACCTGCGGGGGACAGGCCAGAGTCAGTGGCCGTCAGGACACGCCTGCCCGCAGTTCCTGCACTTTAGGCTGGATTTGTTGTGATGCTGTGTATCTGGGACAGACATGAAAAAAAATGGAACATGGCAGACGAAACTGACATTATGATAATAATTGAT
>JAWOEJ010000119.1:0-3312 GCA_046482845.1 Desulfobacteraceae bacterium | reverse complement strand
TACTCGCTAATTTCAAACCAAGCCTTATCATTCTTTGTCACCTTGAATCCAAACCATCCTTTTAATCTTTTGGCAGGATTATTTTTTTTGCGTGCTTTGTAATTTTTCTTCCTTTCGAAGTTCATTTGCTCCAGGCCTCTCTCATGCTTCAAATAGACATTTTTCTGATCAATTTCCGGGCACACATAAACCGGAACATTTTTTCTCAAACTTGCCATTCTAAACCATAGATCATCAGCAGTGGGAGCGACTTTTTGAAAGGTGGGATCTAATAAAAAATCTAAATCAAGCAGAGACTTTCGATAGACCACTCCCCCGGTGCCAGTGGGCAAAATCAACATCCCCTTCTCCCTGTGAAGTATTCGTTTCCAATTGGAATAACCTTGCCAATTGTCGAAAATATTTTTCTTAATCTCCCTTCCACGTGCACATACGATATGATCCGGATAATCATCCGCTAATGTCACAAGAGAGTTAAGCCACTCGGAATGGTATAAGACATCATCATCGGCTGTAATAATCAAATCATCATTATTAACTTGTCTGATAATCGGAAGCAGCTTCCCATATGGTCCTATATCTTTTATCCAGTTAACCTTAATGAAATTCTGATCAAACCACGTTGGAGCTTCGGTTATCCCTTCATCGCCTAAAAACGACGGTTCAGATGAAATATTTATATACACAACATTCGGTCTTAAGATCTGTTTTTTCAACGATTCAATCATATAATACAAAAGGTCAAGCCTGTTTTTTGTAGTTGTACAACTGACGATAATCTTTCTTTCTTCACCCATTAAAACCACCTTTATTTTTTAAAATGGCCGCAAACTCATTTCTTTTAACCAGCATATCAGTCCAGTTTTGCATTAACTGTCGGAGGTCTTTCCTGTATTTTCTGCGAAACCGTAATCCGGCCCTTTTATGGGTCTGCATGGCATCCAGATCTGTGACAACAAGCCCATGTTCTGAAACAATAAAATTCGTTGCCTTGAAATCCCCGTGGGTTATCAAAGAATCGTGAAATTTGTTCAAAAGCTGCCGGAATTGTGCGACAACTTCCTGCACCTCCCCTATTTCCAAATTCTCGGCATTAAACCAGTGATATGCATCTAATCCAGCGACATACTCAGTGATATAATAGGCCCTGGAACGAAAAGGACCCAATCTTTTTTCCAGCAACGCAACAGGCCGAGGTGTGGCAACGCCAATTATTGAAAGTCTGTGGGCATTTTCCCATGATCGCCATGCTCTGCTCGGCCGTGCGCAACGACTGAGGGCATGCCAAAAACTCTTAATATTATATCGTTTTATAACAATGACACTGTGATCTGTTGTCACAAGAGAAACAGTAGATGAATTTCCGGCTTTTAAAATTTTTCCTTTGGCAATGAAGGCCTCTATGTCAGTCAGAAGGCAAGCCATTTCCGAAGTATAACACTCCCGCTTGCAAACCATGAAATGGTTCCACCCGTTGGAACATATCTGTGCAGAAGATTCCCGGTAAAGCTTTCTGAGATGTTTTTTGTATCTTTTTCTGCGTTGATTGTGAATCTGCTTTGTCAGCAAGTTCATATAGGAAGGGTTTTTCGTCCATTTTCGTTTCTTGGCATATGCAGCAAACGCACCATCGAAAAAGAAATCAACCCAGGAATCAAACTGGGCAAAAACGGCTGCCAAATTTTTTATGCTTTTGTGAGGAGAAAGGCTTCTGCCCTTATTACGGGTTCCGACAGCCCCCCCATCAATTGCATAAAGCCGTCTGCCGGAAACCATAAAGTTACCCAGATGTGCGTCTTTGTGGATCAAGCCGGCCTCATGCATCAACGCAGTCACGACAGCAAAATTTTCAATAAGGCGTTCACGCCGTAAATCCGTGTCCACCTGCTCCCAGGCCACGGTAAAATCAATTGCATCCTCAAGCATCCGGAAAACAAGTACCGGCATTTCCCCGGTCGCATCAATCGCGGCCCTGAAAAGAATCTCAGAAGTATTGATGCCTGCTTCAGCAAGCGCGGATAATCCCTGTTCTTCACGCCTGCAATGCGTTTTGCCCTTTCTGGGATCAAGGAAAAACTTGGCAACGATTTTCTGACCATTGGATTCACCAGCGCAAACCAGCCGTTTGCCCGGAAGATTTCTTAAAACCCGGGTACACTTGATTTCCTGATAGTCTCTCCCGAGTGACAAAAAAACCCTGAATGGTGTTTGAATATCATGACCGGAAGAAAAAAAACTGAGAGTTTGTGCTGGGAGTTGACTTTTCAAACCATTACATTTCTATTCGTAATCAAAGTGTATATTTTTTTTGAAGAAAGATTGAGAATCTAGTGCAGGCATATGCGCATGTATTTTTGGACCTGCCAGTGGGGTATGCATACGGTAACCGAAGGCTTGCTCTCTGTCATAAAAATTTTCTCCAATGTTTTCAAATCATCTGATACAGCCGCAAAATCAAAAGAAAAAATTGTCGTCTTCTGCTGTTTCCAAAGATGCCACCGGGGTTTCCGAGGTGATGAAGTTTTCAATCCACCAGTTGACATCATTATAAAAGCAGGCGATCCGGTCGCATTCTTTTTGGGCGTCAAAACAGTCAATGGAACGCCTGAGGTTTTCAAGGGTTTTCTGAAAATTTTCCTCCCCTGCATAACCGTCGGCCTCTGCAATTTTAGCGCTTTCCACCCCCCTGAAAGCCGGGCAGTGAAAAATGCCGTCCGGGGCCAGAACAGAGTTGAAAATATGCATATGGCAGGTTTTGGGCTGTTTTTTCAGCTCATGGACCCGGTGATGGATCATGGCGATCAAATTGACGCTTTCAAGGATTTTAATCCGGTCGCCGGCCGCATCTTTGGTTTCATCAATGCGGTTTTTGACCGCATCGATGATTTCCTGCTGTTTTTGTCTGTCCACGCTGTCCAAAAGGGTTTCCTTGTGCAGGTCCGGAAGCCGGATCAGGCAGGGCTTAAAAGAGATATAATCAAATCCGTATCGGGCGGCCAGCCCGGCTGCCTTTTGCATTTCATCAATATTGGGCGCAATGGGCACACCGTTCATCTCCAGGCCCTCCCACATGATGACAAAGGAATAGCCAAGGGACAAATCCGGGTTCTGGTTTTTTATATCTTTAGCATTTTCAAGGATATCATTTAATTGAACCCCGGTTTTGGGCCGATGAAGTTTGTCAAAGGTTTCCTGGGTGGCGGCATCAAGGGACAATCGCAGCCAGTCATGCTTTCCCAGCAGATCAGCAACTTCTTTTACACGCTGAAGTTTTGAGCCGTTTGTGACAATGCCCACCTGGAGACCGATTTC
>JAWOEJ010000298.1:0-15787 GCA_046482845.1 Desulfobacteraceae bacterium | reverse complement strand
AAATTCGCAGCTTCGCATACCCTAAAATGGAAGAGGCCTGCTTCGTCAAAGGAAAAATGGAAAGAGGCGATGCAATAAATAGGGTAATCTCCGAGACCAGGGAACACTTCGAAGAGAGTGAGCTCGATATTGTAGTCGCGGGAACGAAAGACGGTATTACCATGGTAGAGGGTGGTTCCAAGGAGGTATCCGAGGAGCTCATGCTCAAGGCCATAAAGCATGCCGAACCTATCATAGAGAAAATATGCCAGGCCCAAAAGGAACTGGCCGAAAAGCGGGCAAGGAAAAACTGCCTCTCATGGAAGCTCCGGAGGGTCTCGAAAACGAAGATGAAATTCGCAGCTTCGCATACCCTAAAATGGAAGAGGCCTGCTTCGTCAAAGGAAAAATGGAAAGGGGTGATGCTGCCATCTCTTCAAGATAAACAATAAAATTTTCCCTTTCCTCAGGAATGAGGCCGTGATAGACTTCAGAAAAATTGTATTTTGCCCCCCATATGCTGGCCCCTTTGGCCACACTTCGTGTAAACAATTTGTCCATTGTCAGAACTGCATATGTTTCTGGCGGTGCCTTTAATTGAGACACCATGGCAAAAAAATCCCTTAAATACCAGCTGGCAGAGGTAAGAGACGCAAAAGTCGTTCTGGTATTACGGCTGAAAATTGCCTCAGACGCTCCGCAGGTTCCCACAAGTATTTTTTTGTATTGTTCTGCCATTTCACTGGCTGCCAGGGTAAAGCCGCTGGAAAACGGCCCGAGTAAAAAATCCACCTGATCCACCAGAATAAGCCTTTTGATGTTTTCTCTAAGAAATCTGACACTGCTTTTATCATCATAATAAATAATATTTACCGCAAAACGATTGCTGCCGACTTTCAAACCGCCCTTGCTGTTGATCTTTCTACGCCAGAAGTCATATCCTTCAACAACACGTTTCCCTTCAATACTGAATTTACCGGTTCTGGAAATGGAACAGCCGAATACGATTTCTTTTCTAATGGGTCTTTTGAGCAGGGGGGAGACAGGATTATCGGTTTCTACTGGTCTATGGGCCTTTTCTTCATCCTGACGGTCAAATGGATGTATCAAAAAAGAACACACCATAAAAAAAACGCCGCAACAGAAAACAAATAAAACAAGAAGCTTTATTTTATCCATGCCCCTCCTGGATTTAACTGCCATGGGGCTGCCCCGTGTTTTGATCCCGGGTTGCCCCACAATAAATCATGAAGCTCGTTCATCAAGTTTAAGGAAATCAGAATTTAAGACGAACAGGTGATCCCCTCTTTTTCCATAAGATTTTTATACCAGATGGCAAATTCAAACATACCCCGCATTTTTTCGTCATTATTGACAAAACCGAGGGCCATTTCCAGAGCACCCTGGCCAAATGCACTGGAATAGGTCTTATGATCCGCCTGCTGAAGAAATTCACTGACAAGCTGATGGGTAGTCCGTCTTGTCTTATCCTTTCTGATATCTATGGGGTCCTTTGGGTTCTGAATCGGGTCCCAGTTTTCATAACCGATCTTGATGATCTGTTTTTTGCCCCGTTTACCCATGGCATCAAAAATCGCTTTCTTTTTTGCTTCTATTTCCTCAGGTGTAAAATTATCCATATCTCTAAACCTCTATACCAAGATATTCTTCGTTATAATTGGTAATCAAAGCGGTTGAAACAGGAACCAGCATATCGCACATTTTCACATGCTTTGAATTAATCGCTTTAGTAAATTCTGCAGAAATAAGCTGAAGCTGGGAATATATGGCATCCATATTTACCGTTGGATAGGCCTTGCCTTCTTCAAAATTGGTCCTGCCGCAGATATGGCTCATGCCTGCGCTGGAGGTGGGAATGCCGTACAACCGGCAGGTTATGGGCCTTGCATCATAAAGCATACAGAGGTTGTCCTCACCAAGAAGCGGACATCGCATCCTTTTTGACGCCATCATCCCCAGGACATCCACCTCATTTTTCCCTTTCTGGGTCTCTTTGTAGGCTTCTTTTTTCAGTTTGGTCAAAGCGCGGTCTATTTTGGCGGCCTGGTCAATCAGTTCCAGTTTTTTTGCGCCAGAAAACTTTTCATTGAACTTATGGTTTATATAAATCGCCTCAATAATGGTGATATCAAAAATAGCATAACAACAGTCAGAACACTTTTCCCTGCAGAACACCTCTTTGGGATACTCCTGTCTTACCCGTTCAAAAATACCATCCACAATGGAAACAACTGCCTCATACTTTGCAAAATGTTCTTTAAAATCCAAAGCCATTATGTTTAATCCTTTATTTCCCTATACAGAAATTCTTAAAAATAGTATCAAGTATATCAATCCCGGCGGTATTGCCGGTAATCATGCCAAGACAATCTGCCCCCTCTCTTATGTCAATGGCCAGGGTTTCTGCTTCCACATTGTTTTTCAGGCTGTTTCTTGCTGAAACAAGACGGTCAAGGGCCTGCTCCAGTGCCATTTTATGTCTTAAATTGGGCACTATGGAAGATGAACTTTCAATATGGCTGGCCGTTTCCCGGGTGATCATCTGTCTTAACGCTTCAATCCCCCTGTTTTCAAGGGCTGAAACACCGATACAGGGAATTTCCCTGTATTTTTCCCGAAAACCCGTGTCTTTCCAGTTTTCTGCCAGATCAATCTTGTTTATTACCAATATAATCTTCCTGCCGAAAGAAATTATTTTGGCAAAATCCTTTTCAAAATCACAGGGCCTGGAATCCTTCATATAAAGGATGAGATCGGCCTCTTTAATATGTTTTTTGGCCCTTTCAATCCCTATTTTTTCAACAAGGTCATCGGTCTGATGCAGGCCTGCTGTATCTGATATTAAAAAAGGAATGCCGTTTATGGTAATATTCTCTTCAAGAAGATCCCTTGTGGTACCGGGTACAGAGGTAACTATGGCCCTGTCCCTTTCCAGAAGACTGTTCATCAGACTTGATTTTCCAACATTGGGGGCGCCGCATATGACAAGCTTGATACCGTCTCTTAAAAAATGGGCTTCTTCGTACCTCTGAATTGACCGGCGGCAGATGGAGATTACCGTTTCAAGCATATCAGCGCTCTGGTCAAGAGAAATCAGGGATTCTGTTTCATCGGGAAAATCAATTGCCGATTCCACCTGGGCCAGAAGAGAGATGAGTTTGTTTCTTGCATTTTCTATAAGATCCCTCAGGGCACCGGTATTCTGGGATGCTGCAATTTTAAGGGAACCCGCGGTTTTTGCATTGATAATATCAGCAACGCTTTCTGCCTGGGTAAGATCTATTCTGCCGTTTAAAAACGCCCGCCTGGTAAATTCACCGGGTTCAGCAAGCCTGGCCCCGTTTAAAAGCACCTGATGGAGAATGGTTTTCATAACAAAAGGGCCTGAATGGCTCTGGATTTCAACCACATCTTCCCCTGTATATGATCTCGGACCCATCATTGCCACCACCAGCACCTCATCCAGGACAAACCCGGATTCCCGCTCAAAGATATAGCCGTGAACCATTTTGTGGGACTCAAACACAAACTCTTTGTCCACCCTGAAGGTGGTTCTGCCAAACAGCCCTGAAACAAGGTTGATAGATTCAGGGCCGGACATCCTAATTATACCTATGCCTCCGCTTCCCACCGGAGTTGCAATGGCAGCAATGGTATCTTCATTCATTTGAATTGTTTTCTTGACTGTTTTTTCTTTTTAGCAGCACCCTGCTTTGGGAAAATAACAAGCCTGCGGTAATATCCGTCTCCCATGCTCTGGGTCCTTACCCTGAAGTCGTCTTTCAGGGCCAGGTGAACGATTCTTCTGTCCTGGGCAGTCATCTGGTTTATGGTTGCAGGCTTTCCGGTTTTTTTAGCCTTGTCAGCCATTTTAAAGGCAAGGGATTTCAAATTGGCCGTCCGGGTCTCCATATATCCTTCAATATCCACTTTTAACCTGACCCTGGACTCGCTTTTCCTGTTGATAATCTTGTCCGTGAGAAACTGCATGGCTTCAAGGGTCTGCCCTCTTCTGCCGATGAGAACGCCTGAATTCCCACCGCTCACCTTTAAAAGCAGTTTATCCTCATGGGTTTCTGCAGACACTGAAGCGTCCTGGGTAATGAGATCAATCATTTTCTGCAGGGCTTCCATGCCCAGATTAACCGCCTCTTCAGACACATCAACCGGTTCCTCATCACGATAGGAAGGGGGAAACCCTTCGTCTTTGTCAAAAGAAGCCGCAGACGGCCTGTCTTCTTCACTGCCGGGTTTGTCCTGAACCGCCGCACCATGGTCTGACGTATCCTGAACCGCAGCACCACGGACTGAAGCATCCTGAACCGAAGTCTCCTGGACTGCAGCATCCTGAACTGAACTATCCTGGTCTGAAGTCTCCGGGCCTGAAGTCTCCGGGCCTGAAGCATGATGGAGCGCTTCATTTCTGTCAGTCTCCTGTTCTTCCCTTTTGTTGCCTTGATCGGGTGAGTCAATCGGTTCAGCCTGGGGCCCGCCGGCTTTACTTTTATCTGATACGCCGCTGTCAAAACTGTTTTTTTCCGGACTTATATTTTTCTTATCTGTTTTTGCAGCCTGTTTTTTCTTACCTCCAGATCTGCTCTCCTTTGGCCAGCCTAAATCTTTTTTCTCTCCAAAGGCTTCGTCCACTATGGACATTACCCCGTTCAAATCACCTGGATCTGACTTTTTATTGTTTTTCTCAAAACCTCCATTTTTTTCAGGAAGGGTAACCCTTATTCTGGCTTTTTTCATGCCCACGATGCCGAATATGCCTGAAGAACCGGAAGAGATAATATCATATTTAAGATTTTTCTTTGTCAAACTCAATGCGGAACAGGCCTTTTCTATTGCCCGGTCAACATTTTTTCCCTCAAATTCCTGTGTCTTTTTCATAATACCTCCATGGATTAGGCGAGTTTCTTTTGGATATAGTACTGCTGACTGATGGATAGAATATTGTTTACAAGCCAGTACAGGACAAGCCCTGCAGGAAAATTGATAAAAATGAAAGTCATAAAAAGCGGCATCAGCATCATCATCTTGGCCTGGGTGGGATCACCGGTGGTCGGGGACATCTTCTGCTGCAGAAACATGGTGGCCCCCATGATAATGGTTAAAACGGGAATACCGGCAGGCGCCTGCATAAACGGAATGGCCACATCAAAATGAAACAGCCTGTCCGGGGCAGAAAGATCGGTAATCCATCCCATAAACGGGGCATGCCGAAGTTCAATCGCCTGATAGAGCATCCGGTAAAGCGCAAAAAAAATCGGCATTTGTACAAGCATGGGCAGACATCCGCTCATGGGATTTACTTTATAGGTTTTATAAAGCGACATGACTTCAGCATTCATCTTTTGCTTGTCACCTTTGTACTTCTCCCTTATCTCCATCATCAGCGGCTGAATTTTCTTCATATCATTCATGGATTTATAGCTTTTGGTACCCAGGGGCCAGAAAACAAGTTTGATTAAAATGGTCAGGATAATTATGGCCACCCCGTAATTGGGAATAAAATCATAAATCAAATTCATGCCGATAAGGCAGGGTTTGGCAAGGATATCAAACCACCCGAAGTTTACACTTTTTTTCAGGTTATAACCGTAATCATCAAGCACCTTAAGGCTTTTAGGACCCATGAAGCACTTAAAGGCATACCGGACCTGCTTTCCAGGATCAATCCGTTCCATGGACTTAGTATAAACCGCTTTTACCCGGGGTGCTTCATAGGCGAGCTTTACCCGGGCATCCACTGCTTTTTCCGGGGCAATACAGGTAATAAAATATCTGTCGGCAACCCCGGCAAAACTAACCTTTCCGGCATATGTATCCTGATCCTCGATATTTTTAACCTTGACCTCTTCAAGTTCATTGTTGAGAAAAAAGGTGGGCCCCTCAAAGGCAAAACCCGCTGATTTCTCATCAATAATCCCTGGAATGACAATTTCCAGTGAATCCTTAAAGGGCATTTCTGATCCATTTTTAATGACAAAATCCAGATCTATGAGGTAGGTGTCAGCAGAAAAGGTATAAATTTTCTCAAAAACGATACCATAGGGGGAATCCCATTTGAACGTCACCTGCTGTTGACCCGCGGGGAGATCAAAGTGATCAGAATCCGTCTGTGCGGTAAACACAGCACTTTCAAGACCTGGAATGCTTTTTCCCTGGGTATCAAAGCCGAACAGGCCGTGGGGCAGCTCTTTGCTTACCATTTCCTTAAGAGGAGAATTCTTCTCAGATGTTTCACGGTAATCTTTGAGGGTCAGACTTGTAACCTCAGCTCTGTTTTCCGATATTTCAATATTGTAAAGGGGGGTGGACAGGGAAATGGCGCGCAGATCCGGTGACGGTTGAAGGGGAGGGGTCTTTTTTGAACCTGCCTTGGGCTGAACTGCACCTGTTTGATCTTTTGGTGTATAATCCTCTATCTGCTTATGGTCACTGTCTTCAACACCGGGGGAAACGCTTTGATGGGCCGTCTCCGGGTTCTGGCCTGTAATTGTTTCCTTCTCAACAAAAAGGGTATTCCACCCTAAAATAACAACTATTGACAGAATAATCGCTATAAAAAGCCGTTTCTGTTCTTCCATCTTCTCTCCTGGTGATGCATAAATTTTGTTTAATCCAGCACACTGGTACAAACTGCAAGGAAAGAAGTATCGCTTCAGATATCATTTTTTTCTGGAACAGGGTCAAAACCTCCAGGGTGGAACGGGTGACATTTTAAAAGTCTTTTTATTGCAAGAAAAGCCCCTTTGAGGCTGCCGTGAACACTTACAGCCTCAAGGGCATAATGGGAACATGATGGATAAAAACGGCATGATGCCATTGTAAAAGGGGATATACAGCACTGATACATCCTGATAACGAATATTAACAATCGCTTACTCATCACACCCGTGTAATCTTTTCAAAAAGTTTGTCAAGTTCAGCTGTAACCTCTTTAAAAGTCAGAGCACTTACATTTTTTTTTGCGATAATATTTATATCCCGGTTTCCTGGTATAATCTCTTTTCTGTTTCGATAATATTCTCTGACAAAACGCTTGATTCTGTTGCGTACTATTGCTTTCCCAATCTTTTTTGATACAGTAATGCCGATACGGTTGTTTCTGGCTTCCCCTTCCTGGAAAACGGCCAGGAAAAATCTGGTGCTTCTTTTATTCCCGTTTCTGGATAATTTTAAAAACTGGTTTCGTTTTAATAGTCTGTGCGTCCTGGGGAATGAATGACCCAATAATCAACCCCTTTTTCTAGGCCGTCAGTTTTTTTCTTCCCTTGGCTCTTCTGGCATTGACAATACGTCTTCCTGCTGCTGTGGACATTCTTTTCAAAAAACCGTGTTTCCTGGATCTCTTAATTCTGCTTGGCTGAAATGTTCTTTTCATAATAAATAAAAATCCTTAAAATAAAATAAATAAAAAACGAAAATCTGATGGTTTTCTGCCACCATAATAAAAATTTTATACTAATTCATTATCCATAATGTGTCAAGTTTGAAATTTGAACCCGGGGGTTACTTTACCAGGGTTTCAAAAATATGATATTCCTCAAGGTGGTAATGGGGCTCCGGGTAAACAACAATGGTTCTCCCGATCCTGTTTTCAAGGGAAGATATAAGTCTTTTTTCCTCTCCATGGAGGAGCTGGGCAATTTCAGGATGGACCTTCACTGTAAAGCGGTTTCCCATCATATCCCCGGATTCACTTAACAGATCCCTGTAGATTTTATGGCATATGGACTTGCCTGACAGAAGCAACCCGTTGCCGCCACAGTAAAAACAGGGCTCACAAAGGGTTCTGGCCAGGTTTTTCCGGATGCGCTTCCTTGTCATTTCCACCAGACCCAGTTCTGACAGAGGCAGTACATTTGTCTGGCTCTTATCCTTTTTCAATACCTCACTGAGCTGGGACATAACTTTTTCCTTGTGGAGATTCTTTTTCATGTCAATGAAATCAATGATAATAATTCCGCCGATATTTCTCAGTCTGATCTGATAGGCGATTTCCTTGACCGCTTCCAGGTTGGTTTTTAAAATCGTTTCCTCAAAATTATGCTTGCCCACATACCGCCCTGTGTTGACATCTATGGCCACAAGGGCTTCGGTCTGCTCTATGATAATATACCCCCCGGATTTCAGCCAGACCTTCTTGTTTAAGGCCCTTGTAATATCACCTTCAATATTGTAGGCGTCAAAAATAGGCTCTGCACCGTCGTAGAGCTCTACAGACACATTAAGCCCGGGCATGAGCTCCTTTAAAAATTTCTGAACGCTCTGGTATCCAGCCCTGGAATCAATAATCAGCTTGTCTGCTTCATCTGTGAGAAGATCCCTGACCGCCCGGAAGGTAACAGAAAGGTCCTTGTAAAGCAGGGTAGGCGCAGAGGCCTTCATGTTCTTTTTCTGTATGTCCTCCCAGGTTTTGCATAGAAAGGAGATCTCTTTCTGCAGCCGTTCTTCCCCTATCCCCTCAGCTGCAGTACGGAATATATAGCCGAACCCGTTGTTCTCAATGGACAAAAGCAGTTCTTTCAGTCTTTTGCGCTCTTTTTCGCATTCAATCCTCTTGGAAATACCGATATGATCCACAGTGGGCATGATAACCATAAACCGGCCGGGAAGAGAAATATGGGTAGTCACCCTTGGCCCCTTGGTGCCGATGGGAGATTTGGCCACCTGAACCATAATCTCCTGCCCTTCGGTGACAAGGTCCTCTATCCTGCAGCTGGGAGGGCTGGTCCGTTTCCAGACAATGGATTCATCTTCATCGTCCATCTCCTTTAACTGACTCTCACTGCCTTCGCTTTCCATATCCTGTTCAAACTGCTTGGCAAGGTCATGGCTGGTGTCATCCAGAATGTCGTCCACATACAGAAATGCGGCCTGGTTCAGTCCGATATCCACAAAAGCCGCCTGCATCCCTGGCAGAACGCGCTGAATACGCCCCTTGTATATACTGCCGGCAATATTGGTTTCATCTCCCCTCTCAAGAAACAATTCCACGATATTGCCGTTCTCCAGCAGGGCCACCCTTGTTTCATATTCTGCCGCATTTACAATAAGTTCTTTAAGCATATTCTATCCCCCGGGTTTTTTTCAACACTATGATTTCATCTTGAGAATTTTTGCCCTGGACACATTATACTCAGGAACTTCAAAAACTCTGGTCAATATTTCAGCAGGCCTTATTGTTTTTCCATCACTGCTCTTCAACACCATTTCAAGGCAGGACGGGGCAGTCAGTTGAATTGCTGAAACCGCTTTTCTAAGGTCTGTCACCCTTTTTCTGCCTTTAAAGTTCACCTGCTCCACAGGAAATTCAGAAAGACTGAGAAAGGCATCAATCTTTCCGGGATCAATCAAATAATCCTTAAGATCAATTTTGTAGCAGCTCTGGTTTAAATCCTTGTCCGGGGTGAAAGCCCTGTCTTTTTTTTCCACTGACGGATCTGCCGCCCGGGTTATTTTAATAATATCCTGAAGGGCATTATTCATCCTCTCCAGAATCACACTGCGGTCAAGTTTAGTGTCCACATGCAGAGAAAAAAACTCCTCCTCGCTTTCCATGCCCAGGGGCAGAGGGTTGTCAAAGGCAAGTTTCATATCCGGATGAAATCCCCTGGTATACTTTACCGGAATTCCAGCTCTTTTTACAGCCCGTTTTACAATATTGGCAAGCTCAAGATGGCCGAAAAACCGTGCAGGGCCCGTTTTTTCGTAATACAGTCTCAGCCTTGCAAAATGCACATCTTTTTTTTGCTTAATTTCAACCGGCCGTCCCGGTTCTTTATCATCCTGCTCTGTTTTTTTAAAAACAATGGGCGCTGTTTTTTCAAAATCACAGACTCCGCACCCTGTACAACCATTTTCACGGCAGTCTTCAGTTATTTTTCCCGCCATTGCCTTTTCATATTCCTCTTCCAAAAAGGCTTCTGAAACGCGGGAATCAATGTGGGACCAGGGCAGCACCTCATCTGATGAACGCTGTCTTGATGTATAGAAAAGGGGATCTGTACCGCTTTCTTTAAACGCTTCCTGCCAAAGGTCAAACCTGAAACAATCATCCCAGCCGTCCATGCGGCACCCCTTTTTCCAGGCCGTTTCAATGACAAGGGAAAGCCGCCTGTCCCCCCTGGCAAACACCCCTTCCAGCAGGCTCATTTCAGGATTCTGCCATTTCAGCCGGATGCCGGGATGTCTTAAATTTTTTTTCAGATAATCCAGATTTTCCAGAGATTTTTCCATTGTAATCTGAGGACACCGTTGAAAGGGCGTATGGGCCTTGGGAATAAAAGCGGCAAAACTCACAGTAACACCGGCTTTTTTCTTTCCCTTTCCCCCGGATTTCACCGCTGCCAGACGTTTTGCAAGATCACAGATCCCCTCAATATCCTCATGGGTTTCCGTTGGCAGACCATTCATAAAATAAAGCTTGATACTTCGCCAGCCCAGTGCAAAGGCATGGGTAACAGTATCAAAGATATCCTGCTCTGTAATATCTTTATTAATCACATCCCTGAGCCTCTGGGTACCGGCTTCCGGTGCAATGGTAAATCCTGTTTTTCTGACAGACCGGATAATCTTCATCAACTGCGGAGTCAGCCGGCCGGCCCGGACTGAGGGAAGGGAGAGAGCTGTACAATGGGTATCGTCAATTGACACCAGGGAGGACAGCAGGGGTTCAAGTCGGCTGTAATCACCGGTGCTCAAAGAGAGAAGGGAGATATCCGTATATCCTGTTTCAGCAAGGGATATCTTTGTGATTTTTTCAAGATCCCCCACAGATCTTTCCCTTACCGGCCTGTAGATCATCCCTGCCTGACAGAACCGGCACCCCCTTGAACACCCCCTGGCTATCTCCAGGCGCAGCCTGTCATGAACAGGTCTGCCAAAGGGCACCAATGGTGCAACCGGAAAAGCAACTTTGGACAGATCAGGTACAACTGCCTTGGTAACTTTTGTATAATTCGAATAAAGCGGCGTGATATGCTGAATTCCTTCCGGGCTGAATTCTGCTTTGAAAAAGGAGGGAACATATACACCAGCAATCCCAGACAATTGTTCTAAAAGGCCCTGCCGGGTTCTGCGCTGATCTTTCTTCCATTGAATAAACGTGTCTGCAATTTCCACAGCAGCCACTTCTCCATCTCCCACAACAAAAAGATCAAAAAAATCTGCCAGCGGCTCAGGGTTAAAGGCACAGGGACCGCCGCCGATCACCAGGGGAAAGTCCTCGCCCCTCTGCCCGGCATAAAAAGGAATGCCTGACAGCGAAAGCATGGAAAGAATATTGGTAAAATTAAGCTCGTATAACAGACTGAAACCGATTATATCGAAGGCTGCAAAATCTGTCTTTGATTCCAGGGATAAAAGCGGAAGACTGTTCTCCTTAAGGGCGGCTTCCATATCTTCGGCAGGGGCAAAAAACCGCTCCGCTGCAATATTTTCCTTTGCGTTCAATATGGTATAGAGGATCTGCATGCCGAAATGGGACATCCCGATATCATAAAGATCTGGAAAGGCAAGGGCAAACTTTAAATCCACAGCATCCAGATCTTTTTTAATACTGTTCACTTCATTGCCAAGGTAGCGGCTGGGCATTTCCACCTGTGATAAACAGGCTTCAAACTTTTCTTTATTCATGATAAAAATTCAATTCTTATATGGTTTAATGACCTTGTACAGTATTTGATTGACAGAATACCGCTGCCTGGGATCACATTGCTTAAGGACACGCATTAAGGCAGTAAAAAACAGCCGCATGCATCCGCAGGATAAATTTCAGAAAATATTCATTATGGCATTTTATCTGCAGGAAAGCAATTGATAATTCACAGGTTCAACAATTCCAATCCCGCTCTTATCCATAAGTTCATTGGTAATATAGCGTACCTGGCCAGCATGGGGTATGCCTGGCTGTCAGGCCCTGTTTTGTCTGACGGGGCCTGTCCTGTCACCGATATAAAATTGGGAACCCTCTGCAGGGCAGGCTTGAAACTTGTTTTTATCCATGATAAAGGTATTCATAATTTTATACTGGAGGATCAGGTTTTTGTGTATGAGTTACAAATAACAGTGTCAGGTATAAACAGCCCTGGTCAATCAAGTATCTAATTTTGCGCTTTTGAACAGCCCTTAATATTAATGCGGCTGCTTAAGGTCATTATTATCTGCAAAAAAGCAATTAACAGTTTACCTGAGCAGCAACTCTCATTTTTCAACAGGAAAAAAATGAAGCCGAGTAAAATAAACACACTCCTTGCCGCCAACTCCCCTGAAGAGCAGGTAAAAGTAAGAGGATGGGTAAGGACCAGGAGATCCTCAAAAGAATTTTGCTTTCTGGAACTTAACGACGGATCATGCCTGAAAAGCATACAGATCATTGTGGATAAGCGTCTTGACAATTACAAAGAGATAGAAAAAATAACAACCGGATCAGCCCTGTGTGTTTCCGGCCGGCTTGTCCCCTCCCCGGGAAAGGGCCAGAGTCTGGAAATTCAGGCTGCACAGGTGGACATCATAAGCACAGCCCCTGAAGACTATCCCCTCCAGAAAAAAAGGCACACTGACGAATTCCTGAGATCCATTGCCCATCTGCGGCCAAGAACCAATAAATACGGGGCTTGTTTCCGCATCCGGTCGGAACTGAGCTATGCCATACATAAATTTTACAGGGAAAGGGGGTTTAAATACCTGAATACCCCGATTATCACGGGGTCTGACTGTGAAGGCGCCGGTGAAATGTTCCGGGTGACCAGCCTGGACCCGCTATCTGTGGCAGAAAAAGGAAAAATGGATTTTAAAGCGGATTTTTTTGGCCAGGAAGCCAATCTTACCGTATCAGGACAGCTCTCAGCTGAAATGTTTGCCCTGGCCCTGGGAGATGTCTACACCTTTGGTCCGGCTTTCCGGGCGGAAAACTCCAACACGTCAAGGCATGTGGCAGAATTCTGGATGCTGGAACCTGAGATGGCATTCTGCGATCTTAATGAAAACATGGACCACGGGGAAACACTTATCAAATATCTGACCGCTCATATAATGGAAAACTGCTCAGAAGATCTGGATCTTTTTACAAAATTTGTGGATAAAACCCTTGCCGCACTGCTCGATACCCTGAAAAATACCGATTACAGCAGAATAACCTACCATGAAGCCGTTGAAATCCTCAGCCGGTCCGGTAAAAAATTTGAATACCCAGTGGAATACGGGGCAGATCTCCAGTCTGAGCATGAAAGATTTCTTGCAGAAATTTATTTTAAGCAGCCTGTCTTTATAATCAATTATCCCAAAAGCATTAAGCCCTTTTACATGCGTGTCAATGATGACAATGAAACCGTTGCCGCGGTTGATCTCCTTGTTCCCCGGATAGGTGAAATCCTGGGTGGAAGCCAGCGGGAAGAGCGATACGACATCCTTGACAAACGCATGGACGACATGCACCTTCCAAAGGATGCCTATTGGTGGTATCTGGATTCCCGGCGTTACGGCTCGGTTCCCCACTCAGGGTTCGGTCTGGGGTTTGAGCGGCTGATCATGCTGCTGACAGGCATCACCAATATCAGGGATGTCATTCCCTTTCCAAGAACACCGGGAAGTATTTATTTTTAAAAAATAAAGGAGACTGTTTCCATGCCGACACTTGAAGAGAGACAACAGGAAAGCAAAAAGGATTTAAAGGCCAGGCTTGAGAAAAGATCGCTGGAAATGGGGATCACCTATTCTTTTTCAGAATACATTGAAATGATGGAAACCTACCTTCTGGAACTTGAAAGAAGAGTAACCAGCCTTGAAAAAAGACAGGATTCTGAAAACTACAATACGCCCCCGGATAAGAGTCAGACAAAGCAGGCCTGACATCTGTATATTCCTGCTGACGTCTGACAGACCTGTTTCTGTCTGGCCACATACATCATCACCACCTGGCTGCTGACAACCTGCTATTGCTTTACCATGGCAAGACCGGTTGCCACAGTCTGCCGTTTTTCCTTTCCAAAAAGGGTTTCTACCAGAACAAGGGCAAAATCAACAGCAGTGCCCGCCCCTCTGCTTGTTATACAATTGCCGTCCACCACCACCTTTGCCTGGGTGGTATCCCTTTTTGCAAGCTTATCAGCAAAGCCTGGATGACAGGTGGCATTTCTGTTGTCAAGCAGTCCATGGTGGGCCAGAACCACTGCAGGTGCAGCACATATTGCACCAAAAAGCTTTTTCTGATTATCCTGGGCCTTCAGGATTTCCACAAGGACCTCAGAATCCCTTAAATGCTCCACGCCGGGAAGTCCGCCGGGCAGGACGACCAGATCGTATTCCCTGTCCCGGCACTGGGAAATCAGCACATCAGCTGAAATCTTTATCCCCTGGGAACACCTGACCTCAATCTGATCTGTCACCGAGGCAATGGTTACCTCGGCCCCTGCCCTTCTTAGAATGTCAATAATAGCAACAGCCTCAAGATCTTCTGTACCGTCTGCCACGGGAACCAAAACCTGTTTTTTCATTGCTGCCTCCTTGATTCAGTCTGTTTAACTTGATCATCAAGTTTTTTGAATCGCATCGCCCCCAACTCACAGGATTATATGATTTTCCTGTCAATCCGGGTAATTCCATTTTTTAGTGCTGCATCAACAGCTTTTCCATACTCCTCCCCGGTAACCGGCCGCGCCAGGGCAGGCACTTTATGAGCCGTTCCACAGGGCCTGTACTGGGACATGATATTGACATAGGTATCCGGAGAAATCTGCCTGGCCAGAAAATTCATCACATCACCTGTACCTGCAAGATCCCCGGGAAGTACCAGATGGCGTACCAGAAGTCCTTTTTTTGCAAGGCCTTTTCCGTCAATTTCAAGGTCTCCTGCCTGTCTGTGCATCTCAGCTACGGCTTTTTTAACGATTTCAGGATAATCTTCAGGCACCTGGGCAAGCCTGGCGGTATGGGCATGAAAGAACTTGACATCCGGCATATAGATATCAATCACTCCGTCCAGAAGCTTGAGGGTGTCAACGCTGTCATACCCCCCTGTATTATAGATAACAGGCAGGGTCAACCCTTTGGAAACCGCCAGATCAAGGGCAAAAAGAATCTGAACAACCACGTGGGAAGGGGTCACCAGATTGATATTGTGACATCCCTGACGCTGTAGTTCCAGCATCATCCAGGCCAGCTGGTCTAAAGACACTTCCTGCCCCGCTCCCTTATGGGAAATATCATAATTCTGGCAGAAATTACACAATAGATTGCAATGGGAAAAAAAAATCGTACCAGAGCCGTTGTCCCCTGACAGCGGGGCCTCTTCCCCGAAATGGGCATCAAAGCTGTACACCACGGCAACGTCACCTGTCCTGCAGAACCCGGTTTTGCCTGCTGTTCTGTCTGCCCCGCAGGCCCTGGGGCAGAGGGTGCAGTGCCTGAGCATGTCCCAGGCCTTTTCAGCTTTTTCTCTTAACCTGCCCGTTTTATGGGTTTTTATGCAGACCGGCGTATAAGCCATATTTCGCAACCCTTTATTCTTTTATATGAAAGCCGTCAGCCGTCAGCCATCAGTACTCAGCTAAAAGCTAAAGGCTAACAGCTAACACTCGGTTATCAAGTTTTTATGGAAGGACCTATTAAGAGCCCCCAGCGGTTGCCTGTCAGGAACATTGAGAACCAAAGGAGATCAGACTTTTTCCCTGCCAGGCGTTAAAAAAATCAAGCTGTTTGAGGACCAGTGGCCGCAGTGCCGCCGATTTTCAGCCTGGCAGGGGAAAAGTCCTCCGTCGGTCGCTGTTCTGACAGGCAA
>JAWOEJ010000208.1:0-5940 GCA_046482845.1 Desulfobacteraceae bacterium | reverse complement strand
AAAATAAGTTGCCAATTTTGGGAGTTGAGTCGCCTGTCCTGCAAGGCGTGAAAATGCAGGCATATCGGGAATACGCCGAATTTTCACAACGCAGCAGGACAGGATGAATCGGCTGCCAAAATGTTAAGTTATTTTTGAGTGAGCCCTTAGCACGCTGTTCCAGGACCATGGAGCGGCCATGCCGGTTATTCGAGTTCACTGTTAAACGCGTTCACAGGCCTCCATTATTTTTTCCAGCACCAAAGGGACATCAAGCAGAATAATCAGTTCTTCCCCCTGCTTGATCACCCCCTGGATCAGCGCTGCCTCCACCTGATCCAGGTGCGACGGGGCAGGAAATATCTCTGAATCATCGATGGTGATAACATCATCCATCTGATCGATGAGAAATCCCACAATATCATCACCAATGGAGATATTTTCCAAAAGACCGGCGGATTTGTATTTTTCAATTTCTTTGTCTGTTTTCATCACCAAGAGGCGGTTTGACCCCAGATGTTTTGTTGCCGGCCTGGAAAGGCACACATTCAGATCAATCACCGTCACCACCCGTCCCCTGAGATTCATCAGCCCGTTGAGATACGGGGGAGAATCCGGAACCGGAGTGACGGACATATGCCGGTATACTTCCCTTACAAGGAGGATATCAATTCCTATCCGAATATCCCCCAGGATAAATGTAGTGATCTGCCGCTTCATTATCTTGCCTCCCTTTTGCCTGTCACCATTTCAGCCAGTTTCTCCAGCAGACGTTCTTTGTTGAGTTTGGCTTCCCACTGGGTAAATCCTTCCTTTTTACTCCGCTGTTTTGCTTCCACATCCTCTGCAAGGGAGGTCACGGCCATGACCGGCAGATCCTTGAGACTGCTGTCAGCCCGGATGGCACGAATGGTCTGCCACCCGTCCATTTCAGGCATAACAATGTCCAGGATCACCCCGTCAACAATTTCCTGTTCAAGAATGGCCAGGGCCTCTTTTCCGTTTTCCGCTTCCAGGACCTCATACCCGGCAGAGATGAGATAATCTTTTTCAATCATCCTGAAAAACGGGGTGTCTTCAACAATCAGGATCCGTTTGGCCAGGGAATGATCCTTTTTTGAACCGGCCCCTCTGTCATACCATTCAGGGGCGGCAAGCTCAAAAAGGCGGTACATGTCGGGAAGCAGGGTGATTCTGCCGTCCAGTATGGCAGACCCGAAAAGTCCCGGGGCTGTGATGGAGAGGGTGTCGATCTCAACCGCTTCATTGATGGTTCCCTGGACAGAACCGATCACGATTCCCATGGGATATTTCACCATTTTCGGCACAATGATGGCAATGGTCGCATCATTGGATCTGTCGGGCTTTTCCACGGGCAGATGATGTTCAAGAAAAACAAGCCTGAGCTTATCTCCCTGGTACTGCAGGTAGTACTGGTCCTTTATTTTTTCAAGGTTTGACTGCTTTACCTTTTCAATGCGGGTAATCAGTTCCAGGGGCAGAGCGAACCGCTCAGAGGTGCAGTTGTCAAAGAGCAGAAGGGTCTGGATGTCTTTTTCAGACGTCCCTTTTTCTGTTTTCAGAGTTTTATCCTCTGATTTCATTTCAGCGTGATGAAGTTTTGCCTTGTCAAAGAGTCCGCCCACGTCAAGAATCATGGCAATGGATCCATTGCCCATGATACTGGCTCCGCTGAAGCATTTCTGGTTGCTCAGATAGCGCGGCAGGGGTTTGACAACAATCTCTTCAATATTTTCCACCGAATCCACCATGAGTCCGAACCGGGTCGAACCGTGTTTGATCACCAGTATCCGGAGAGGTTGGGCCTGGTTTTCAAATATATCGCCCTTTTCCGGACTCAAGGCCAGCCCAAGGACCTCTTTGAGGGACACCAGGGGCAGCAGAATATCCCTGAGGCGCAGGACATATGATTGTTGAACCACGTTGATCCGGCTTTTCCTCTCATCGGGTTTGATGCGGACCAGCTCGTCAATATTGGCCTCAGGCAGAATGAAAAACTGATTGTCCGAGCAGATGACAAGACCCGATACAATGGCCAGGGTCAGGGGGAGCACCAGGCTGATGGTGGTGCCCCGGTTCAGCTCGGTATCAATTTCCACTGTGCCCCCCAACTGCTGGATATTGGTCATGACAACATCCATGCCGACCCCCCGGCCGCTCACATCGGACACTTGTTCGGCCGTTGAAAACCCGGGCTTGAAAATAAGCTTTGCCAGCTCTTTTTCGCCCATTTCCTTCATCTGCTCCCGGGTGATCAGTTCTTTTTGTACGGCCTTTTCGCCCACGGCAGGACCGTCAATACCGCCGCCGTCATCGGTGATGCCGATATAGACATGTCCTGCCTGGTGATAGGCTCTCAGTTCAATTAGACCCTGCCTGGGTTTTCCAGTTTTTTCCCGGTCTTCGGGAAATTCAATGCCGTGGTCCACACTGTTTCGAATCAGATGGGTAAGGGGATCGGACAGGGCCTCGATAATGGATTTGTCCAGTTCCACATCTTCCCCGTAAGTGACAAGCCTGATCTCCTTGTTCATCTTTTTGGACAGATCCCTGACCACCCGCTGGAATTTGCCGAATATCATGGAAACCGGCTGCATCCGCATCTGCATGATTTTTTCCTGCATCTCCGTTGTAATGCGGCTGATATGCCCGGTAACGGTATCAAGCCCTGGAACATCCTTGACCAGGGGCATGGCGACCTGGTTGAGCTGATTTCTGCCCAGAACCATCTCTCCGGCCAGATTGACAAGATCGTTGAGCAGATTTATGCCCACCCGGATTTTTTCTTCGGTATGCACGGTGTGTGGATTTTTCTGTTCCGGCGGGCTGGGTTCCTTCCGAGGGTGATCCAGCCCGCCGGGACTCTCCTGCTGGGCTTCTTTGAGCATGGAAGCGGTGTTTTTTGCCTGGGCAAGCTTTTTTGACACAAAATCGTTCACGGTTTCAATCCCCTGCTTGAGCTGCCGGCTTTCAATATCGATAACCGAAATCCGCTGTTCCGGGATATCCAGGGCCTGGGGCAGAAGATCCTGCTCCAGAATGGTTGCAAAGGCAAACACAAAGGTAATCTCGTTTTCCAGGCAGTCCTCCATCCCCTGGATCTCGTCAATGTCCAGCCTGGATTCAATGAGCTCGCCGGTTGAGGTGATGCTTTTGATTAAATCCAGGGGGGTTTTCCCCTTGTCTGTCAAATCCGTTTTCAAATGAATGGAAATGGTGTAAAGAAACTGCCCCTTTTCCACAAACCTGGACAATTCACTTTCCTGGATGTCAAATTCTCTGGGCTGTTTTCCGTTTACAGGCTGTTCCTTTACCGTCACGATATTTTCCGGTTGATCCGTCTGATTTATGAGGGCTGTGAGCCTGTCAATGGGTTCCTGTATATCAAATTGTTCGCTTGACCCCACATCATCGAACATGGTTCTGAGAAGGTCAATGCCGGAAAAAAGGGCATCCGTGAACTCGTCAGTGATGGTAATTTCCCCATCCCGCAGCAGGGAGAGGAGGTTTTCCATTCGATGGGACAGGTGCCCGACGTTCTGGAATCCGAAAAATCCGGCAGCACCCTTTATGCTGTGCACGGCCCGGAAAATACGGTTGACAATATCAGAATCAATATGTTCAGGGTCCTGCTCGAGTTTGAGCAGATCGGGCTCGATGGATTCCAGATGTTCGACGGATTCTTCAACAAAAACGACGATTAATTCATCCTGTTCCATCATGGTGTATTATCCTCGCTGTTGATCCTGAAAAGTGCCGGAAACCGGAAAAACTCCGCCACCTTTAAAAATTTTTCCCCGGCTCCGGTAATTTCAAAGGATTTGGATTCCGAATCAACCTGGCGGTAAATACCGATGATCAGGTTGACCCCGAGGGAATCCATCTCTTCAATGTGGTCCGCCTGTAAAACAACCTTTGAAACCGCTGGATTTTCCTTGAGCTTTTTTAAAAACCGAGTCCTCAATGCCTCGATATGGCTTGCCACCAGATCTGTTTCCGGTGTTAAATAGAGGATGTCATTATTTGCTGCATCCTGGCGGGGGGGGAGGAAATCGGTCATATCAATGGGACAAACACGGCTTTGGGGAATACCAATCTGCCTTCCAATGCGCTCCTTTGCCATATCTGTAGCAAACAGGGCCACAAAAGAAATGTCATTTTCCAGGCAGTCGGAAAGCCCATGGATACTGTGGACATCCAGAGTGGATTCAATCAGTTCCCCGCAGCTGTTAATGGTATTAATCACATCAAAGGGGTTTTTTCCCTTACCTGTCAAATCTTCTTTAAAAAAGAAGGTAAGGGTGTACAAAAATTGATTGTTTTGTACAAACCGGGTCAGGTCTGCTTCATTGATCTCAAAGGCCCTTTCCTTTTTTCCCTGGCGGGGGATCTCCCGTACGGTGATCTTTTTTTCGAATTCCCCTGCCAGTGCTGCATATTTCTCAAGCAGGGAAAGGGCCGGGTCAATGGGGTATGCTTCACTTTTCCCGACATCATCCAGCATATCCTTTAATGCGCCTACACCGGTCAACAAAGCATTGACAAGTCCGGACCCGGCTTGTGTTTTCCGTTCCTGAATCTGTAAAAGCAGATTTTCCATCTGCCGGGCCAGCCGGCTGATGTTCTGGAAACCGTAAAAAGAGCAGGCCCCTTTGATGCTGCGGACACTTCTTGCTGTTATCTGCAGCTCATCATAATCGATCTTATAATTTTTTTCCTGAATGGCAAGCACACCGGAGTTAATCGATTCCAGGTGGGCCTGGGAT
Organism: Desulfobacteraceae bacterium; assembly: GCA_046482845.1. Lineage (GTDB taxonomy): Bacteria > Desulfobacterota > Desulfobacteria > Desulfobacterales > Desulfobacteraceae > DATFJZ01. Next base: position 1,174 of record JAWOEJ010000208.1, on the reverse strand, counting down.
TCCCTGACGCAAACTTTTACCAATTCATCCTGGTCCATCATATTGAGTCCTCCCTGTCTGATATGGTGAAAATTTTTATTTCCATTATTTTTCCTCCTGAATGGGTTTTTCTTTAAAAATCAGGGTTGTTGATCCATTTTCAGCCACAATGTCATGGGCATTTGACCATGCAAAGCTCAACCCTCGTTTTCCGACCTGTTCCAGTGTCAACTCTTTTGGGGGGCTCAGATTTTTCTTTACATCAAACCCCTTTCCTTCATCAATAACGGTGATTTTCAGTTCATCCTCTTTAATATAAAGAAGCGTTTCAAAACGGGCCGAGGCGTTGCGGCTGCTGCCGTGCTCCACAGCATTGAGCAGAATTTCCCTGGCAGACAGGAGCACAAAATCCCTGTCGTTACCCGCTGGTATGGCGCTGTCCGTTAAATGCCTGTCCATCCAGGAACAGGCCCTGTCAACGGCTTCATAGGTGGCCGGGTATGATGAGATAAAATCCGGGTGGCCGGCCAGGGCCGCATTGTGCATGCAAAGGAGAATCATGTCATCCACAGGTTCAGTGGTTTCCAGCATGGTGTCCATAAGCTGTCTGCAGATTCCCGTAATGCCAGGTCGGTTAAGCTGTTCCGGCCGGTTTTCAATGGCCCGGATCAGTTCAGATGCCTGGATACCGTCTGAAAACAAAAAAAGGTATGCATGGGGCTTTAAATTGCCGGTCCCGAAACAGAAGAGATCATGATGTTCAAGAACACCAAGCACCATGCCGCCTCCTGGAAGGGCTTCAAACTCAGCCCTGCCGTCGGAAGCAAGGGTTACAATGAGGCCCCCGGGATTGCCGGCGCAACCAAAGCTGAATTTGCCGGTCCACCGGTCCCACAGCAGAGCAGTGGCGCAGATATGGGAGGTATCGTTGCCAACCCTGAACAATTCCCTGTCCATTTTTTTTAAAAGGACCACGGGATCTCTGTGAAGGTCCCAGACAGACATGAGAAGACCTGTAAATATGGCACTGGTATAGGAACTCATGACGCTGTGGCCGGCAACATCGGCCAGCAGGATACCGCACTTCCCCTCTGCACCGAATCTGCGGCACTGCATCATATCGCCGCCGGCCTCGGATAAAGACTGGTAAGCCACATCCAGTGACGGACATATATTCATACAGCCCGGATGGATA
>JAWOEJ010000205.1:0-3040 GCA_046482845.1 Desulfobacteraceae bacterium | reverse complement strand
CAGAATTTGGAACAGGATGTCATCTGCACCTCTGTGCCGGATCCAAGCCTGATTAAACTTGATTTTTTGAATTATATTGCCGCAGCCTTTGGCATGGACAAGGAATTTACCTCCAAAGGCGCATTTCTTGCCCATTTTAAAAATTTTCTGCTCAGCGCCGCTGAAAAAAATAAAAAGGTGCTGCTCATCATTGATGAAGCCCAGCTGCTCACCCAGGAAATGCTCGAAGAGATCCGCCTGCTGTCAAATATTGAAAAACCGGATGCAAAACTGATAAATATTTTTTTCATCGGACAAAACGAATTCAATGAAATTTTGAACAGGCCCCAGAACAGGGCGGTCCTCCAACGGATGACCCTCAACTACAACCTGGACCCCTTGACCCCGGAAGAGGTGGATGAATATATTCGCCACCGGCTCAAGGTTGCAGGCACACAGGAGCGGCTGTTTGACCGGAATGCGGTTCAGGAAATTTTTCTATATTCAGGCGGATTTCCAAGACGCATCAATATTTTATGTGATCATTCCCTGTTGTCCGGTTTTGTCAGGGAACAGCGGGTCATTGACGCAGGCATTGTAAAAGAGTGTGCAAAAGAACTGAAAATTCCGGCCCAGGTCCGCAACCGTGACATCAATGAACCATTTGAGCCCAATAGCTACCATAAAAATAATCCCCCGGGTGACCTGTCTACCCGGAATTTTGACTACCACAGGCCTGTGCAGCAGCTGCCCCCCCCAGTTCCACAACCGCAAAAAAAACGATTGCCATGGGGCAACCTGTTAATTCTAATCTGTTTTTTTATTTTTGCCTGGTATTTTATGTTCCCGAATCATTTTTTTTCCATGCTTTCCCGGGTAAAACAGCAGTTTGATCAAACACAGGAAATAATAAAAGAACAAAAAACAGATAAAACTATCCAGCCGGGAATTCAGCCCGTTGTCCAGAAGCCTAAACATCCGGATAATCCAGCCCCTCCCAAACCAAGTACCGTCGTTGAAAAAAAAGTCCGGGGCCAGGCTAAAAATCCAGAAGAAGTCAAATTTATCATTGTGCCCCCGGAAACAGATCTATCACCTGAATTAAAAAATCCGCCCCCCCCACCGCCACTTCCAAGAGATAAAATTACAGTCCGGTTTAAGCATAACGCCAATGATCTTAATGAAGAAGACCTTGAAAAGCTTGAAGCATTTTCAAAACCCCTGGTTGTTCACCAAGATTCAAAAATTTTCATTACCGGATATACGGATGCTATGGGGAATGCTAAGTATAATTTGCAATTATCCGAATTCAGAGCAAATATCGTGAAAAGTTTTCTTTTGGGGCTGGGGGTCAAAAGCTATCAGATGCAAATCCAGGGCAGAGGCGGACAGAACCCCATTGAAAGCAATGATACGGCATGGGGCCGAATGATGAACCGCAGGGTTGAAATTGAGGTGATTGAATGAATAGTTCCAATACTGATAGTTCCCGGGAAAAATGGAAAAATATGGATCTGCTGATTCCCTATGCAGCCCCGTATTTCGCTTATGTGGCGCTTTCTTCTGTTTTGCATAACAAGCTGCCCGAAGAAATCATATATATAATGAAGCTGGTGATTGTACCCGGGCTTTTGATCTGGGCCTGGAAATGGTACGTTCCTTTAACCGGCCCTGAAAACAAATGGATCTCCTGTTTATGGGGAATCGTTTTCGGGATCATCGGACTGGTGGTGTGGTGCGGTTTATATGCCCCGTTTACAACTCCCGGGGATAGCGCGCCATGGTCGGGTCTCGGATTTATCTTAAGGCTTTTGACGGCCGGTTTTGTGGTACCGGTTTTTGAAGAATTGTTCATGCGTGGATTTGTCTTCCGGGTCGCCCTGCAATGGGATCTTCTGCGCAGGCAAAAAACGCCCAAAGCCTTTTCTGCAGCCTTGGATGGGGCCAGTATTTTCAATGTCGCACCAGGGCAGTGGAGCGTTTACGCCATTGTGATTTCAACCATTATTTTTGCTGCAGGCCATCTGGTTGCCGAATGGCCCGCAGCCATTGCCTACGGCCTACTCATGGCCCTTTTGTGGATATTGAGAAAAGATTTGATTTCCTGCATTGTTGCCCACGCGGTAACCAATATCGGGTTGGCCCTTTATGTCTATTACTTCGGACATTGGGAGTTGTGGTAAGATCGGACTCATTCCTAAACATCAAGGAACATTCATATGCATTTCACACGAACTCAACAGAATTTGAAAGAGAATCCACGATCCTGGCTGATCACCGGATGCGCGGGGTTTATTGGTTCCAATCTTCTGGAGACCTTGCTTAATCTTGGGCAAACAGTGACCGGCCTGGATAATTTTTCCACAGGGTTTCAGCATAATTTAGACCAGGTCAAAGAGGCCGTGGGTTCTGAGGCATGGCAGAAATTCTCTTTTATTCAAGGGGATATCACCAATGCGGGCACCTGCGCGGCTGTTTGCAAAGGGCAGGATTATGTCCTTCACCAGGCGGCTTTGGGGTCCGTTCCCCGGTCTGTTGCCGATCCCTTGACCACCAATGAAAATAATATAACCGGCTTTTTAAATATGCTGACCGCAGCCCGGGACGCGGACGTAAAACGGTTCGTATATGCTGCATCAAGTTCCACCTATGGGGATCATCCAACCCTTCCCAAAAAAGAGGAGATTGTCGGTAATCCCCTTTCCCCCTATGCCGTGACAAAGCTGGTCAATGAACTGTACGCCCGGGTGTTTGCCGCCACCTACGGGTTTAAAAGCATCGGACTGCGATATTTTAATGTATTCGGCCGCCGCCAGGACCCTAACGGGGCTTATGCCGCAGTCATTCCTTTATGGTTTGGTGCATTGATCCGTAAAAGCACGGTGTATATTAATGGTGACGGTGAAACCAGCCGGGATTTCTGTTTCATTAATAATTGTGTTCAGGCCAATCTGCTGGCTGCACCGGCCGGGGATGACGCCGCCGACCAGGTATACAATGTTGCCTTTGGGCAGCGCACCACACTAAATCAGCTGTTTTCATTGATTCGTGACCGGGTGGC
>JAWOEJ010000164.1:0-16151 GCA_046482845.1 Desulfobacteraceae bacterium | reverse complement strand
GCCTGACCCGCACCCTGGATGAACTTTCCAGGGCAGCCAGATCCTTCCGCCTTTTAACCGAATATCTGGAAAGGCATCCAGAAGCGCTGATCAGAGGAAAACAGCCGACCCGATGATCCATATTAAACCCGTTAAAATTCAAGGAAAACAAAAGATGATGGAAAACAGAAATAGATTAATATCTTTGGTATGGATGCTTCTTATATGTCTGTTGTCAGCCGGTGGATGCGCCATATCAAGACCGGCTGATTTCTTTGTACTAAGCCCCGTGAATGATGCCGACCTTGAACAGACACTGCCGCCCCTGCCCCTGAACATCACCATCGGCATCGGCCCTGTGTCCATTCCCCGGCATCTGGACCGGTCTGAAATTATAATTAAAAAAGGCCCCAATACCATTGGCCTGTCAGACTTCAACCGCTGGGCCGGCCAGCTGGATTATGACATTCTTTCTGTGATGCGGGAAAATCTGTCCATCCTCCTTTCCACGGACAGAATCGCCCTTTATCCCTGGCAGAAACACATGAACGTTTCCTGCCAGATCGTTGTGGAAATTATCCGGTTTAACGGCACCCCCGGGGACAGGGTTGATCTTTGTGCACGGTGGAAAATACTGGATTCAAAAAAGGACAGATTAATTTCGCTGGAACATACACAAGTGACAGAAAAACTGACGTCAAACAGTTTTAAGGCCCTGGTTGAGGGGGAAAGCCGTGCCCTGGCAGCCCTGTCCCGAGAAATTGCCGCAGCGTTAAGGGCAGAATACCAATAATGCTTTTTCTATGATCCATTAGATACTGTCTGATTGTTTTCTCATTTCCTTAAAGGCATTGATCAGTCCGTTTGTTGAAGCGTCATGGGTATCTACACTGTGCTCATCTTCAAGTTCCGGCAGAATTTTTCCAGCAAGGGCCTTGCCCAGTTCAACCCCGTATTGATCAAAGCTGAAAATATTCCAGATCACGCCCTGGACAAAGATTTTATGCTCGTACATGGCAATGAGACTGCCCAGGGTTTCCGGGGTCAGTTTTCTAAAGAGGATGCTGTTGCTGGGTTTGTTGCCCTTAAACACCATGTGGGGGGTCAGCCTGTTGATCTCATCCTCACTTTTCCCTGCCGCCGTTAATGTGTTTCTCACTTCATCTTCAGATTTTCCTTTTAACAGGGCTTCCGGCTGGGCAAAAAAATTGGATAAAAGAATATTATGATGGTCATTCAGAGGATAATGGCTGAGCGCAGGGGCCAGAAAATCCGCCGGCACCATTTGTGAGCCCTGGTGAATCAATTGATAAAAGGCGTGCTGCCCGTTGGTTCCCGGCTCTCCCCATACAACCGGCCCTGTGGGATAAGTAACGGCCTGACCGTCCCGGGATGCTGTTTTTCCATTACTTTCCATGACGGCCTGCTGAAGATAGGCGGGAAATCTGTCCATGCACTGATCATAGGGAAGAACGGCCTCGGTCCGGGCATTGAAAAAATTAATATACCAGATGGAAATCAAAGCCATTAGAACGGGAATATTCTCCTTCAGCGGGGCCTGCTTAAAATGGCAGTCCATGTCAAAGCCCCCTTTAAGCAGCCTTTCAAAATTGTCAAATCCGATATAACAGGCAATGGAAAGACCAATGGCTGACCACAGTGAAAACCGTCCCCCCACCCAGTCCCAGAACCCGAACATGTTTTTTCTGTCAATGCCAAAGGCCTCAACCGCTTCAATATTGGTGGAAACCGCGGCAAAGTGTCTGGCAATATGATTTTCACTTTGTGCATGATTCAAAAACCAGCTGCGGGCAGAGCGGGCATTGGTCATGGTCTCCTGGGTGGTAAAGGTCTTGGATGCAATAATAAACAACGTGGTTTTTGGATGACAGACCCTTAAGGTTTCCACAAGATGGGCAGCATCGATATTGGATACAAAATGGACAGACAGTCCATCAAGGGCATAGGGTTTCAAAGCCCGGGTCACCATGGAAGGCCCCAGATCTGACCCGCCTATGCCGATATTGACAATGTCTTTTATTTTTTGACCGGTATATCCTGTCCAGGTGCCGTCTGCAATGCCACTGGAAAACGCCTTCATTTTTTCCAGCACCCCATTCACCTGGATCATCACATCTGAATTGTCTACAATGACAGGGGTGTTCCCCCTGTTCCGAAGGGCTGTATGCAGAACAGACCTGTTTTCTGTTTCATTGATTGGTTTTCCTGAAAACATCTGGGTTACAGCATCGGGCAAACCGGTTTCCCCGGCAAGGGCCACCAGCAGATCAAGGGTCTTGTCCGTTATAATATTCTTGGAAAAATCAACAACCATATCCTTGAATTGAATGGAGAATCTTTTAAACCGATCCGGGTCATTCTCAAAAAGATCTGTCATGTGAACATTCTTCATTGTATTGTAGTGATTTAAAAGATCCTGCCAGGCTATGGTTTTTTCTGGATTTTTTTTCATCAACATGATTTTCCATCCTTTATGGGCTTAACCACCGGTTTTTTTTATTTTTTATTCCATACCACGGGGATTTCAGCAAATCAATTATTTCTTGACAAAAAACAGTATAAAATTTTATATATCGGCGAAGATTCATATAACCGGCATGGCCGACCCATGATCATCGACCCGGCCACAACATAATAATGAAAGCATCAGCTTTTAGCTGTCAGCTGAGTACTGACGGCTGACGGCTTTGATATAACCACCTGGATAAAATGAGAACCAAGGACAATCAGCCATGGAGACCAGAGCGTTCACGCAGATAAAAAACAGAGTACGCAAATATAATAAAGAGTTGTTCGCCTTTATTGCCGATTCCCCCACGCCCTTTCATGCAGCGGCAAACATGGCTGAAAAACTTGAGGCAAACGGATTTACAAAACTCAGAGAAGAAGATCCATGGCAGATTAAAAAAAAGAAACGCTACTATGTCATCCGCAACAACTCCGCAGTCATCGCATTTATAACAGGGGACAAAGACCCCTGGGACACAGGAATCAATATTGCCTGCGCCCATACAGACAGCCCCTGTTTAAGGGTAAAGCCCTTTCCGGAAAAACACTTTAACACCATGACCCGCCTGGGCGTTGAAGTCTACGGCAGCGCCCGGTTAACCACATGGTTTGACAGGGGATTGAACCTGGCAGGACGGGTGACATGCCTTATGAAAAAAAACAATGGACAGGACCCTGATGATCTGACCAGCCTTTTGATCAATTTTAAACGACCTGTGGCTGTTATTCCCAGTCTGGCCATCCACCTAGACCGGGATGCCAATAATGAAACCGGCATAAACCCCCAAATAGACATATCCCCTCTGTTCTACCTGGACGGCTTTGGAAACAAAACCGCTTTCAAGGAAATTTTGTTTCATCAGGCAGTTGCCCAATATCCGGAAATTTCAATAAAAAAAATCATTGATTTTGAAATGAGCTTTTCATGCATGGAGCCGCCCGGCTATTCAGGGCTGAACAATGAATTTATACTGGGATCAAGGCTTGACAACCTTATATCCTGTCATGCCGTCCTGGAAAGTCTGATTCAGACAGGCACTGAAAAAACATCCATGATTGTATGTACAGACCACGAAGAGATCGGCAGTGATTCCCCTGCCGGCGCCAAAGGGTCCTTTCTTTTATCTGTCCTGGCAAGACTGACGGCTACACCTGAAAAATCAGGCAGAACCGCAGCCAGGTCCATGATGATCTCCTGGGACAATGCCCATGCCGCCCACCCCTGCCACGGGGAAAAACATGACGGAAACCACCTGCCGCAGTTGAACAAAGGGCCGGTTCTGAAAATCAATTCATCTTTGAGATACGCGTCCAATTCTGAATCTTCAGCGGTTTTTAAAACCCTGTGCGCCAGCGCCGACATTCCCTTTCAAACGTTTGTAATGAGAAGCGACATGCCCTGCGGCAGCACCACAGGCCCCATCCTCTCAGCCAGAACAGGAATCAGAACAGTGGATGCCGGCGCCCCTTCCCTTGCCATGCATTCCATTTCAGAACTCTGCGGGGCATTTGATCCTCACATGATTTACCAGGTAAACCGGCAGTTTTTTACCATGGCCCCCCTTCCTCTTTTATCCTTGACATAAATTTATGGAATGGTTATATCGAACAGTTAATATATTTAAATGCGTATTTTACGGATAACTGCAGTTTTTTTTATTCTCCTTCTGAGTTTTATTGTCTTATTTTTATAAAATAAACGGGTGCATAGAAAAAAATACAGAAAAGGAACGATCAGGTTCCAGATTCCACAACACATCGGCACATGGAGCAAAAAAAAAATGGATTTTGATCAACAACTCAAAAAAAATAAAAAAAACATCATTGACAAATGGTTTCTTGCGGTTATCAGCACCTACCCGGAAGAGACAGCACGCATTCTGGTAAAATCAAAAAACAAATTTGACAACCCCGTTGCCGTTGCCACCCAGGAGTGTATTGAAGATACCTTTAATCTGCTTCTTGAAAACAGGGATTTAACAGAACAGACGGAAATGGACAAAATTGAATCGGCCCTGGATTCAGTGGTACGCATCAGGGCAGTTCAAACCATGTTTACAGCTGAAAAAGCCGTAGGCTTTGTTTTCAGACTAAAAGATATTGTAAAAGAGGAAACAGGCACGTGGAATGAATCCTTTGACAGCCGGGTGGATCAAATTGCTCTGGCTGCTTTCAACAGGTTCATGAAGTGCAGAGAGGATATATTCCTTTTAAAGGCCACAGAATCCAAAAAACGGATACACAGGGCGTTTGAAAGGGCTGGTTTAGTAGAAGAGCTCAAGGAGGAAGAACTCCTTGGCTCAAGAAAATCTTAAACAGGTTTTGGCAATTTTCTTTTTGTGCAAAACCATAAAAAGAGGTGGTTGGAGATGAATCAAAAGTACATGTTACCCCTGACAGGCGTTTTTCTTCTGTTTCTGCTGGCATACGCAGGGGTTGAGGGAGCCGGAATGCAGTGGTTCTTTGGGATTGTTTTTCCCTATATTGCGGTAATAGCCTTTGTTGCAGGCTTTATATACCGTGTAATGGGATGGGCATCCTCAGCCGTTCCGTTCAGAATTCCCACAACCTGCGGACAGCAGAAATCACTTCCATGGATCAAACACAACAGCATTGAGAATCCTGATAAAGCATCAGGTGTGTTTGTGCGCATGATCCTTGAAATTTTTCTTTTCAGATCTCTATTCAGAAACACCAAGGCAGCCTTTAACAGAAATGAAAAAAACAGGCTGACCTACTCATGGGAAATTTTTCTGTGGGTGGGTGCCCTGGCGTTCCACTACGCATTTCTTGTTGTTATTCTAAGACATCTGAGATTTTTTACCGCTCCGGTGCCGGCAGCTGTGCAGTTTCTTGAATACCTTGACGGCATTGTACAGCTTGGTCTGCCCGGGCTTTTTATCTCCGGCGTGGTACTTCTTCTTGCAGCCCTTTTTCTGCTGGCAAGAAGAATATTCGAGTCAAAGATAAGCTATATCTCCCTTGCCTCGGATTATTTCCCTTTGTTTCTCATTATCGGCATCGCTGCCAGCGGCATTGCCATGCGTTACTTTACAAAAGTTGACATTTTTGGTGTAAAACAGTTTACCATGGGGCTTGTCACCTTCAGTCCATCCATACCCGAGGGTGTCGGCGGCCTGTTTTATGCCCATGTATTTCTTGTCAGTATTCTGATGGCCTATATCCCCGTCAGCAAAATCATGCACATGGGTGGTATCTTTTTAAGCCCGACGCGGAACATGGCAAACAACACCCGGATAAAGAGACATGTTAATCCATGGAACTATGATGTGGATGTTCATACCTATCCCCAGTATGAGGATCACTTTAGAGAAAAAATGATAGAAGCTGGATTACCAGTAGACAAGAAGGAGTAATAGATGGCTGACGAAGAAATCAAACCAGATGAATTAATGGACAAGATAGACTATACGCCTGGTGGTGCCAGCTGGATGGATACTGCTGTCCAGATCAGACCTGGCATGTACTGCTATGCGGCAAAGCCTGAAAGTCTTGAAACTTTGAGCATGCCCTATGCCAGGAACTGGAATCCCCTGGATGAAGACTGGAAGCTGCCTGAAAACTGGCAGGAAATTCTCCACCAGGGATTTAAGGAGCGCCTGGAACGGTTTAGAACCTTTAAGGTGTTTATGGATATCTGTGTACGCTGCGGTGCCTGTGCAGACAAGTGTCATTTCTTTCTTGGCACCGGTGATCCCAAAAACATGCCGGTTGTAAGAGCAGAATTGCTAAGATCTGTTTATAGAAATGATTTCACCACCGCCGGTAAGATCATAAAAAGTATTCCCGGTTTTCCCAAAATTTCCGGCAACCGGCCCCTGACCCTGAATGTGCTCAAGGAAATATGGTACTATATGTTCCAGTGTTCTGAGTGCAGAAGATGCTCGGTGTTCTGTCCCTACGGCATTGACACTGCTGAAATCACCATCATGGGCAGAGAGCTTCTCAACCTCATCGGCCTGAATGTGGACTGGATTGCCACCCCGGTTTCCAATTGTTATCAGACCGGAAACCATTTGGGAATTCAGCCCCATGCCTTTAAGGACATGCTGGAATTTTTCACAGAAGACATTGAGGATATCACCGGCGTAAACGTTGAGCCCCAATTCAACAAAAAAGGCGCAGACCTCCTGTTTATCACCCCTTCAGGAGACGTTTTTGCAGACCCGGGAACATACACATGCCAGGGATATATGATTCTGTTCAAATACCTTAAGGACAAATACGACCTGGATATCACCTGGAGCACCTATGCTTCCGAGGGAGGTAATTTTGGATTTTTCACCTCCCACGAAACAATGAAGCGGCTCAATGCAAAAATGTATGCCGAAGCCAGGCGGCTGGGTGTCAAGTGGATTCTCGGCGGCGAATGCGGGCATATGTGGCGGGTCATCAACCAGTACATGGATACCATGAACGGTCCTGCAGATTTTCTTGAAGAACCGGTGAATCCCATTACCGGAACCAAGTTTGAAAATGCAAAATCCACAAAAATGGTCCATATCTGTGAATTTACAGCTGACCTGATAAAGCATGGAAAACTTGAACTTGACACGAGCCGTAACAGCCATATTTCACTGACCTACCATGATTCCTGCAACCCGGCCCGGGGGATGGGTCTGCTTGAAGAACCCAGATATGTGATCAACAATGTATGCGATAAATTCTTTGAAATGCCCCCCAACACCATTAGAGAACAGACCTTCTGCTGCGGCAGCGGCGCCGGACTGAATGCAGGGGAAAATATTGAACTGAGAATGGCAGGCGGACTTCCCAGGGCCAATGCAGTAAAATATGTTCATGAAAAATTCGGTGTTACCCATCTGTGCTGCATATGCGCCATTGACAGGGCGGTATTCCCGGCATTAATGGAATACTGGGTACCGGAAGTTGATGTCATCGGTATCCATGAACTGGTTGGAAATGCACTGATTCTGCCGGGTGAAAAGAAGAGGACCACGGATCTTCGCATGGAACCCTTACCTGGAATGGAGGAAGAAGATGAATAAAAACACGATCATCGCAGGGCTTGTGGTTTTTGCCGTTGCAGCACTCTTTCCCTTCTGGTTCAACCTTGGCGGACCAGATGCTGCACCTGAACCAGAGCTTTCAAAAACAGCCAAAGCAGCCAAAAAATGTGTTCTGGACAAATATCAGATGCGGGCAGACCATATGTCCCTTTTGGATGAATGGAGAGACGCTGTTGTCAGGGATGCAGACAGAAAATACCACGCTGTCAATGGAAAAGCCTTTAACATGAGCCTTTCCACCGGCGAAAACTCATGCCTGGGCTGCCATGAAGACAAGGCTAAATTTTGCGACAAATGTCATGACTACGCATCTGTGGATCCCTATTGCTGGGAATGTCACACAGACCCCAAAACAGATATCAACCCCAAGGAGATTACCCAATGAAAAACAGCAGAAGAAGCTTTCTCAAAGCCGCTGGCGTTTCTGCAATGGCCATTGGCGCAGCTCCGGCAATAACTGCTATTGCATCATCTGATTCCCATGGTGTTTCACACCCCGTAAAAAAACCCAACAAAGAAGCATTAACGGCAAAACGCTGGGGAATGGTAATTGATACGAGCAAGCTTACTGACAAAATAGCTGAAAATATTGTTGAAGCATGCCATAAGGCACACAATGTACCAGATTTCGACCATGAGCCGGACAGGGAAAAATATCCCAAAACAAGGGAGCCCAAACAGACCCAGGAAATCAAATGGATCTGGCCGGAAGAATTTAAGCATGCCTTTCCAGACAAGGAAGATGAATTTCTGGCTGAAAAATTCAGACATCTCCCCTTTCTTGTCACCTGCAACCACTGCAAAAATGCCCCCTGTGTCCAGGCCTGTCCTACCCAGGCCACATTTAAACGGGAAGACGGCATCGTGCTTATGGATTTTCACCGCTGCATCGGATGCAGATTCTGTATGGCTGCCTGCCCCTTTGGATCCAGAAGTTTCAATTTCAGGGACCCGAGACCTTTTGTGGACGAAACGGATCCGGATTTTCCTACCCGGTCCAAGGGTGTGGTGGAAAAGTGCAATCTCTGCGCAGAACGCCTGGCACAGGGACTTCAGCCCCATTGTGTTGAAGTCTCAGAAGGCGCCATCACTGTCGGTGATCTGGAAGACCCTGAATCTGAAGTAAGGAAACTTCTGGATACAAGATATTCAATCAGACGTAAACAGGCGCTTGGTACTGAGCCTTCTGTTTACTATATCATGTAAGAGAGGCGAGTATGCTTGAAATAGCTATTAAAGGAAGCAAAAAATACTGGATATGGCTGGGACTGCTGCTTGCTGTCATGGGAGCAGGGTTTATCGTCTATATTGACCAGTTTCTCAATGGACTTATGATAACCGGCATGAGCCGTGATGTGTCATGGGGCTTTTACATTGCAAACTTCACCTACCTGGTCGGGGTTGCTGCCGGCGGTGTCATGGTGGTCATTCCCTTCTACCTCCACGACTATGAAAGATTTCACAGGATTACCATCCTCGGGGAATTTCTTGCAGTGGCGTCCCTGATCATGTGTCTTCTGTTCATTGTGGTTGACCTTGGCCAGCCCATACGCATGCTCAATGTGCTGCTGTATCCCACGCCGCATTCCATGCTGTTCTGGGATATGTGTGTGCTCAACGGGTATCTGTTTTTAAACATTGTCATAGGATGGAAGGTGCTGGAGGCAGAGCGGAATCAGATCGAACCGCCCTTCTGGACAAAACCCCTTATCTATTTATCCATTCCCTTTGCCATTGGTATCCATACGGTAACCGCCTATCTGTACTGCGGGCTTCCCGGCAGGGGATTCTGGCTGACAGCCATTCTGGCACCCCGGTTTCTTGCTTCAGCCTTTGCTGCAGGCCCGGCCGTGCTTATTCTGCTCAGCTACATCATCAAAAAGGTAACAAAGTTTGATCCCGGCAGGGAAGCCATTCAGACCCTGTCCAAAATTGTCTGCTATGCGCTCATCGCCAATGTCTTCTTTTTTGCCTGTGAAATTTTTGTCACCTATTACAGCAATATCCCCAGTCATAAAACCCACATTGATTATCTGTTCTTCGGCCTCCACGGACATAATGCCCTGGTGCCCTGGATGTGGACATCCATCACCCTTATGACTATCGGCATTATTCTACTGGTGATACCGGCTTTGAGAAGCAATGTTACCCTGCTTCCCTTTACCTGCATCATGGTTGTTATCGGAACCTGGATTGACAAAAGTCTGGGCATGATTTCAGGGGGGTTTGTTCCCTCTCCCCTTCACCATTTTACGGAGTATATGCCGACATTCAAAGAGGTGGTTGTCAGCCTCGGGGTTTTTGCAACCGGTTTTTTCATTCTGACGGTGCTGTTTAAAATCGCCACCCGGGTCAAAGAGGAAGTCAGGGGATAATGCCCAGGCAATTCGGCAACTCAATTATAAAACCTGAATGTTTCATCTAAAATCAATTAAAAAGGGGATATTAAAAATAATATCCCCTTTTTTATTATATGAAAGCCATCAGCCATCAGTACTCAGCTAACAGCTAAAAGCTAACAGCTAAAAGCTAACAGCTAAAAGCTAACAGCTAAAAGCTTTGTTGTGCCTGTCAAGGCATGGACGTTATATGAAAAGGTCAGATACAAAGACCTGATCTTCGATGTTTAAAATTATCTTGATAAATCTGCTATAAATTGTTATTTTTTAAACTTATGTTCCTTTCCATGGTAATATCTTTCAAGGAATTAATATAATGGATAAAAAATCTGCTGTTATTATCTTTTTAATCCTGATCATGTCACCGTTCTTCCTGAGCAATGCATTGGCTGAAAAAAACAAAAGGGTTGTCATCGTACACAGCTATGAAAAGGATCACCCCTGCGGCCAGCCCCAGCATGACGGCGCTGTCAGCGCAATGGCCATGGCCGGATGGGAAAAGGGTAAAAATCTTGACATTGAAACCCTTTACATGGAAACCAAGATAAAAAACAATACCCCTGAACTGATTCAGCGCCAGGCAGAAAAAGCACTGGCAAAAATCAGGGAAATCAGCCCTGATCTGGTCATCACCCTGGATGACAATGCCTTTAGAACCATTGGCCTTGAACTGGCCCGGACCGATCTGCCCGTGGTGTTTTCAGGCATCAATGTTCAGCCGGAAACTTACAATAAAACCCGACCCTTTATGAAAAACCGCGAAAAACCAGGGTATAACATCACCGGGGTCTATGAAAAACTTCACATCAGAGAAGCCGTAACGGTTCTTTCCAATATGCTGGACCTTGACACCCTTGTGGTACTGGAGGATCTTTCACCCACAGGCAGGGCCATATCTGACCAGATAAAACTTGAAACATCCCCTTCTTCCTGGAAATCCCCGCCCTGCACCATACAGTCCAGAACGCTGAATTCATGGGAGGAATTTAAAAACGCCATTGAAATCATTAACCAGGATGCAAGAATCGATGCCTTTTACCTCGGAGCAACCCTGTTAAAAGACCAATGCGGGAAAGCCTATTCAGCAGGAGATATTGTGGACTATACCATAAAACATGCCAGAAAACCCTCTCTTGCCATAAATTACGCTTTTACCAGAATGGGCCTTTTTGGCGGGGCCAGCATTGATTTTTATTCCATGGGAATTCAGGCCGGAGAGAAGGCAGGTGAGATTCTCATTGGTACACCCCCCGGCGTTATCCCCATTGAAGATGCCCACCGGATCGCACTGGTTTTCAATTTATCCAGGGCAGAAGCCCTTGGCATAAAAATTCCCAAAGATATTCTGCTGTCAGCAGATGAAGTTTATTAAATGATCCAGTGTTTTACAGCAAAGCAATGAAAAAAATTCATTTATCCACCTATATGTCCCTGACAATAACCATCCTGGTTGCCTGCGCCACTTTTTTGACCGCTGCAGTTCTCTATTTCAACATGAAGGAAACCCTGACAACGGAGTTTGAAGACAAGGTAACTGCAGAAGCCGGACAGGCCATGCAGGTTATGAAAAACCAATTTGCCGGTACAGAGAACCGGCTCAATGAAATTACCATAGACAACACCATCCGGGTCACCCTGATGCTTGGCGGAGAACAGCAGCTTCAGGAATACTTCAAAAAAAAATACCAGCCAGACCCGGATACTTTATTTTTTATATCCCCTGTTGATTCAAAAAAGATATACAGCGCTTCAGAATTTTATTTCCCAGAAACCCAGATTGAAAATTTTTTTTCCCGTCCGGGTAATTCTGGTAAAATATTAAAAACAGAGCACCATGGTTTTGTCTATTCAGTGGCTCAGCCTATTTTTCGTCAAAAAATCAAAATCGGCACAGCACTGGGTATCTATGTTCTGAACAAAAATAAAATCATATTAAATCCAGGCTTTAAAGATAAGAATGACACCATTATCATGGTAAAGGAAAACAAGGCCTGGGATCTGCTGACAGGGAAAAGAATTGAAAATATCACTCTGCCGGATAAAAACAGCTCAAAGGGCAGCCCTTTTCATGGGTCAATGAACCAAAAACAGATTGCAGCGGCACCCTTAAGTTTCTTTCCTGATTTATTGTATATTTCCCATTGCACAAAACTGCAGGAGGAAACAACAAGAGTGCTTTCCCTTGTGTTTTACACCTCTATGGCCGTGCTTGTGTTTACCTTTGCCATCTCCTGTCTTCTCAGCCGGCTTTTGACTCACCCCCTTTCCAACCTCTCAAACCAGTCACTGCAGATGGCCAGGGGCAGATCTGAATTCCTCACCCCCCCCTTGTCATCCAGTATCCTGGAAATTGACCAGTTAATGACCTCCCTGTCTGCGATGGTGGAAAGTCTGAAAAAAACAGAATCCTTAAAGCGCTATCAACAGTTGTTTGACGGGGTAACAGACCCTGTTCTCATCTATGACTTTTCCGGCATGATTCTGGAATGTAATGAAATTGCCGCCAATACCTTTGGGTTTAAACGGCAGAACAATGAAACATCCTGGCTTGCCGACAGCATTCACAAACACAGATACAGGGAAATTTTAACAGAACTGAAAGAACAAAAGGAAAACCAGGTTTTTGAAACAGAAATGGTCACCCAGAAAGGTGAAGTTATTTTTGTGGAATTCCATGCCAAAACCATAGATTTCATGGAGCAAAAGGCAGGGTTAAGTGTTATCAGAAATATCACAGACCGGAAAAAAACCGAGGAAGCCTTAAAACGAAGCGGAGAAAGACTTGCACTGGCCCTTGAGGTCAGCATGGCCTCTGCCTGGGAATTGAATCTAAAGACCTTTGATTTTCAGCTGGACTCAAATCTTCTTTCAGCCTTTGGGTTTGACCCGTCTGAATTTCCCAGGAAAATTACAGATATTCTCAAATTTGCAGATACTCGCACCGCTGAAAAGATTAAACACAGATTTAATGAATTTGTTGAGGGAAAAAACAAGGACTATAAAGACAATTTCCATATTTACACCAAATCAGGAGAAAAGCGCTGGATCCACAACAGAGCCAGAATTGTTAAATTTGATCAGGACCAGACCCCCTTGATCATTATTGGTGCAGCCATTGATATGTCAGAGCTCAAACGGACAGAGCAAACACTAAGGGAAAATGAAGAGAGATACAGAACCATACTTGAAAATAGAAATATGGGATACTTTGAGGTGGATCTCAAGGGGAATTTCACCTTTTTCAATTCAGCCATTATTTCTATCCTTGGATACCCTGCTGGTGACCTGACAGGTATGAATTATAAAAAATATATAGATGAGGATACAGCGGATAAACTTAAAAAACGCTACAGACAGGTGTTGACAACAGGAAAAACATTAACTGATTTTCAATACCCGCTCATTAAACAAGACGGTACAAAAAGAATGGTGGAAACATCGGTTTCCCTGAGAAAAGATATTAACCAGCAGGTCGTCGGCTTTTGCGGATTAACCTACGATATAACAGAACGAAAAAAAACAGAACAGGAAAAAAAAGCCCTTGAAATAAAACTCAGGCAGAGCCATAAAATGGAAGCCATCGGCACCCTGGCCGGCGGGATTGCCCATGACTTCAACAATATCCTTTCCGGTGTGTTCGGATACGCCCAGCTGGCGGAAAAAAACATTGAAACCCCCTTAAAAGCCCGGGAATACATCAGGCAGATTCTTAAAGGGGCCCGCAGGGCAGCAGAACTCATCCAGCAGATTCTTACCTTCAGCAGGCAGTCAGAACATGAAAAAAGCCTGTTAACCATATCTGTGGTGGTCAAGGAAGCGCTGAAGCTTCTGCGCTCAAGTATTCCCACCACCATAGAAATCCGGGAAAAAATAGTTTCCAATGCCCCTGTGATGGCTGACTCTACCCAGATCCACCAGGTCATAATGAACCTCTGCACCAATGCCTACCATGCCATGCGGTTCAAAGGGGGAATCATCACTGTGGAACTTACGGAAACCGACATAGAGGCGCAGACGGGATTGATGAATTCACATATTTCACCCGGCAGATTTCTGAATCTCAGGGTCAGTGATACAGGTGAGGGCATGTCCCGGGAAACCCTCAATAAAATATTTGATCCCTATTTTACAACCAAAAATGCAACAGAAGGCACAGGACTTGGATTATCCCTGGTTTACGGAATTGTGGAAGACCACGGCGGATTTATCAGGGTAAAAAGCGACATTGACAAGGGAACAACCTTTGACATCTTTCTTCCAGTAACAGAAAAAAAAACTGATCCTCCCGTTGAAATCAATAAAATGCCAGTTACAGGCAGGGGCAGCGAAAATATCATCATTGTGGATGATGAAGAAAGCGTTCTTTTATCCACCAAAGAACTGCTTGAAGATTACGGATACAAAATCAAAGCGTTTTCAAACGGCGTAGATGCGTTTAATTTCATTAAAAAAGAGCCATATCATTTTGATCTGCTGATTACAGATATGACCATGCCCCATATGTCAGGAGATGAACTGGCCGAGAAAAGCCTTGATATAAGAAAAGACCTTAAAATAATTCTCTGCACCGGTTACAGTGAAAACATGTCAGAGGCCAGGGCAAGGGAAATCGGCATCCGTCAGTTTCTTCAAAAACCCTTTAACACCGACAGGCTCCTCTCAATTGTGCGCAGTCTCCTTGACCAGAAAGACGTAACCTGACATTCATCCGTGGTTCCCGCTCCTGACCGGTAAGTGCTGGGGCGGTGGTATTCAAAAAACTTGATGATCGAGTGTTCAGGGCGCTGTTTTTAAAGGTTTGATACACTGGGCAACTCTGTTGGAGTCGATTACGTCAAAAAACTCCTCTCCCAGCAGGCGTGATATGGTGCAGGCCTTTTTCCACCTTGCAATTCTTTCCCGGTTGTTCCCTTTAAAATCAGAAAAATCCGACCGGTCCGGAATTTTTTTCCCGGGAAGAAGGTCAATAAATGCGCGGGTCGGAGAAATCATGACCAGATGTTTCATGTTTGCTGCTCCGGGAAGGCGGCCGTTCGTTTTATCCAGCCAGCCCGGAATAATTTTATCTGAATAATGGGGAAACAGAACCAGACCCTGATCATCATTATTTTCAGGCAAAAAGGGAATGTCCATATGATAATCAATAATGCCGCCATCTCTGTACACCCCTGACGGCGCTCCTGGAATATTTTCAACACCCGGCATGATAATGGGAATTGAGCCGGAGGAAAGAATGGCTTTGTGGAAATTATTCTTATCAAGGGCCACTTTGCGGGTGGGAAAACGATTCATGTTGTAAAAAGGCGGTTTTTCCGCTGGGTGGTAAAACAGAACCCGGTCAAAAAAATACTTGAGGAAATCCCGTTTCACCATGTTGAAAAGTGCACTCATAAAAAGTCCTGATGCCTGAACCATGGTATTTTCACTTTTCAAAAGCCCCCTGGATCTGACAGAGAGAATATTCAGCCTGTACCGGGGATGCGTTAAGATTTCATCGACAGCCTCTGCATTGAGATATTCACTGAGTATTCTTCGGCATTCAAATAAAATATCGCCATGACCGGGATTTAAAGAATACCATTGATGAATATATCCATGCCTGAATTTTTCAAGGGCTTCATCCGGCCGGTTCTGACAGGCGGCAGCCAGCCGCCAGGCTCCGGCAGATGACCCCACCAGAAAAAGGGAGGTTTTTCTGTTTCTGAAAAAGCCGGGAAACAATATTCTGTCAAACGCCCCCAGAATCAGCCACTTGGGGCCCCCTGCCGCTGCTGCAACAATTTTAACCATATCCTGGGAAAAGCCCCTTTCCCTGATCAGGGAAACGGCCCGGCTGCCGCCGTAAATTGATATATATTTTGACATCAGACTCCATGCACAATTGTATTTAAAAAAACAAGTAAAGTGTCCCTATATTTCAATACCATAAACCCGGGCCTGACCCCTCACAGGCCTGACCCCTCGCAGGAATAAAGAACCTGATCCTCAGGTACTATAAATTCCCTTTAAGCCCAATGGAATCGGCTACCGTTCTCATGCCCATAATTGTCTCTGATATGAGTTCAGTACGATCCATCTCAAGCATTTCAGCCCCTTTGTCGATTATTGAACGGTCAACCCCTGCAGCAAAACTCTTATCCTTCCATTTTTTTTTAACGGATTTCGGCTTTATATCAAGAACACTTCTCGACGG
>JAWOEJ010000087.1:0-2581 GCA_046482845.1 Desulfobacteraceae bacterium | reverse complement strand
ATATCCTTGTCCTTCAGACGTTCCACATTTGTATCCACGAGGCGTTTGTCCCATTGTTCCGGCAGCAGGGCCGCCACCGTGATCAATCCCAGCGGCGGGAAAGCAGCTTTTTTTCCGACAAAGCTTAAGGCATGGGTGAATGACCAGAAAGTTTCCGGAAATTCAGGATAAATTAACAATATCTTCATCATAGGGGCCTCCTTTGCCCCTGACAGCTTCAGTGGCCAGAAGAATCATCCGGACATCGCTTGGTTTCTGGTGGATTCTTCTTGCATTCAAATGCATGATCTTCGGGCCGATATCTTCAAAAAATGCGCCGCTTCAGAATCATTATATAGGCCGCAATCCACATTTTCCGGGCTTTTTACGCATCAATCAGGAAACTCAAAATAGCCGGGGTTCAATGAAAATACGGCCAGGGTCAGATTTTCCATGTTTGAATAAATATATGAACCAGGAAAAAATGGAAATCAGGGAAAACACCTATAAAAAAATGGAAAATCATGTATTATAATATTCTTGATATCACCCTTGAGAAGCGCATCCTGAAAAAGGATGCTGTATGACAGGTTGCAAAATTGTTGGGTTTTCGCAGACTTCATGATATTTATGGTTGAGTTTTTTTGAAATTAAGGATTTTCCGCGTTCGCTTGTTAGATCAACCAGATATGTCGGAAGGCTTTAAAGAATGAAAGAATTTGCTGTAATAATTGAAAAAGATGAAGATGGATGTTTTGTTGCTTCAGTTCCGGGTCTTCGTGGATGTCATACCCAAGCTAAATCTATCGATACTTTGATGAAAAGAATTCGATGAAATATTAAGGAAGAGATTGAAAGTTTGAATTTATCAGCCAGAGCTTTTGCAAAAGCCTGGATGTGCCCACAAACAGGTTTCCCCGGGATCTTGTCCTAAAAAGAAACTGCCAGGGTCAGGGAACCGATAGTATGGCCTTTTTCCTGTCCGGCAAACTGTTCGGTTCTGAAAAGATGCCGATATGTCAGTTTGAACATGTTGATGCTGAAAGAAGCCCCCAAAGAAAGGTCTGCCACCAGCGGTTTTTTGTCAACACTCGGGCTGTCCTGCCAGGTGTTGCCGTCAAGAAATATGTCATGCAATACCACCTCCACCTCGGAGCTGACAAACACATGTGCCCCCAGTGAGGTTTTACCTGATTTTGAACCTTCGATAACAGGGGCACTGACACCGGCTCCGGCACGGATGACATCGGACCCGAAATCTTGTGGAATGTGATACCCGAAACGGATCTCCCCTCCCGCACTTGTGGATGTCCTGACATTTCCCAGGGTCACCCCGGCCCGGGAAATCAGATCATAACTCAAAACGTCAAATAATTCCATACTGTGCAACCGCCATTTGCGTTGCCAGGACAACCGGACTGCCGGCTCATTTTCAAGCTGGTTATCCCACCCTTTGGCAGTGGGGATGCCCCTCAGGTCATGAACCGTATTCTGAACTGCTTCAGCTTTGGAAGCAGGTCCTACAACACCCGCTACGATTTCAAGGGTATCCAGTTTGAAACGGGTTTTGCTGTGCAGGGCCAGTCCACCATAAAGGAAACCGGCATATGGCCTGCCGTTTTCAACCAATGTGGTTATCTGGGTGTCTGCAGGCGTATAGATCTGCTGTCCGAATATAACACCGACATTATGAACACTTGCAGGATGCCCGGAAAAAGGAATACTCTTTATCAGCGGAATAGACCACTTCGGAAGGCGCTTATCATCTTCATATCGTCCTAAATCTTTTGAAAGCCAGGTAATCTGGAAGGCATTGGTATAGAACTCATCCGTGCCCCCGAACAAATCATTTTCATAAAACAACTGAAGGGTTTGAAATTCAGAGGGGTTTATGGACCATGCCCGGGCCGGGAAAAAAGCGACACAGGCAATAAGGCAAACATACCACAAGCGATGAATCATCTTACAGGCCCTTTTGTGCTTTAAATATAGGGGTTGCATACTACAACAACCCCCATTTTTTTTCCTTTTATTCACCCAATGCCTTTTTTATCCGGCCGCGTTTTTCCTGAATCTTTCCTTCAATTTTCTCGATTTTGCCTTCAGTTTTCAGATCAGGATTTCCGACCATTTTCCCAACCGTCTCTTTAATTTTTCCTTTGACTTTGTGCATAGTACTTTCTGCATTATCCCGTATGCTTGATTTCATGGCATTTCTCCTGAACGACTAAAATAATGACAAACTGCACAATATCCATGATTTACTCCTCTTTGAGATGTTTTTTCCCCATGATCAAAAGCCGAAACCGTCCGCCAAAGCAATGGCACCAATGATGGGCGGTAACGGGATGGTTCGTTTATTTTACAACCAAACTGTTCTTAACGGAGGTCACGCCTTTCACCCTCCGGGTGATTTCCTCAGCCCTGGCAGCGGCTTCGGCGGAATCCACAAAGCCGCTCAGCTGTACTTCTCCCTTGAACGTCTCCACATTGATCTGGAACATTTTCAGCATCGGGTCCTCCAGTATTGCCGCCTTCACCTTGGCGGTTATGACGGAGTTATCCACATATTCACCCGTGCTTTCCCGTGTTTTTGTTCCTG
>JAWOEJ010000062.1:0-30355 GCA_046482845.1 Desulfobacteraceae bacterium | reverse complement strand
TGATAAGGAACTGGTGCTTGTGGCCTCAACCGGGTTGATTGGTGAAGCTTTTCCAACAGAGGACATCGTAGCAGGGATCAAGGATAACATACCAAAACTTTCCAACAGTCCGAAAGCAGGAAGCTTTGCAGCAAATGCCATTCTGACAACCGATACCTTTGCAAAAGAAGGACATCTTAGTTTTGATCTGGATGGCAAAGAAGTGAATATAGCCGGTATGGCAAAGGGATCCGGAATGATCCATCCGAATATGGCAACCATGCTGGCCTTTATTTTTACCGATGCATCTATAGATAAGGATATTCTGGATGAAACGGTCAAAAAGGCAGCTGCCCAGCTGCAAGGCGCAAAAAAATTTGAAACCGGAGTGTACTCAGGTACATGAGGCCCGATTATATAATTTGGCAAATTTTTGCAGCAACGCAGCAGATGGGTGCATTTTCGTTCAAACACTATATATTTTTACGTTTTCCGTCAAGACATAATTTCTTTAGATTTTCATAAATATATTGACTATAATTGTCAACATCCATGGACTTTTAACTCGATCATCAAGTTTTTTGAATACCGCCGCCCCCAGCGGTTGCCTGTGGGGTCAGGCTTAGGTTATTGCGCTTTTGTTTAAATTTGCCTTTAAACAGAGTCCTTTGTAAAAAGCGTAATAACCGAAGCCCGACCCCGTTGATCAACAAACCATACGATTTGGCCGAAGTTATGACCAAGCCCGGCGAATCGACTACAAATGCCCATGGCAGAACGGCGTGG
Source organism: Desulfobacteraceae bacterium (assembly GCA_046482845.1). GTDB lineage: Bacteria > Desulfobacterota > Desulfobacteria > Desulfobacterales > Desulfobacteraceae > DATFJZ01. The sequence goes on along the minus strand of JAWOEJ010000062.1, from coordinate 29,590 downwards.
TAGAACGGTTCAATCTGACTTTGCAGGCCGAGCTCAGGATGTTGGCAAGGGTCACATAAAATTAACCTTGCAAAATAAAGCAATTATGGTTACTATTTTGCCATGAACGCTCAAAACAATAATCAGGATGACTATGACAGCCCCTGGAAGGAAGGGATAGATCTCTATTGACGGTCTGCTCAAGGGGACAAACCCCTTTGCCATCATAACGGCAGCGCATTTAAAAACAAAGGCCACAAAAGGAGATACTCAGACAAGATACTCATGGAGATGGAAAATCACCACAGCTCTCTAAGAAAGAGGATTTTCCAAACAGGACATACTGAACATATACAGGCTGATTGACTGGCTTATGATGCTGCCTGAAGACTTAACAAAACGGTTCACTGAAGATCTTATCAGGTATGAGGAGGATAAAAAAATGCCACATATAATGAGTGCAGAAAGAATTGGCATGGAGAAGGGCATGCTCACCGAGGCAAGAGAGATGGTTTTAGAAGCCCTGCCCTGGATGCAAGATTCAGCAAGGACGTTACAGAAGATGTTTATAAAAAAGTACAGGCCTTGAACAACAGGATTCTGCTGAAAAAACTGCTTCAATCCGCGGCTCAGAGCGAGAACATTGACAGCTTCAAAAAAGTTCTTCAGGAAATCCCTTTGGAGCAACAGCAGGAACAACAACAGACTGGCCCGACCCCGGAATGCGAATTTCAGATTTCATACATTTTTTGAGATACGGTTATTGAGATATGTCCCATTGGTGCAACGCAGAGGACAGGCAAAAAGACAATCAAGATGCGTGGATTGTTTTTGGGAAGATCCCTTAGTTCGGTCAAGATTTGCATGGCCCTTTTGATGATAGCTTCTTATCCAGCCGTCATGATTATCAGTCTTCCATGGACAAACTCTTGAATTTAGATGCTGATATTTTATGTGATGCCCATTTTGGAATTTTTCAACCAGGCAATCAGGTAAGAGATTACATTGAAAAACACAAAGCACTGAATCAGCCTTAAAAAATGGCTAAAAAAAGAACACAGACAATACGGCAGGAAATCATAAACTGTCTTGAAAGTAGTCCTATGACGGTAAGAGATATTTCTCAATCCGTGGGTATATCGGAAAAGGATGTTTTTCATCATTTAGAGTTTATTGAAAAAACAGTTCGGACCCAAAAGAAAAGACTTCTGATAGAGCCCTACCATTGCCAGGATTGTGGTTTTCAATTCAAAAAAAGGAAAAAATACAAAAAGCCTGGCAAATGTCCAATGTGCAGAGATGGAAGGATAGTTCCGGCTAATTTCTGGATTAAATCTTAAATTAAACAAAGCCTGCCCTAGTATAGAGCTATAGGATCAGGATTGTGGCTCTGGTTCTTCCTTTGTTTTCTTTTTTTTGACTTTGACAAAACATATACCCCTTTAATCCGATGGAATTATCCCTAATTATTAACAATAAACAACGCTCATTCCTTGGATTCTGAGCTGTGGATGAAATTGCTTAGCAAATATAGGTGAACTTTAAAATTCCTGTGGCCATTTCATGGAGGAGTGCATGACTCGTAAAATGAAAACAACCCCCTCTTTTTCTATGTAGGGCAAAATATAGGGAAGGCCTGCTATGATGAGTTCGCGAGTATCCGAAACCCTTCCGGGACGTCCCATTCCGGGCTGGTCTACAAGCAATTGGGCCGTATTCCAGATTTTTTGTGCAACACCTGATGCGGCCGTTGGATTATCCGCCGCAATATATTCCACAGCATCTTCGAGGTTATCAAGCGCCTTTTGCGTCCATTTAACCAACATTTACGCCATACTTTTGAAATCGGTTCTTGACCTCTTTAGAAGTTGCAATCTCGCCCCGAGACACCTCATCAATGCCTTTTCGCACCTCTTGAATATACCACTCTTCATAATCAAGAAAGCGCTCTATGGCTTCTTTGATTACCCAGGAACGAGAGCGTTTTAATTCCCTGGCCAAGCCGTTAATGCGGCCTAAGATATCCTCATCCATCCGAACTGTTGTTACTTTCATTGTATGCCTCCTTTGTATTCTGTATGAATACATCCGAATACAACAAAAAGCAAATTTATTTTGGCGCTCGGGGGTCATATTTTGAATTTTTGCCCCGGATACTCTATTTCAGAACGGCTCAAGTCATTATTTCTGAGCTTCAGTTCTTGATAGACTGGTGTGTCCTTTGATAAGCCGGCACCCGCAGGCGTGAGAGTGATCACGATAATCCATGGATACCCTTTTAGGAGGTCGCCGATTTTTAGCCTGGCAGGGAACGAGTCCTCCGTCGGTCGCTGTTCCTGACAGGCAACCGCTGGAAGCTCTTAATCGGTCCTTACATAAAAACTTGATAATTGGGTAATAGCTTGCTATGATTCCTAAACTGATTGATAGAAGGGAGCAGGAATCATGCAGAAAAATATTATGATCACAGGCGCAACTGATGGTATTGGACTGGAGGCCGCAAAGAGGCTGGCCGTCCAGGGACACAACCTCGTCATCCACGGGCGCAACCCGGCCAAACTTGCAGATGTGGAGAAAACACTATCCGCAATGTCCACGGGCGGGAAGTTGACAAGTTACCTGTGTGATCTTTCGGAACTCAAGAATGTGGAAGGGCTTGGGGCTGCAGTGGCTGAAGACCATACCAGGCTTGATGTCTTGATAAATAATGCCGGTATTTTCAAGGTTCAGAATCCTGCCACCAGAGACGGGCTTGATGTTAGATTTGCCGTCAATACCATCGCCCCCTATATGCTGACCCAAAAGCTGCTGGCCCTGTTCAATAGCTCGGGCCGAATCCTTAACATCTCCTCGGCGGCCCAGGCGCCGGTGGATGCCACTGCCCTGGCAGGCCCGCCCATGCTGCCTGACGGTGAAGCCTATGCCCAGAGCAAACTGGCCCTGACCATGTGGTCATGCCGTATGGGCCGAGCCCTTAAGGACAAAGGCCCTGGGATGATTGCAGTAAATCCCGCCTCCCTTCTGGGCAGCAAAATGGTGAAAGAAGCATTCGGGGTTGACGGCAAAGATATTGGCATCGGGGCTGAAATCCTCTGCCGGGCTGCCCTGGCCCATGAATTTGCATCGGCCTCAGGACGCTATTTTGACAATGATTCAGGACGGTTTTCCTTTCCTCACCCTGATGCGCTCAATGACCGGAAATGTGAAGCGGTCATCCAAACTATTGAGACGGTGTTGAGCAAAGCATAACAGATTGCAATGATGTGTATTACAACGAATTACTCCTCATGGCGCCTGCTGGGTCATGAACAGCAGGCGCTTTCTTGATAGAATCTAACCGATATTCGTGATTATAGAAAAAAGATTTTGAAAGGGGGCTGAAATGGATGGAAAAAAAATCGGTACAATTGCAGGCTATTTAGGGACTACCGTTGGCATCCTGGGCTGGTTGATTGGTTTTTCCATTTTCTGTCTGACCACTGGCATGACTGACTTGCTGGCCCGTGTTTTTATTCCTGGTCTGGTAGTGAGCCTTTTGATGGCGGGCATCGCCGTTCTCATTATGGAGCTGATAGTTCAGCGGTTTGGATTTGCACATTACACTTTACAGCTCAGCCTGTGGGCTGTGTTGACGTCAGTGCTCGGATTGCTATGGTTTATTCTCAACCACTGGCTGGGTCCTTTGATAAGCCGATACCCGCAGGCGTCAAAAAAACTCACTGAGATTGGATCGGTTTATCAGACCTCAGACACAGTGCCTGTAATTCTTATGGGAACAGGGTGTATCCTACTTCTTTTTTTAATCATATTGGTTTTTAAGCAGGACCCGATAAAAAATCACAATACATCTCACAACGCCTGAGTATTGTGCTTCTATCCCCTGACCGATTTTGCTGTTGTGTATCTCATCCATCATCTTCTCCTGCGTTCTGTGCGGGTCAATTCAACTTTGGCCTGCCTGCTCAAATATCCCGCAATTTCTACCTCGTTGACAAAAATATACTTCCAGTCGAAGCTGATAATCTGGCACCCCTCGGTCATATTATCAAGAATTTTGAGATAGCGATTTATGGGAGAGGCCAGCCCTGTTTTGTTTTTTTCAAAATTTGGCATATTAACTCTCTATTCGTCATAACCCGCATACGTCTTTCCATTCAGACGGACAATATCAGGTTTTGAATTGTATTAGAATCATAAATGTATTCAGCATTTTGAACCCCTTCGCATTTTGCAATCATATGTTTATTGATCAGGCTTGAAAACATAATGACATAAATATGTTGAAGGGTGAATCCTGTTTCACATTTTTGCATAATGTCAATATTAGTTTTACAAAAGATAATAGCATTGGATATTTACTTTAATTATAAAATATCAAAATTTTAAAATCCTCATGTACCTGAGTACACTCCGGTTTTAAAATTTTTTGCGCCTTGCACCTGGGCAAGTTTGTGAGCATAGCTCCTCTACGAGCCGTCCAAACACGGGGTTTTCGTTCAGACACTATATAGCTGAGCAACGGCGGGGTTAAATTTTGGGGTTTATTATACAATGTGTTGCAGCATATGTGTTTGACAAAATAGATACCTGGTCTTATGTTAAAATTCGGCTCGAACCTTTACGGTATAATAACCAAGGAGAAATATATGGCTTTTGAAACCAGAGATGAAGTACGGGAAAAAGTACTTAAAATGGAAAAACCGATCTGTCCGAACTGCAAAAAGGAAATGACTCTGTGGGAAGTTCCCCAGATCACTTTTGGTGATGGTCTGGGATGGGGATCACCCTATATGTTCGTGTGTTTTAATGATGAATGCCCGGCGTATAAAAAGGGCTGGGACAATATTCAGGATACCATGGAGTATACAGCTTCCTACAGATGCATTACTGAACCGGGTTCTGGAAAGTTTGACTATATGCCGGTTTTCAGTCCTGCCGGCGGCAAGGGTCAGATGCTTGATGACCAGGAACTTGCCATGCGGGAGGCGTATAAGGAGGCCATGAAGGAAGGCTTTTCCATGTTGACTGATTTTTATGTCGCCAAAGAGTGGGACAAAATTATGGCTATGCTGCTTGATCCAAGCCGGCCGCCCAAGGTAAGGCTTAAAGGGGTTGAGATGGTGGAGGAAATTGGCGGGGTGGAGGCAATTGAACCGCTGTTAAACCATGATTTCCCATCACCGGTGCTGCAGAAGGCAGCCCAGAAAGCAGTGGCAACCCTTCACGAGCGGCACTTTACACGGGAGTGTCCCTATTGTGCAGAAATAATAAAGAAAAAGGCCAAAATCTGCAAGCACTGCGGCAGAGAGCTTTAGCCCATGATTTAGCGGCAGCCTGAAGAATTTCAGCCCTGTGGCTGGAACCCAGTCAGGTCAGCCATTAAATCAGATCAGCATTCTTTATTTATTTTTTCAATATTATATGAGCGGAAGATGATCATCTCCCGCTCTTTTCTGTCCTCAGGGAATTTCTGGGGGGCAGTATCAGCCAGAATTGTTTCTGCTTCTGCTTTTGAAGGCACTGCATCCAGGTTATGACTTTCCTCTTTATACGGTTTCCCGGTAAGGGTATCTCGGACAAGGGCCTCTGTGCCGTTGGTGGAAACGGAAAACGGGATTTGAAAATCATATACCAGCCTTGCGCCGGCCAGGATTTCCCTTTCATAGGACCCAAGGGACCCGGCAATGCACCTGGCTGCCATGACTGGTCTGTCCTTGCAGAAAACAACAAGATCAAGGGTAGATGTATAGGGTTCCCCTTTGAACATCACCTCTATGGTTTCATTAATTCTTATATCTTCTTTTGAATATCCCTTTTCTTCAACCAGCTTTTTTTCAAATAATTGTCTGTTGGCCTCGGGCCCGGCATTGGGGATTTCCATACCCGTGGCATAGTCTTTTATGATTTCATCCATGATTGTAAATCCTTTTTTTGCTTAATTTTTTACAAGCAGGGAGCTGCCTGTCATTTCAGAGGGTTTTTCTATTTCCATCAGCTCAAGCATGGTGGGGGCGATATCTGCGAGAATGCCGTTTTCTAAATGATGGTTCAGATATTTATCTCCGGCAATGATGCACCGGACCGGATTAAGGGTGTGGGCGGTATGGGCATTGCCGTCGGCATCCATCATCATTTCAGCGTTGCCGTGATCTGCTGTTACCATGGCGGTTCCACCGGCTGCCCAGATGGCCTTTACCACCTGTTCTGCGCATTTGTCCACTGTTTCACAGGCTTTTATCCCCGCTTCAAGGATGCCTGTATGCCCCACCATATCCATATTGGCAAAGTTCAGCACCACCAGCCGGATATCTCTGGAGGCTATTTTTTCGCATGCCGCGTCAGTGACTTTTTGGGCACTCATTTCCGGTTTTTCATCGTAGGTGCTCACTTCCCGTGGGGAGGGAATCATAATACGCTCTTCTCCGGGAAAGATTTTTTCTTCTCCCCCGTTGAAAAAATAGGTCACATGGGCGTATTTTTCCGTTTCTGCAATCCTCAGCTGTTTCAGTCCCATTGTGCTGATCACCTCTCCGAGGATATTGGTCATGGGGCTGGGACCAAAGGCCACAGGCAGGGAGAAATTTTCATCATACAGGGTGGTGCATAAAAAATTCACAGAATTGAGCCCTGCTTTTTTTTTAAATTCAGAAAAATTTTTTTCTGTAAAGGCCCGGGTGATCTGTCTGGCCCGGTCGGCCCTGAAATTAAAAAAAATAATACCGTCGTCTTCCCTTATGAGCTGCCATGACGGAGTATGGGATTGATGATCCTCATTGGCGGAGGTTAGCAGAACAGGTGTGAGAAACTCGTCGGTTTCTCCCTGAGCATAGGCCTCTTTAACCGCCTGAACCGGGTCTGAGTGCGTTTTTCCCTTTCCCAGGGTGTACAGGTCATAGGCTTTTTCAATCCGGTCCCACCGCTTGTCCCGGTCCATGGCATAGTATCTGCCGCACAGGGTGGCAATCTGTCCCATCTGGTGCTGGTCAAGAAAGTGTACCAGCTTTTCAATATAGGCGGCTCCGCTTGTGGGAGGGGTATCCCTTCCATCCAGAATGCAGTGGATATTGACGGATTTGAATCCTTTGTCCCTGGCCATTTTAATCAGGGCAAACAAATGGGTGAGCTGGCTGTGGACGCCGCCGTCCGATATCAGTCCCATGATATGCAGGGTTTTCCCCCTGTCCTTTGTCTGTTCCATGATTGTGACAATTTCTCTGTTTTGAAAAAATGATCCGTCCTGGATGGCCTGATCAATTTTTACAAGAAGCTGGAGGACTCTTCGACCTGCGCCGATATTCATGTGTCCCACTTCGGAGTTTCCCATTATGCCTTTGGGCAGTCCAACGCTTTCTCCTGAACATAAAAGCTGACCGGCAGGATATTTTTTTTCAATTCTGTCAAGAAACGGGGTCCTGGCCAGGGCAACGGCATTTCCGGTTTTAAGGGGATTTATCCCCCATCCGTCGAGAATGATAAGCGCATCCACTGTTTGATTCATCTGTGTCATCTTATTTTTGTTCATCCTTTGTCGTATGTCGTAAACCGGGAAAGGTCCAGCTCCGGGGCATCGCTCCACAGGCCTTCTATGTCATACAACGCCCTGGTCTCTGCATCAAACACATGGATAATCACATCACCAAAGTCAAGCAGGGCCCATTTTCCTTCTTTGATCCCTTCAACCCCTAAGGGGAGAATGCCCTGTTTTTTCATGGTGGTGTGAATGTGCTCGGCAACAGATGTGACCTGGCGGGCCGACCTGCCGGTGATGATGATGATGATATCGGTATAGGAGGTCAGATCGCCCACGCCAATGGCTTTTATATTTTCTGCCTTTCTTTGAAGGGCCGTTGTGATGTATTTTTCTATTTTTGCAGTGTCATCCTTTGCAGTTTCATCAGGTTTATCTGTCATAGATATAATCCTTTTTGTCTGATAGTCTCTTCCACAGCACCTGGAAGAAGTGATGTCACGGATCTGTTTTCTTTAATCAAATATCTGATCCGGGTTGAGGATATATTGACCTGGGGCACCCGGCACAGGTAAATTGGCTGTATGACCGGGTGAAAAAAAACATTGTTCTGGAAGTTGTAAGTATATTTGTCTGAAATTTTTTGGGTGACAAAAGCAGGGATTGCCTTTGACTCTTTTTCATTTGACTCTTTTTCATGATCTGCCCTTAACATGACAATAACCGGGATTCTGGTAAAAATCTCATAATTTTTTTTCCATGTTTGAATATCAAAAAACGCATCCGATCCCATGATCAGAAAAAAACGGGCCTGGGTGTCATGGCTTTGCTGGAATTCTTTGATGGTGTCAATGGTGTATGATTTGCCCTGACGTTTTATTTCAATGTCCGAAGGCTCAAGTCCCGGGTGCCCCTTGACAGCGCTCTTTACCATTTTAAGGCGCATGTCAGCCGGTGCAAGATCTGTATCTGTTTTATGGGGCGGGCTGGCGCAGGGAATCAGAAAAATCCTGTCCAGGCTGAATTTTTCCTTTACATCCAGGATGACCTGGAGATGACCCTTGTGAACTGGATTGAATGTGCCGCCGAATAAACCATATCTCATGTTCTTATCTGTCCGCTGCCCCTTACAACAAATTTGGTGGTGGTCAGTTCTTCAAGTCCCATGGGGCCGAAGGCGTGAAGTTTGGATGTACTGATGCCGATCTCTGCGCCCAGGCCCAGTTCTCCGCCGTCATTAAACCGGGTGGAGGCATTGACCCCGACCATGGAGGAGAATACATTTTTAACAAAGGTATCAGCCCTTTTGTCATCTTTTGTCACAATCACATCTGTGTGATTGGAGCCGTATTCCTCAATGTGGTCCATGGCCTGTTCCATGGAATCAACGATTCTTACAGCCAGGATAAAGTCCAGGTATTCTTCATGCCAGTCCTTTGTTTCTGCTTTTTTTACATGGGGAAACATGGCCAGGGTTTTGTCGCAGCCCCGGATTTCAACGTTTTTTTTCTGGAATTCTGTCATGATTACGGGCAGGAATTCGCCGGCTGCCTGTTCATGCACCAGCAGGGTTTCCATGGCATTACAGACCCCCGGGCGCTGGGTTTTTGAATTCATGCATATGTCCACAGCCTGGTTCATGTCAAAGGTTTTGTCAACGTATACATGGCAGACCCCCTTGTAATGCTTTAATACCGGTATGGTGGAGTTCTGCACCACAAAACGGATAAGGGGTTCTCCTCCCCTTGGAATAACAAGATCAATCCATTCTTCCTGCTTCAGCAGGCAGGTAACGGCCTCTCTGTCCCGTGTGGGCACCACCTGGACAATATCCCGGTTAAGTCCGGATGCCTCAAGGGCGGCGCCAATGATGTCTGCCAGAATCATATTTGAATGAAATGCTTCAGAGCCTCCCCGCAGCAAAGCACAGTTCCCGGATTTAAAGCACAGGGCTGCTGCATCCACAGTGACATTGGGCCGGGATTCGTAGATCATGGCAATCACGCCCAAAGGGATTCTTATTTTTGAAATTTTCAGCCCGTTGGGCCGGACCCAGTCTCTGGCTGTTTCCCCCACAGGGTCGGGCAGGGCAGCCACTTCTTCAAGCCCTTTTATCATGGCATCCACAACGGGGCGTGAAATTTTCAGCCGGTCCATCATGGCAGAAGAAAGCCCTTTTTCCTTGGCAAATTCAAGATCTTTCAGGTTGGCTGCTGTAATGTCTGCTTCAGAGGCATCAAGCATTTCTGCAATGCGCAACAGGGCCTGATTTTTTTCATAGGTTTCGGCAGCAGCAATTTGTCTTGAGGCGCGTCTGGCTTTTTTTGCAATTTCAACAATCATATGTTCAGTTGTCATTGTGATGTCTCCTGTATGTTTGGATCAGATTAAGGAGTTCTCAAGTTTCCCGGGCTAATTACAGGTGATGGTGGTTACCAGATTGTTTCTGTGAATCACATCAATATAGGGCCTTGAGCCCAGAACCTGCTCAATCTTATCGCTTTTCAGTCCCTTGATTATATTTATATCAGCAGAGGAATAGTTGACAAGCCCCTTGCCCAGAACAGTACTGGATTCTGCTTTGATCTCCACCGGGTCACCAACATTGAAATTTCCGGTAACAGCGGTAATGCCAATGGGAAGAATGCTTTTTCCCCGTTCCATAACAGCTTTTTCAGCGCCATTGTCCAGATATATCGCTCCCCGGGCTTTCAGGTTAAATGCGATCCAGCATTTCCGGCTGTTCAAGCGTTCACGGCCGGGTTTGAAATAGGTGCCCGTGGTTTTTCCTGAAAAAATATCCAGAACAATATTTTCGTTTTTCCCGCCGGCAATGATCATAGGAACACCGGCCCTGTTGAGTTTTTTTGCTGCCTTGAGTTTGCTGAGCATTCCGCCGGTACCGAGATTTCCAGGAATCCCGGCCGCAGCCTGTTCCATTTCCCGGGTTATGGTGCTGACGTTGGAGATGAGTGCTGCATCCTGATGTGTTCTTGGGTCCTTGTTGTAAAGCCCGTCAATGTCGGTGAGGTTGATGAGCAGATCCGCATCCATCAACAAGGTGATCAGGGCGGCAAGATTGTCATTGTCCCCAAGCTTGATTTCTTCGATCACCACGGTATCATTTTCATTGATAACAGGAATGATTTTCCATTCCAGAAGCTGATTTATGGTATTTCTGGCATTGAGAAACCGTCTTCTGTGGCTCAGGTCATCCCGGGTTAAAAGAAGCTGGGCCACTTTGCACCCGTCTTTTTCCAGGGCCCGTTCCCAGGAGAGAATCAAATCGGCCTGACCCACAGCTGCTGCCGCCTGTCTGGCTGGAATGCCGTCGGGCCGTTTTTCAAATCCGATTTTTTTTACCCCTGCAGCAATGGCACCGGAAGATACGACAATGATTTCAATCTGGTCTTTTTTTAAAATACTGATCTGATCTGCAATGGTCTGAATGATATTTTTGTCCAGACCGTGGTTGTGGGTGAGCACGCCGCTGCCGATTTTGATGACCACGCGTTTTATGTTGGTTTTTAGATTCCTGCCGGGCTTATTCATTGTTTTTGTTTTTATAGATTTTTTCACTTAAAAAATTCACCAGATTCTGTGTTCCCATGCCGGTAGCTGCTGAAACGGTAAATATGTCCTTTTTTCCACAGGCCTTTTTAAACAGGTTTGCCTTTTCGTCTGCACCGGTGAGGTCCATTTTGTTGAGGACAATGACCTGGGGTTTGTCTGCCAGTGCTCTGCTGTGAAGGGCAAGTTCCTGGTTGATCAGATGAAACGCCTCAAGGGGGGCCTGCGGATCGATTTGAAACGCATCAATGAGATGGATCAGAAACCCGGTTCTTTCAATATGCTTTAGAAACTGGATGCCAAGGCCTGTTCCCTTGTGGGCATCCTTGATGATACCAGGAATGTCTGCTACGGCAAAGGGGTCGCTGTTTTTCGGCATCACCATGCCAAGGGACGGAGTAAGGGTGGTAAACGGATAGTCTGCTATTTTTGGACGGGCTGATGAGATTCTGCTGATAAGGGTGGACTTGCCTGCATTGGGAAGGCCGACAAGACCTATGTCTGCCAGGAGTTTCAGCTCAAATTTCAGTTGAACTTCTGTGCCGGGCATGCCTGGCTGAGCAAAACGCGGGGTTCTGTGGGTGGATGTGGCAAAGTGCTTGTTGCCCTTTCCGCCGATGCCTCCCTCTGCCGCAACAAATGTAGCTCCGGGTTCGGTCAGATCCTTGAGGAATTCACCGGTCTCAGCGTTGGTTATCAGGGTGCCGGGAGGAACCTCAATGATTGTATCGGCGCCGTTTCTGCCGTTTTTTCGTTTGCCCTGGCCCGGCATGCCGTTTCTGGCCTTAACCAGTTTAGTGCGGTACAGGTCAAAAAGGGAGCGTTTGCCTTGATGGGCCTTGATAATAATGCTGCCGCCCTTTCCGCCGTTTCCCCCGTCAGGGCCGCCCCGTTCAATAAACCTCTCTCTTCTGAAGCTTAAACAGCCGGGGCCCCCGTTTCCTGATCTAACGGTTATGAGCGCTTCATCAATGAATTTCACGCTTCATAAACACTGACTCTTTTCCTGGATCTGCCCAATCTTTCAAAGGCAACAACGCCGTCAATCCTGGAAAAGAGCGTATAGTCCTTACCCATTCCCACATTGGAGCCGGGATGGATTTTGGTTCCAAGCTGCCTGACAAGTATATTTCCTGCCAGTACGTTCTGGCCCCCGAATTTTTTTATCCCGCGCCGCTGGGCATTGCTGTCACGGCCGTTTCTTGTACTTCCGCCTGCTTTTTTATGTGACATGGTATACCTCCTTTGTCCTATACCTGGATGGAATCAATTTTTACCGCGGTATAAAGCTGTCTGTGACCCTGTGTTTTTCTATAGCCTTTGCGGCGTTTATACTTGAAAACAAGGACTTTTTTACCTTTTCCCTGTTCAACAATATGGCCCTTGACAACAGCATCTTCTATGGTCGGTTCCCCCAGGGTCACCTGATCGCCGTCAGAACACATCAGTACATTGTCAAAATTTATTTCAGTCCCGTCACTGCCGTTGAGCTTCTCAACCTTCAGGGTCTCGCCTTCCTGGACTTTGTACTGTCGTCCACCGGTTTTGATTATTGCATACATGTATTGAAAATCTCCTTTAAATCCAAGTCTCTAGATCTCATACCCAAATCTTTAAATCAGATAAAAATACAGGGAACAAGCTTTTTTGTCAAGGTAAAAAACATCCCTCCACTGGTTTCTTTGGGTGCTGCCCTTGTCTTTGAACCATACTTGTGCTAATAATCGATCATCAGGTTTTTGGAACAGCACCGCCCCCAGGGGTTGCCTGTCAGGAACGAGAATGATGGAGAACTTTTCCCCTGCCAGGCTGAAAATCTGCGGCACTGCGGCCTTCAAACAGCTTGATCTTTTTTACGTCTGGCAAGGAAAAAGTCTGATCTCCTTTGGATCTCAATGTTCCTGACAGGCAAGCGCTGGGGCGGCGCTCGGTCCTTCCGTAAAAACTTGATAAGCGGGTAATACAATAAACAGTTATGGATATATCACCATAGAGATTAACCCGGGGAGTTGAGGATATGAGGACCAGGGTGTTATTTTTTGGGGGGACGTGTGCCTTTGTTTTTACACTTCTTCTGCTGTTTCGTCTGGACATCATCGGCCGGGACAGGCAGACATTACTTGAGGACTCTGACACATCCATTCAAAAAATGACAACAAAGGATTCATGGAAGGCTGTGTTTCAGGACAGGGAAAAAATCGGTTATTCCCATGAAAAAATTGAAGAACAGCCTGACGGATATAGGATTTTCAACAAAACCGTTATGACACTGACCACCATGGGTATGGCCCAGACCCTTTCTATTGTATCAGAGAGCCGTACATCTGAGGATTTTTCCTTAAAGGACTTTACCTTTACCATATCTTCCGGCCGTTTTGATTTTACAGTCAAAGGAGAAATCAATTCCACCACCCTGAATATTACGACCTCAGAAACAAAAGGCTCCTGTGATCATCCTCTGAAAATAAAGCTCAACAGCCCTTTGTATCTGCCTTCAGCTTTAAATTCTGTCTTGGCAGGTCAAACAGCGCACCATACAGAACCTGTTTCTATCATGGTGTTTGATCCATCTACCATGACCCGGGTGCCGGTGACAATAGATATGGCTGGGGAAGAAACCATATTTGTCATGGGCAGACAGATCAAGACAAGGAAGCTGGCTCTGTCTTTTAAGGGGATGACCCAGTATGCATGGGTCACATCCCAGGGAGAGGTGGTAAAGGAAAAAGGAATTCTGGGCATAACACTGGTAAAAAGTGACAGACAGACTGCCATGAAGGGGATAAAAGCAGGTATGGATCTGACACAGACAGCAGGGATTAAATCCAGCGTTTCCATTCCTTTTCCTGAAACCCTTACCTCACTTCAGGTAAAAATTTCAGGGATAGAGACCCAGAACCTTGACCTGAACGGCGGCCGCCAGACCTTTGAAAATAATGTTCTTACCATTTTAAAAGAGCAGCCCGGCCAGGGTGACATAAAAAAGATACATCTGGATAATGAGCAATTTTTAACCCCTGGTCCCTTTATCCAGTCCGATCATCCCAAAATAAAGGATCTTGCCCATCACATTGTTAAACAGGCAGGGCCGGCCATGGAAAAAATTGAACAAATCATGGCCTGGATGGAAAAAAATATTGAAAAAAAACCGGTTCTTTCCCTGCCGTCTGCCCTTTCCACCCTGAAAAACCGGTCAGGGGACTGCAATGAGCATGCCGTGCTCTTTGCCGCACTTGCCAGAGCCTTGAACATTCCAGCAGGGATTGAGACCGGGCTGGTCTATTTAAACGGCACTTTTTTTTACCATGCCTGGAACCGGGTCTATATCAACGGCTGGATCACGGTGGATGCCCTTTTCAACCAGATTCCAGCAGATGTAACCCACATCAGGCTTGCCGCCGGTGCCGGCGCAATGGACCTGGATCTCCTTGGGGTATTCGGCAGGCTGGAAATGAAAGTACTTGACCAGAATTAGGAATCTGGAAGAAAATAGATAAAAAGGCAGGCAGGATGTATAAGTTATTTTCACTTGCTGCCTTAGATTTGAATCATAAAGAGATGAACCAGAGCATGATTGAATTAACTGAGCTGAGCAAAAAATACGGCAGTTTTCTTGCCGTGGACCACCTGACCCTGTCAATTCCACCTGGGGAAGTGTTTGGATTTATCGGACCCAACGGCGCAGGCAAAACCACTACCATACAGATGATTTCAGGATTGATACGCCCGACATCAGGCAGGGTCTGCATTAAGGGGATTGATATGGCAGGAGATCCTGTGACCGCCAAGGGGAAAATCGGTTTTATCCCGGACCGGCCCTATCTTTACGAAAAACTCACGGCAATGGAATTTTTAAAATTTACAGCAGATCTGTTTTCCGTTGAAAAAAACAGATTCAACAAAAAAGCATCTGCCCTGCTTTCCACCTTTTCCCTGAGCCAGTGGGCGGATGAGCTCATTGAATCCTTTTCCCACGGCATGAAGCAGCGGCTGATCATGGCGGCGGCTCTGGTCCATGATCCTGAGATCATTGTTGTGGATGAACCCATGGTGGGGCTTGATCCCCAGGCCATCACCCTGGTCAAACAGATCCTGCGGGATTTTGCCGACAGGGGCGGCGCTGTATTCCTTTCCACCCACACCCTGCACATTGCCCAGGATCTGTGTGACCGCATCGGGGTGATCAACAAAGGCAGACTGGCCGCCCTGGGAAGTGTCAACGAGCTCAAGTCCGTTGCCGGGACAGACAATGAAGACCTTGAGGATCTCTTTATGGCCCTGACCAGATAGATAACACAGGAAATTAAATTGCCATGAGGGCAATTCAATATAAACCCACATGTCCTGGCGGACACAACGAAGCATGAAAGCTGTTAGCTGTTAGCTGTTAGCTGAGTACTGATGGCTTTCATATAAAAAAATGATCATTTTGGAAAGATAGCCAGATGAAAACAACAGCAGTGCTTTTAAAGCCCAGATGGTGGGCAATGAAAAATACGGGATTTGGAAAGGGCAGCGGACAGAAGCCTGCCTCTGCCAGGATCAGATTTCTGGTGCTGATTTTTATCGGAGCTGTTTTCTGGCCGGGTATTTTCTGGGTTTCCCTGAGGGTGCTGTCCTATTTTTCAGGCATTGAGGAACTGGGAGACATTCTGGCCTTTAAACTGTTGTCCATTCTCCTGGTCACCCTGTTCTCCCTTCTGATATTCAGCAGCCTTATTGTTCTTTTGTCCAAACTCTATCTGTCAAAGGATCTGCTCCTGGTGCATGCCATGCCTGTAAAGGCCTGGAAAATTTTTATGGCCAGGTGGATTGAAAGCCTTTTTGACAGCTCCTGGATGGCCACCCTTTATTTTTTTCCCATTATTGCAGCCTACGGCGTGGTTTATCAGGGAGACTGGTTTTTCTATCTGTTTTCTTTTACTTCCCTGGCTGTTTTGGCTGTAATGGCATGTGCGATCAGTGCACTGATCATCATGGCTGCAGTGGTTCTGGTGCCTGCCAGCCGGATACGCACCATTTTCGTGTTTGTGGGTCTGTCTGTGTTTATTGCCCTGTATATCGGCATCCGGGTATTAAAGCCGGAAAGGATGGTGGACCCTGAGGCGTTCAGCGCTGTTCTGCTTTACCTGAAATCCATGCAGACCCCTGCGTCGCCTTTGCTGCCCAGCACCTGGATCATGGATGCCATTACGTCATCCCTTGGGGGGGCATGGGCAGACGCCTGTTTTCATATGGCACTGGCCATGAGCGGTGCAGGACTTTTGCTGTTTATTATGATTTTTACAGCTGATCTGATTTATTTTAACGGGGTGTCCCGGTCAAAGAGCGCAGCAGCAAGACTGTTCAAAAAAAGGCGTCTGGAAATTGTCCCTTTGAATTTTTTTCCAGGCCCGGTCAAAGCCCTTGCCGTAAAAGAGATCAAAACTTTTTTCCGGGATCAGACCCAGTGGTCCCAGCTTTTTTTGATTGCTGCCCTCATGGGAATCTATATCTACAATTTCAAGGTCCTGCCCATTGAAAAATCCCCCATTGAGACAGTGTATCTCCAGAATCTGCTGTCCTTTCTCAACATGGGTCTGGCCTTTTTCGTGTTAACAGCCCTTGCCGGGCGGTTTGTTTTTCCTGCGGTAAGTATGGAGAGTCAGTCCTTCTGGCTGGTTCAGGCAAGCCCTGTCAGACCCGGACTGTTTCTGCGGGTAAAGTTTGCTGTTTATTTTCTGCCTTTGTTTGTCATGACGCTTTTTCTCATTATTGTTACAAATCTGCTGCTAAATGCAGTTCCGATGATGGTTTTGCTCTCTATTGTCAATGTCTGCTTTATTGTTCCGGGCGTTGTTTCCTTAGGACTTGGCCTTGGGGCAGTGTTTGCCGATTTTAAGTCGGAAAATCCCGGTCAGATGGTGAGCAGTTACGGCGGGCTTTTGTTTATGGCTGCCAGTGCTGTGTTTATTGGAAGTGTGATTCTGCTTGAGGCTGGTCCTGTCCATGCCCTTTTCATGGCACGAATTCATCACAGACCCCTTTCTTTTCTGGAAATTGCCTGGTTTGTGATTGCTTTCGGTCTTGCCGCTGTCATCTGCGCTGCTGCCGCTGTCCTGCCCCTGCGGTTCGGCGAAAAAAAACTTAACATTTCCTGAATATGTCTAGGGTTTTATCCTTTGTCCACCAGGCATGTCTTATCAGCAATTCTAATTTTGGAGCTGTATGGGGTTGCAACAAACAGAATGTCAGTTTTCATCAGCTTGATTTCAGTGGGGTACAAAGCAGAGCATCGGTGTGAAAGCCATAATTGGAATTGCTGTGTCTTATGGTCAAAGCTTGAAAATCTGGGTTATGTATGATAGGTGTCTGCAGAACAGGTCAGGGTGCTTCCACTGATTCCCTATACGGGCTGTCAAACGTTTTGGTGCTCTGTTAGTCGATGATTAATTACGCCCCGGTTTTTAGCAGACATAAAAATCTGGTCATCGCGTGTTAAACATTTTATTGAAAAAACGACACAAAGGAAAAAAAATGAAACCAGAAATTGATTTTACCGTTGATCAAAACAATCTTTACAGAGAAGAATCCATTACTGATCTTAAGGTGGCCAGCATCAGAAGACTTATTCCCGTAAATAAGGATGGATCTGTGGATAAGAGCAGAAAAGAGGTGTTCATGGGCCACACCCAGCTGATGTCCCCCCAGGGACCTGTTCCCATCCAGAACAGCCTTGAGGCCGAAAATCTGGATCAGGCCATGGCAGCCTTTCCCGATGCCATGCACAAGGCCATGGATGAGTTGATCGAAAAAGCAAAAAAGGAGCAACAGGAGCAGCAGAGGACCAATCAGCGTGACGATTCAAGGATAATCACCCCGGGCAGATAATCTGCTGCATTTTTTTGTCAGGTTGAAATACAACGGGCCGCCCACAGGGCAGCCCGTTTTTTGTTTGCCCGGCATGGCGGCAAATCCAGCCGGAGACATTCCGGTTGCGTCCGAGTTCAGCGCCGGGGTAGCCTGCTGTATTTTGCTGTTTTCGTTGAATTCTGGCAATCGCAGTAAGTATGTCAGAAAGTGTAGGTTCGCCACTCTCTTTAATCTCTTCTTTTTCATGTTTATAATGAGGAAAAGTATTAATATTGGAATGATGAGGTGCATTATCATAGCGGAAAATTTGTTCCATTAATTCGTTCATATACTGATCAGTTCACTGAGTTATACGAGGCTCCTAAATGGAGTTCTGGTAAATAGAGAGAGTTCTGTTAGAGGGGTGAGGCCGGATTAATTACCCGACCTCATTTGCTCTATAAATGCGGATTAAGTGTTGTTTGATTTAATTAATCGCAATCTGCTTAGCCTGTTCTTTAACCGGTTTGGGAATTTCAACTTTAAGAATGCCTTCCTTGAAATCCGCTTTGATATCGTCAGTGGTGATATCAGACGGAAGGGTAAAAGACCTCTGAAAAGATCCGTAAGACCTTTCACGTCTGAGGAAACTTTCCTCTTTTACTTCGTCTTCCTTAACTTTTTCTCCTTTTACCGTAAGAACCCGGTTTTCGACATCAATGGAAATGTCTTCTTTTTTAACCCCAGGAAGATCCGCTTTGACAACAATGTGATTGTTTTCCTCATAAATATCCACCACAGGCTGCCATGACTTGAACTCCCCTTCACTGTTGTCAAAAAACGGTTTAAAAAAGGGGTCGTTGAAAAGGTTGCCGAGACGGTTGTTGAAAGAAACGATTTCATTAAAAGGATTATATTTTACAAGTGCCATTTTTCTTACCTCCTGTTATGTATTTTTTTAATTATGGATTATTATTTTATCGCTGATATTTTCCTTTCCAGCTTTGAAACAATAATAAACACCTTCCTGGTAGTGTCAAGAAAGATAATTAAAAAAAAATTAATATTACTATTAATTTTATAATAGAAAAGTAATGAAAAAGCCGTCTGTCCTTCCCTGATTTTTATTTTCCTTTTTTCCTGAAGCCGGAAATGACCCAGAATACCCCCCATCCCAGGGCAACAGGAAGTATCCCGGTAAGGATAAACCTGTCAATGCGCTGATCCCAGGGTCTGAAAAAAAAAGCTGAAATCACTGGAATCAGGATGGAGGCAACAAGGCCCAGCCGGAGGGTTCCTGAAAGCGTGATTTTTTTCCCCCGTGGTTTTGTTGTTTTTTCTTTTTTGAACATCCGCGGCAGAACAACAATTCCGGCAATAATCATGATCAGTGTAAGAATTTCCTGAATTCCGGTCAAAAAAGTCTCCTTGATTATCTATCCTTTGGTTTTTTTATTGGAAACACCCGCCAGGGCCCTGCCGCAGGCAAGTGTTTCATTCTTCGTTATGACCGGGTCGATAATCATGGACCGGCCATGGGGGCATAAGAAACCTGATACAATATACAAGAAGCGGTTTAATTCAAGTTTCCTGGTTTGCTGTGAAGTACATGGCATCATGATGGTTATGAGGAAGCGGATTCTTCCGTGTACATGCTTTTTACCTTGTTTCTGTCAATGTCACCCTTGTCATTTTTGGGCAGAGATTCAACAAAGGATACATATCCTGGTTTTTTATACCGGGCAATACGCTGACCCACAAATTCGATCAGCTCCTTTTCCTTAAGCAAAGCGCCTTTTTTGATGACGCATACGGCTTTAATGCCCTCGCCGAATCTAGGGTCTGGCACGCCAATGACACAGGTGTCAATCACATCTTCATGGGTCATTATAACGGATTCAACTTCTGCAGGATAGACATTTTCTCCGCCGGGTTTTATTAATTCCTTTTCAGGTTTTCTGCCTTTAAACCATAAAACCCCGTTTCTGTCCATTTTTCCGTTGTCTCCGGTATGGTGCCAGTTGTTTTTAAAACTTGATCCGTCCAGTTTTCCCTGATCCCAGTATCCCTGGAAGACCACAGGGCCCTGGACACATATCTCACCGGTTTCATCAACAGGGCAGGGCTGATCCTCATCATTTCTGATGGAAACTTTGGAAAGCATGCATTGTTTTCCTGCTGATCCCGGCGGGGAGGTCGCACCGCCCAGGGTTACAAAACCTGATGTTTCGCTCTGGCCGTAGAGGATTTTAAACACGCTTTTTGTTTTTTCAGAAAATTTGGCTGTGTTTTCCGGGGAATCAATCCCTGTTACATATCTCAGGGATGGGGCTGTATAGTTCCCTTTTTCCATTTCCTGGTAAAGGGTGGTTAAAATCGGGGGAAAGCTTGCCAGTATGCTGATATTTTCTTTTTCAATCAGTTCAGCGGCGTCTGCTCCGTTGAATTTTTCCATGATAATATTTTTCCCGCCGGAGTGCATCAGGGAAAAGGCAAGGTTGATCCCGGTGATATGAAACAGGGGCAGCAGGTTTAAATACACATCATCACAGTCAATTTTCATGTCAATGCAGGTCTGAACATTGCCTGCAATAATGTTGGAATGGGAAAGGGCCGCGCCCCTGGGATGTCCCCCCACAGCAGCGGTATAAATAAGGCAGAACAGATCCTCTCCTGCAGCAGAACTTTTATAGGCCCCGGTTTTGATGATCAAATCCTGAAATGGAATGATGGTGCCGGTTTTTACATTGTCAAAACTTATCAGTTTAATGGGATGTTCTGCTGTTCTGGCAATGGATTCGGTCCTGTCCCTCTGGGTGTTGTCAAAGAACAGGGCACAGGCATTGCTGTTTTGTATAATAAAGGTGATTTCATCATCGGACAGGCGCCAGTTCAGGGGAACTGCAATGGCACCCAGGGCGGCGGCTGCCCCGTATAAAATGAGATATTCAATTTTGTTCATGGCAAGGACTGCCAGCCGATCCCCTTTTTTAACCCCGCTGGCCTCAAGCCCCCTGGCAAGACCGTTGATCCGGCCCAAAAGCGTATGGTAATCAATACGTGTCGTGGTATCCTTGATTGCTGTTTTCTCTGGATAGAGCCGGGCGTTTTTTTCAAAAATATCATAAACAGTGAAATCATGTAAAATCATATCCAATCTCCTTTTCAGTGATGTGGCATTATACCGCTTGCTTTAACGTTAAGCAACAACAGGTATATCAGGTGTTTGGAATTATTTCAACAGGGGTGGCAGGGCAGACAACCGGGACATGCAGATTCAGCAGAAGATATGGGATGCTGTACGGCAGAAATGTCGGGTTATGCTGAAATGACAGAAAACACGGGGATGAAAGTGGCTTGAAAGGGATATAGGTCCAAATGGGATATAGAGAGATGAAAAATTGTTATGGAGCGGGAAACGGGATTTGAACCCGCGACTTCGACCTTGGCAAGGTCGCACTCTACCACTGAGTTATTCCCGCTCAGCCTGAACAATTTTGACTTTTTATAGTGCTTTTTCTCTTTTGTCAAGTTTTTTCTCATGATACAACAGGGTTTCCATTGAACCGGCAAAGGGGATAATGTATAGTTTAAAACTGACGACTTTCATATAACCGGCATGGCCGGACCATGATCAGCGACCCGGCCACAACGAAGTATGGGTCGAAGACGCGCAGCCAACAGGCAACCGCTGGGGGCTTTTAACCGGCTGTTTCATATAACGGCCATGAGCAGCGTGGTCACAACAAACCATGAAAGCTTTTAGCTGTCAGCCGTTAGCTATTAGCTATTAGCTATTAGCCGTCAGCTGTTAGCTGTCAGCCGTTAGCTGTTAGCTGTCAGCTGTTAGCTGAGTACTGATGGCTGACGGCTGATGGCTTTCTTATAAAAAAGGACATATATAGAATATGGGTGATGAAAAAGTACTGGTAACGGGCGGCGGCGGATTTCTGGGCCGGTGTGTGGTTGATCAGCTGCTGGAACAGGGCGCACAGGTTAAAAGTTTTTCCAGACATTTTTATCCTGATCTTAAAGAAAAAAATGTGGGTCAGATCACAGGGGATATAGCGGATTTTGATGCCGTGGTCCGTGCTGCAGAAGATGTGGATATTGTTTATCATATTGCGGCAAAGGCAGGTATCTGGGGAAAGCGGTCGGAATTTTTTAAAGTCAATGTTATAGGTACTGAAAATGTCGTCCAGGCCTGCTTGAAAAACAATGTAAATCGTCTTGTTTATACCAGCTCCCCAAGTGTTGTGTTTCACGGCGGTAATATGGAAAATGCTGATGAATCAGCCCCCTATCCAGAAAAATATGATGCAGCCTATCCGGAAACCAAGGCCCTGGCTGAGAAAAAGGTGATCCAGACATCTTCGGACAGCCTGCTTACCATAATTTTAAGGCCCCATCTGATCTGGGGGCCGGGAGACAACCATCTGGTGCCCACATTGATCCGAAACGCCAGACGATTAAAACGGATTGGAGATGGAACCAACCGGGTGGATACCATTTATGTGGAAAATGCGGCAAAGGCACACCTGCTTGCAGCCAAAGCCCTTGAGCAAAAACCCTGGCTGTCAGGAAACGTGTATTTTATCAGTCAGGATGAGCCGGTTAATTTATGGGATATGGTAGATTCTATTATCAATACCGCAGGCCTGCCCCCGGTTAAGGGGGCTGTATCTGAAAAAAATGCCATTGCTGCAGGTGTTGTGTTTGAAACGCTTTATTCCCTGTTAAATATCAGAAAAGATCCTCCCATGACAAAATTTGCCGCAAAAGAGCTGGCCACATCCCACTGGTTTAATATATCACGGGCCAAAAAAGATCTGGGATATGTCCCGGAAATTTCAACAGACCAGGGCCTTGAATTGTTGAGATTAAACTTTGCTGAAAAAAATAAGGAAGAAAATTTAATCTGATGTGGTAATTTCAAAAAAATTTTTAATCTGTTCTTCCTTTCTTCTCAATTTGTCCACAACCAGGCGTAAAACTGCTTCGTTGGTTCCTGTTTTTCTATGGGCATTTTTTACGGAAACAGGGACTGGATTGCCGCTGTGGCCGATGTCGGCTTTCTGGCTCAGATAGTCTGCCAGGTTCAAAATCAGGGAATGAAGTCGAAATTCCACAGGAGCGGCATCAGGGTTGTGGTGAAATCTGCAGGGAATCAGGATGGATGTGGGAAACCGCCATCTTTTCATTAAAAGAGCTGCCACAACAGCGTGGTCCATGTTGAAAATTTCATGTTCGGCACGGAAAAGGGGGATTCTTTTTTCCATGGCCATTGTTCTTGTGGTTCTGTATTCTTCTTTAAAATAAACGGAAAAAATAATTTTGCCCATATCATGGAGAAGGGCAGGTACAAATATTTTTTTGGCAAGGGATGGATTGGAGCGGTTGGCAATTTCCTTTGCAGCAGTGGCCGAACCGATCGAATGGATCCACAGCGCTTTCATGTCAAGGGGAAGCCCTTTTTTACTGTCTGCAAAGGTTGACAGCAGACTCATCCCAAGAGTGATGCCGATGATTTCATCAAATCCAATAATTGTTATGGCCCTTTTTATGGTTTCAGTTTTGGTCCGCTGACCATAGTACACTGAATTGGCAAGGCGTAACAGCTTGTTGGTAATCCCCACATCATAGGAGATCAGTCTTGCCAGATCTTCCGTGGTTGTTTTTTCATCTGATGCGGCGCGAAGTATATTATTGACAATAACAGGCAGGGTGGGCAGATCTGTTTTGCTGCTTTTGATCATCCTTAATATTTTTATGTTGATATCCACCATATCAAACCGAATGTTTATGTTTCATCAAATCTGTTGAAAAACACCTTTTCTGTCTGCAGGGATGCTTTGGCATGGGGCGGTTTAACATGGTCAGGATATCCAATTGCCATAATGGATTCAATTTTTATGGTTTCCGGGATATTGAGAAGATTTCTGATATAGGTTTCTGCACTCATATCCCGGTTGTGTGACCTTTTTCGTATCTGTATCCAGCAGGAGCCCAGGTCCAGGGCTTCAGCGGCCAGGTGGATAAATATGGAGGCAATGGAGGTGTCTTCCACCCAGACATCACTTTCTTCTTCACTGGCACAGACCACAATACCAAGGGGGGCATTTTTCAGAAATGAGGCACCGTGGGGTTTTGATTCTGATAATTTTTCAAGCATATCCGGGTCATCAATTACAATAAACCGCCATGGATTTAAGCCCCTGGAAGAAGGGGCTCTGAGTGCGGCTTCCACAAGGCTTTTAATTTTTTCTGTTTCTATTTTTTCAGGCCTGAAACGTCTCTGGGATCTTCTTTTTTTTATCAGTTCAAAAAACATTTGTTCTCCCTGAATGGATTTTCAGTCAAGACGGGTGATATCAATGGTGCCTCTGGACTGCATCTCATTGAATTTTTTCGTTAAAATAGTCTTAAACTGTTTTCTGGTAACCGGCCACAGCAGCAGAAGACCGCCGATATCTGTTAAAAATCCCGGTGTAATGAGAATGATACCGGCAATCAATATGATCAGAGCATCGATTAAATCGTCTGCCGGCATGATTCCCTGGTTCAGGCTGGACCGTACCCTGAGCATGGTCTGCATGCCTTCCATCCTTGCCAGCCAGGCGCCGAAGAACCCCGTGGCAATGACAATGAGGATGGCGTTAAATCCCCCGATAACAGCCCCGATTTTTATGAGAAGATAAAGTTCGATCACCGGAATCAGGGTGAAACACAAAAAGAGTTTTAAAAGCATTCTGGGTTATATCTCCTGATTTTTTCAGTCCAGGGGATCATGAACGGCAATGATCATGCCGTATCCGCCCTGGATATTTCTGGTCTGAGTAATTCCATTGGCCGCCAGGATGTTCTGGATTTCGTATGATCTCGGACCTGACCCGCACAGCAGAAAAAGCGGTTCATCCTTTGGCACTTCACTTATTCTTTCCCTGAATTCATCCTGGGGGATGCTTATCCATCGGCTGCCGTATTTTTCAACAAAGGGGTCTGCCTGAATATGGCTTCTCACGTCAAGGACCCGGGTGTTTCCCTGTTCAAATTCCTCCAGAAAGTCAAGGGCATCAACAGGGACATGGCTTCCCTGGATGGTGTTGTCAAGGCAGTTGCCGGCATTGTTGACAATATCCATGGCAGAGGCATAGGGCGGTGCATAGGCCACTTCAAGGGAGCAGATATCGCTGATGGTTGCCCCGAACTGAAACAGCGGGGCGATTGCGTCAACCCTGGCCTTAACCGCGTCCCCCTGGCGGCCGGCAGCTTCCACACCAAGGATTTTTCGGGTGTTGCGGTCGGCAATGAGTTTCATATACATGAATTGTGAATCCGGATAAAAATGGGCCCGGTCCGACTGGGTCACAATGGCATAAACCGGATCAAACCCGGCGTCCCTTGCCTGGTTTACGGTCAGACCGGCTTTGGCAAATCCCATGCCGAATATTTTGATACAGAACGTACCCACTGTGCCCTTGAACTGTTCACACCCCTTGTTTAAATTTGTGGCCAGAATCCTTCCCTGACGGTTGGCAAGGGAGCCTAAGGGCATTAATGTGGACTGTCCTGTGATGATGTTTTCAACCTCAACACAGTCCCCGCCGGCATAGATATCAGGGTCTGTGGTCTGCATGGTTTTATTGACCATAATGCCCCGGTTTTTTCCAATGGCAAGGCCTGCTTCTGCTGCCAGTTCTGAATTGGGTCTTACCCCGGCAGCCAGGATAACAAGGTTGCATGCAATGGTGCTTGTTGCCGTTTCTACGGAAGTCACGCCCCTGTCTTTGTCTCCATTGATACGCAGCACTTTTTCCGATACCATGACATTGATGTCATTTTCTCTGAGCTCCTTTTCAGCTATGGCGGCAAGGTTTCTGCCAAGGGCTGCGGGCAGCACATGATCAGCCATTTCAATGAGGGTGGTTTCAATGCCCCACAAATCTGTCAGGGCCTCTGCCATTTCAATGCCGATGGCACCGGCACCGATAACAACAGCGCTTTCCACCTCTCCTTTGGATATTTTTTCTTTTATGGCTTCGGCATGGTGGAGGTTGGACACCACAAATACATCAGGAAGGTCAGAGCCTGGAAAAGGCGGTCTTACAGGGGTTGCGCCCGTGGCAAGCACCAGCTTGTCATATTCAAGGTGTTCATCCCTGTTTTCCCGTAAGTGGCGCACAAGAATTTTCTTTTCCCTTTTGTCGATTGAAAGGGCTTCAACCTCGGTTAAAACCTTTACTCCCTTGGTTTTTTGGAAAAATTCACTGTCCCTTACAGCATGGGCTATGGTAGAGTAAAGGCCCTCAAGATCCGGGACATCGCCCCCCACATAATAGGGGATGCCGCAACCGCCGTAGGATATAAGGCTGTCTCTGTCTATAAGGGTGATTTCTGCATCAGGATCAAGCCGTCTTAGTCTGCACGCCACTTTTGGCCCCAGGGCCACTGCTCCGATAATGATGATACGTTCTGGCATTGTTACTCCTTATTTCTTGTTCCCGGCCTTTTTTCAATCTGACCGTTTACCAAATTGTTTTTATGTTTCACAGTAAAGGCTGTTGTTTTATAACCGGCATGCACAGCGTGCTCACAACAAACCATAAAAGCCATCAGGTGTCAGTAACCAGCAGGAAATAATTTGTAATTGTTTACTGAAATCTGATAACTGACGGTTGACGGCTTTCATATAAACCGGCATGGCCGGTCTATTATTATCGAGCCGGCCACAACAAAGAATGAAACACCGCCAACAGCAATGCTCTGGTGAGCGTTTCATATAAAAAAATTATTCAAGGCTTCACTGCAATATCTTTGTATAATATTACAAAATTTCATTTTTGCATATAATATTTTTTTATTTTTATTCTGAAACAGGGATCATTCTTTTTTATGGTTTCATTTTTTATGACCTGGTAGGACAATTCTGGAAGGATTTTAAAGATTTGATCCAGCAGTTCAGGATCATTCCAGACCACTTCAAGGATCTCTCCCCCGGTCAGTTCCTTAAAGGCATTGCTGACTTTAAGAAGGGCAAAAATAGAGATCGATCCTCGAAGGTCCAGATGAATCATTTTGGTATCTAACTCCATTTTTTCCTGGCAAGCATTTCAGCAGCCTTGAAAAGGGGATATCCTGCAGGTGAGGCGGTCAGCAGGGGGTGAGTTCCGAACTGGGATGTCAGCAGGGCATTGATGTCCATTCTGTTCTGAATGATAAAGCCGATAACATTGGTCAGCTCTCCGGTGGAATCTCCGCCAATGATTTCTCCGCCAAGGATGATACCGGATTTTTTAGCGGCAATGAGTTTGACGAATTGTTTCATTGTTCCAGGCAGCGTACCGGGGTGTTTGTCCATGCCTTCAAAGGCTGCAGTGATTACATCAAATCCTTCGGCCACAGCCCTGGATTCAGTTAATCCAGCAGCGCCGAATCCTGTGCCGCCAATGGCTGTGGAGAAAACAGCAATGGTGCCTGATGTCTTTTTTACGGCTGAGAGGTCAAACAGGTTAAGCCCTGCGATCCGTGCTTCGGTGCATGCTGTTGAAGCCAGCATGGTCATGGCCGGCTTTCCCGTAAAAAAATCTCTTTTTCCGGCACAGTCTCCAGCGGCAAATATATCTGGATTGTCAGTGCGCATATACTCGTCCACCGGTATAAAACCCTGTGGGGTGAGCGTCATGCCGCTTTCTTTTGCCAGGTCTGTATTGGGGCGGTATCCCATGGATAGAAAAACAGCATCGGCTTTTAATTCATCACCGTTTTCCAGGATAACACCGGTTGCCTTGTCGCTTCCGGTTACTTCTTTGACCCCTATGCCTGTTTTGATGGCAACCCCTCTTTCAGAGAGTTTTTCTGCTGCCACCTGGGCAAGATCTTTGTCAAAGGCCATGCCCAGGATATGGGGCAGTTTTTCCACCAGGGTAACTTCCATGCCGTCCTGACAGAGTTCATCGGAAAGCTCCACTCCGATAAACCCGGCGCCGATTACAATTATTTTTTTCTTTCCCTTGAGTTTTTCCTTCATTTGATCCAGGTAGACCTTGTCCTTGGGAATCACAAATACATTTTCCAGTTCTGCGCCTTTAAGCCACCTGGGTCGGATGGGGGTTGATCCGGTCGCAAAAATGAGTTTTTCAAAAGAAATTTCCTCGTTGTTTTTCAGTGTGCAGATCTTTTTTTCTCTGTCCAGGGACACCGCCTCTTCAATGATCAAGTTGATGCCGGCTGTCTGAAACATGGTTTCAGAGGGCATAACATTGCTGTCCATGGTTTCTTTGGAACCTGTAAAATAAGGGATTCCACAGGGTACCAGTGTTTTTTCCTCTTTGCGGACAACCGTAAACGCCTTGTCAGGATAGCTTGCTTTTCCAGTTACTGCGGCCACAAGACCTGCAGCACTGGACCCGATTACCAGTACATCTGTTTTTGTCATTTTTTTCACCTCTTTGTTTTCAGGGGTTGTTTTTGCGATGCTGCTTTTTTTGTCAGAGGGGGCTGCCATGGCGCATCCATCCATAATATGGCAGCCTTTAACTCGGTCATCAAGTTTTTTGAATACCGCTGGGGGCTCTTAATCGGCTCGTCCATAAAAACTTGATAACCGGGTTTAAAAGTTATCCTTAATCCATAAGGATTAAGGGGATGTGATAATGCCGACTGATCTTACACAGGATAAAAAAAGCAAATTTAATGCCGGAGCTGAAATAAAACCCTTTGCTTTCTGGTTTCGGCTTGACCGGCAGTGTGCGCAGCCCTGTTCTTTTTCTCGTTTGCGGACTTGCACCGACTCATGGGATATGATAGGTTAGTGACAAATGTTTAATTTTTGAACAATCCATTGTTGACAAACGAAACACCTGTTTGTTAAAAAAATGAACACATAAGCTGGAAAAGCTGAAAGGATAAGCTGGGAAACCTAAAATGATGAGGTGGAAATGCTGGAAAATGAGCTGAACAGGTATTGGAAAACTGTGATTGAAACCATTCAGGATGCCCTTATGATTGTTGATACAGGGGGCATAATTCTTTTTGTCAATTCAGCTTTTGTCAGGATTACAGGGTATTCAAAGGAAGAGATTATCGGGAAATCCTGTTCTGTGCTGCGCTGCCGGTCCTGTGAAATTTCAAGGGAAAAGGGGGGGAGTAACTGGTGTGTGCTTTTCAGACATGGCCGGCTGAACAATCTGCACTCAACCCTTTTCCGCAGGGATGGCTCAGAGGTCAGCATTGTTAAGAATGCCTGCGTTTTCAAAGGGGATCAGGGAAAGGTGATGGGTGCTGTGGAAACCATTACCGACGTAAGCGATCTTGCGGCAAAGGATGCTGCTATTGAGGATTTCCGCAGGGAGCTTGAAGACAGGGACAGTTTCCATGGTCTGATAGGGAATTCATCGGCCATGCAGCAGGTGTTTGATCTGATATCCAATGCCGCCCTGTCTGATGCACCGGTAATTATTTACGGGGAAAGCGGTACAGGTAAGGAAATGGCAGCAAAAGCCATTCACGAAAAGGGCAATCACAAGGATGAGCCCTATGTAAAGGTGAATTGCTCTGCCTTGAATGAATCCCTGCTTGAAAGCGAGTTGTTCGGTCATGTCAAAGGTGCGTTTACCGGGGCGGTGCAGAGCAGGCAGGGCAAATTTGAAGCTGCCGGAAAAGGGGATATTTTTCTGGATGAAATCGGTGATCTGTCTCTGGCCACCCAGGTGAAACTGCTCAGGGTACTGGAAGACAAGGTGG
>JAWOEJ010000001.1:0-16537 GCA_046482845.1 Desulfobacteraceae bacterium | reverse complement strand
AAAACAGCTTTGAGCCTTTCTTCAAATTCCCCTCTGTACTTGGCGCCGGCCAGCAGCGCGCCCATGTTCAGCTCAACGATTCTTCTGTTCTTTAATATTTCCGATACATCCCCTTCAACAATTCTCTGGGCAAGTCCTTCCACAATGGCGGTTTTCCCCACACCGGGTTCGCCTATGAGCACGGGATTGTTTTTCCGCCGCCGGGAAAGGACCTGAACAATCCGTCTGATTTCGTCATCCCTTCCTATGACAGGATCAAGTTTTCCTTTTCGGGCAAGTTCAGTCAGATCCCTGCCGAATTTTTCAAGGGCCTGGTATTTTTCTTCGGGATTCTGGTCTGTAATGGTCTGGTTGCCCCGGATGTCCTTAAGTACTTTGAGAATGGAAGCCCGAGTCACCCCGTGGGCAGACAGCATATCCTGGCAGGGGCCTTTACACGATACAAGGGACAGGAGCAGATGTTCAATGCTGACATACTGGTCCTTCATGTTTTCTGCCTCATTAAAGGCGGTTTCCATGACGGTTCTGGAGTCCTTGGAAAAATAGATGTTTCCCGCACCGCTGACCTTTACAAGCTTTTCAACAGCAGCATCTATATCCTGATTCATCCGGGAAAATGAACCGGTAATTTTTTTTATGATGGACACGGCCACGCCGTTTGCGTCCTCCATCATGGCTTTTAAAAAATGAATGGGTTCAATGGCCTGATGATTGAATTTTTGTGCAACCGCGCTTGCCGTTTCAATTATTTCCTGGGATTTTACTGTGAATTTATCGAATTTCATATATGTCTCCTTTATGAGTTTTTTTTTATATTACAAAAAGTAATGCAGTAAATGCCTCTGTCAACTTAAGTGAAGATCCCCTACTCGATCATCGAGTTTTAACGATCTGGTTTTAGACAGGGGCCCAAGGGATTGAAAAACCTGAATTCATGATATCAGCATTGTCCTGTGAAAACTAATTTTTTATTGACAAAAAAAATACGCTGCTATATTTGATTGATACTGTAATCTGGGATAAGAGAAACTAAAAACAGTATGGAAATACTGTTTTATGATAGACAGGTAAGAGTGGATAAAAATTTCTTTTGTTCGGCAGGTTCTGGATGAAAAATAATAAGCTGAAATTGTCTGGTCGTTTACCAGAGCTTGTTTTTTTCCGTGAATTGGCTGTCAGGAATTTTTACTTTTTTTAAAAGACGGTAAGTAAAAAAAGGAGAAAATAAATGATAGCAAAAATGTTTCCGTTTTTGCTCTGGTTCAAAGACTACAACGGTGAAAAAATGAGAACCGATGCCATTGCCGGTATTACCGTTGCAATGGTGCTCATCCCCCAGTCCATGGCATATGCACAGCTGGCAGGTCTGCCTGCGTATTACGGACTTTACGCGGCTTTTCTGCCCCCCATGGTGGCAGCCCTTTTCGGATCAAGCCGGCAGCTTGCCACGGGTCCGGTGGCTGTGGTGTCCCTGATGTCAGCGGCATCCCTTGAACCTCTGGCCACGGCGGGAAGTGAGCAGTTTATCGCCTACTCCATTATTCTTGCCCTGACGGTGGGGGTGTTTCAATTGTTCCTCGGGGTGTTCAGGCTGGGTCTGGTGGTCAACCTTTTGTCCCATCCAGTGGTAAACGGGTTCACCAATGCCGCTGCCATTGTGATTGCATCCTCTCAATTTTCAAAATTGTTCGGCGTTTACGTGGATAAGGCGCCCCATCATTACCAGACCATAGTCAATGTATGTAAATCCGCTTTTCATTATACCCATTTTCCCACCCTTGCCATGGGGATTCTGGCTATTATTATAATGGTGGTATTGAGGAGGCTCAATCCCAAAATCCCCAATGTTCTTGTGGCTGTAGCGGTAACGATTCTGATTTCAAAGTTTACCGGCTTTAACAACGATAAATATATTCCCCTTGACCGCATAAAAGATCCTGCTGTTGTAGAAAAAATTCAAACATTCAACGCTGACGTTAAAACCATAGAATCCCTTGGAAGCAGGCGGGCTGACCTGAACAATGAATTAAAGGCCCAGCAGGAAATGGAAAAATCAGCCGGGTACGCCCACGGGATTGTTTCCGAGGAAATCATTGAAATCAAGCATGATCTTACTGTGATTCAGGCCAGAATAGCTGCAAAAAAAGCTGCTGCCCATAACATACGTGAAGAACTCAGACGTGTGCATTTTCTGACCTCAGAAAATCAGAATTCGGTTTTCCATACAAAAGCCTCCCTGCCGGACAATTTTGAAACAGACGGCAGAAAATGGCGTATTAAAATAAGCAATAAACCCCTTAATCCTGATAATTTAAAAATGATCGGGGCCGGCGCCATTGTCGGAGAAATTCCCAAGGGACTGAAAGTCAGCATCCCTAGGGCGCCTGAAAACACCTCCTATATAGCGGCCTTTTTTCAGCTCCTTCCCTTTGCCGTTATTATTTCTCTCCTGGGATTCATGGAGGCCATTGCCATAGCCAAGGCCATGGCGGCAAAAACCGGTCAGAAGCTTGATCCCAACCAGGAGCTTATCGGTCAGGGGCTGGCCAATATTGTCGGCTCCTTTGGTCAGAGTTACGCTGTGTCCGGCTCATTTTCCCGTTCCGCTGTCAACCTCCAGGCCAATGCGGTAAGCGGTGTCTCCTCGGTTGTGACCAGTGGGATGGTGGCCCTTACCCTGCTCTTTTTTACACCGCTTCTCTTTCATCTGCCCCAGGCGGTGCTGGCTTCGGTTATCATGATGGCAGTGATCGGCCTTGTAAATACCAGTGGATTTGTCCATGCATGGAAAGCCAAACGGTCCGACGGGATTATTTCAGTGGTGACGTTTGTGTGCACGCTTTATTTTGCTCCCCATCTGGAAGAAGGGATCATGGTCGGTGTTGCCCTGACATTTGGTCTGTTCATATACAACCACCTGCGTCCCAGGGTTGCCCTTTTGTCCAGATCCAGGGATGCGAGTCTCACCGATGCCCTCAGGGCCGGCCTGAAACAGTGCAGCCACATCGCTGTTGTCAGATTTGACGGTTCCCTTATTTTTGCCAATGCCACCTATCTTGAAGACAAGGTGCTGGAGTATATTGCAGAAAGACCTGATTTAAAGCATATTCTCATAGAAGCATCCGGTATAAATGATGTGGATGCCTCGGGAGAAGATGCCATATCCATGCTGGTGGATACGATAAGGGGCAGCGGACGGGAGATCTCCTTCTGCGGTGTCAAGGAGGAAGTCATGGCCGTGATGAAACGGACCCATCTCCTTGAGAAAATCGGGGAAAACAATATTTATCCTGATTCAAAGCTGGCCCTGGAAAAAATTTACATGGACATTCATGAAAAGGGCGAGTGCGACACCTGTCCTTTGAGGCATTATATCCCGGCCTAGAATGATATAACTCGATCATCAAGTTTTTTGAATAGCACCCCCCCCAGCCCTCCCTAAAAACTTGATGATTGAGTATAAATGATTTAAAACCCGATGTATTAAGGAAAATGTCATGAAAAATCTCAAGCAGTTAAACGACAGGATTATCAGCCGTATTAATGCTAATTTGAAAAAATTTAATTTTGATACAGGTATTTATGTGGAAAACAGCCTGGATTATAAAAAAATGATGAAATTTTCTGCATTTTACGGTATTACATCACGGCATCCCATTTCCTTTCATTTTAAGGAATCCAACATTGCAGGCAGTTATTTCCTTGGCAAATGTTATGTTAAACGCTCTGCTGTGTACAAAACAGATGTAAGGGGAGATGAGCTCAAACGCAAGGGGGACGATGTAAAGTGTTCCAAGGAGGTGCCTCTTCAGGAGGATGAGTTTATTTCCATCAAGGACAGTCTGCTGTATAAAACCCTGGTGCATAATTTTTCCCATAATCCTGAATCTCCTGAAGAGTTTTCCATACGCAATACCATTTCCGCCCATTATGCCAATATCCACGGCACCACCATAGAGGGGTGTTTTCTGGGGCCTTTTGCCACTGTGGATCTGATGGCCATGCACGGGTGTATTGTAGGGGAATTTTCCTATTTACAGGCCGGGGAGCTTTTTCACACAAAAATCGATCCGGGTACAGTGTGGATTGGAAGTGATGACTTTGATTTCAAGTATATTTTCAAGAAAGATGTGCTGGACAATTATGTGGGTCTGACCCGGTATCACCAGCCCAGGGGCATGATCTATGATTTTGTTCACCAGCGGGAAAAGGATTATGAAGAGATATTTGAGAAAGTCAATTTAAAACCCATGAAAGCACCGTACACATCTGCGGTCAGCCGGTTTGCCGTTACCAAGGGCGATACCCAGATTGGTGAAAATGTACTTGTGGCCCAGCGGTCGTTTCTGGAAAACGCCGTCATGGGAGACGGCTCCAATGCCCAGGAAAATTCCTACATTATAAATTCCAGACTGGCTGGATTGAATATTACCGCCCACGGGGGAAAGATTATCAACGCTGATATGGGGCTTAAGGTTTTTGTAGGGTTTAATGCCTTTCTCAACGGCAAGGAAGATGCCAGGCTCTGTGTGGGCAACAACTGCATTATTATGCCCCATACCATCATTGACAATGATCAGCCCCTGGAGATCGGAGAAAATCAGCTGGTATGGGGATATGTAAGAAACCAGAAGGATCTTGAAACCCATTCCATTCATATTGATAAGCTGGCTGAACAGAACGGTACCCTAAAAATCGGTGATATGACCTTTGAAGGCAGCGGGAAAACTTTTGTGGATGCCTTTACCCACAGAATAGAGCATATTCTCGAGGCCAACGGCGCTTATTGTGACAACAGCACCAGCCGGGGCCATGCCCAGGATGATCAGAAAATCGCCTTTAATATTATTCAGCCGTACAGAACAGGAAGGAAAAAGGGAATATATCCTGAAATCAGAATAAAACCCTGATTGCTCAGATATTTTATTTTTATGATAAAATTACCCAGCGCTGAAATAACCAGTCTTTTAAAGGCGCCTCTGGATTTTTTTTCTTTTTTTGATGAAATCCCGCTGGGGGTCATTGTTTTTGATCTTGACAGGCATATTGTTTATTTTAACGGCGCGTTTGAAGCCCTTACCGGTTTTTCTCTGAACAGCGCATACGGAGTCCCCTGCCGGCATATTTTAAGAAGCAGGGCATGTGTAACAGATTGTCCATGTCTGGCTGTAAAAGAGGACAACCGGTCAAAGTCCCTTGAAAGTGATATTATTAATCTGGACCGGCAGCGGATTCCCGTAAGGATAACCCACGCGCCCATTCACAATACCCTGGGTGAAACCACAGGGTATCTTGGAACTATTGAGGACCTTAGAATTGTTCAGAAATTAAATAAAAAGATCAGTCCTGCCTACAGCTTCGCCAATATTATCGGCAGAAGCCCTCAGATGGAGAGAATATTTCAGACGCTTCCGGTTCTTGCCCAGAGTGATGCCTCCATTCTTATAACCGGTGAGACTGGAACAGGAAAGGATCTGGTGGCCGAAGCTGTCCACGATACCTCAAACAGGGCCTCCGGCTCCTTTATCAAAATTAATTGCGGTGCCCTGCCTGAAACCCTTCTGGAATCAGAGATTTTCGGCCATGTAAAAGGGGCGTTTACCGGAGCAGTTGAAAACAAACCGGGGCGGTTCAGACTGGCCCATAACGGAACCATTTTTCTGACTGAAATCGGGGATCTTCCCCTTTCCCTCCAGGTTAAACTGCTGACCTTTCTGGATGACAAAATTATCTTTCCCCTGGGAAGCACAAAAGGGTTTAATGCCAATGTAAGAATCATCGCTGCCACCCACAGAGATCTTGAAAAAATGGTGCATCAGGGCAGTTTCCGCCAGGATCTTCTCTTCAGGCTGAATGTGGCAAGGGTTCATCTGCCCCCTTTGAGGGAGAGAGAGGGGGATATAAGACTGCTTCTGGACCATTTTTTCAGCAGTTATGTTGAGCTTCTGGGTAAAGAAATAAGGGGGTTTTCAACAAAAGCCCTGGAAATTCTTCTGAGCTATGAGTACAGGGGGAATATCAGGGAGCTCAAAAACATTGTGGAATATGCCGTTAATATTTCAACCGGACCGGTGATACTTCCTGACCACCTGCCGGCCTATCTTTTTGATCCCTGTCCTGAAAGAATTGAAAGAAAAATTGAATTCAAAAAAGCCTTTGATACAGATGGAGCGCCTGATACTGACAATGAATTGACAGCATCGATGTCAGGTCTAAAGGAAAGCACTCCCAGGACCTGGCAGGCTGCAGAAAGACAGATGATAATGGATGCCCTGATCAGGGCCAGAGGGAAAAAAAACAGGGCTGCAAAAATACTTGGCTGGGGAAGGAGTACCTTATGGCGGAAGATCAAGCAGTACGGCATTGAAGATCAACAGGAAGCGTCTTAATTCTGATACTTGCCTGTGACCCCATTTCGAGAGATCAGATATAAAAACCTGATCATCGAGTTTGCTTTTTTTATTTTATTTATCCGTTTTTTTTAATATACTTAATGGAACCATTATGATACATTATGGTACACCTTTTTTTATTGTCTGAATATTGTTTAAACAGCAGGGATGCCGGGGCAGGGGTCCTTTTTTTATTTTTTGTTGTGGCCGGGTTCATGGGCATGGGCCGGCTATGCGGGTTTTATTGAAAAAGCAGAGTCTCTTATGATCCATAAAGTGATAATACCGCTTTACTGCGAAGAAGTTGCGCCGCGGTTTGACCTTGCATCTGAAACCTTTATCGCAACCATTTCCGGGAAAAAGGTAGAGGAAAAAAAATATATGGTTTTAAAGCGCCCTTCTGCTGAGGATTTGTGTCATTTTATACTGACGGAAAATATAAATACCCTGATATGCAATGCCATAGATGATGAATACTGCCATTTCCTTAAATGGAAGAAAGTTTTGATTATAGACAATGTGGCAGGCACTTTGGCAGATGCCTTTGACAACTATCTGAACAATACCCTGAAAAGCGGGGATATTTTGTGTTCAAGAACCATAGAAGGTGAACATGTCTGAGAAAAAGCCGGCATTGAACAATACCACCTCCCCTGAACATTACAATGAGTTGAAATGGAAGGTGATTATTACCATGCTTGTCATTGCGGTGATTCCCCTGGCAACCATGCTTATTATCAACCACTTTCAATACAAATCCCATTTAAAAAGCGAGGTGACCCGGCCGCTTTATGCCATGGCCAACAAAACCAGACATTCCTTTGAGCTTTTCCTTGAAGAGCGGCTGTCCACCATAAGGTTTATTTCAACCGCCTATACCTATGCTGAGCTGAAAAATAAAAAAATCATAGAAAAAATATTTGTTGCCCTTAAAAAAGAACTTACCGGTTTTGTGGATCTCGGGCTGATGAATCCATCCGGTGATCTGGTCAGTTATGCAGGGCCCTATGCCCTGCTTGGGAAAAACTACAAGGAACAGAGGTCTTTCCAGGAAACCCGGATAAAAGGTCATTTTATCAGCAATGTCTTTATGGGATACAGGAAAAATCCCCATGTGGCCATTGCAGTCCAGCATCTTACAAGTGATGGCAATTCATGGATACTTCGTGCAACCATAGACACGGATCATTTTTACAATCTCATCAACAGCATAGGGCTGGATTTTCAAAGCGATGCCTTTCTTGTTAACAGCGACGGCATAATGCAGACCGACTCCAAATACTATGGCAGAATCCTTGAGAAATGCAAACTGGATCTGACTCCGGAAAGACAGAAAGGGCAGGCCAGCAGAGAATTTGATGTGCTGAATATGATGGATGAAAATGTTATTATTGCCAGTGCAGATTTTTCATCGGCTGACTATAAACTGGTTCTGGTAAAACCCTATTCTGTTGTTTTAAAATCCTGGTATGCCCTTAAAACCGAATTGATCCTGGTGTTTACCATAAGCCTTGGCATCATAGTGTTTACCGTGTTTAAAATGGCAGGCATTCTCATAGACAAAATAAGAAAAGCCGATGAAAAAAGGGAACATGTCATGGCAGAGCTTCAGCACACTCAGAAACTTTCCTCCATCGGCCGTCTTGCTGCCGGCGTTGCCCATGAAATCAACAATCCCCTTGCCATTATCAATGAAAAGGCAGGGCTGTTAAGTGACCTGACAGAACTGACAGACAACCTTGACAATAAGCTGAAATTTAATGAACTTACAGAATCAATTATTAAATCTGTTGAACGGTGCAAAAAAATAACCCATAGACTGCTTGGCTTTTCAAAACGCATTGATGTTAAAATAGAGTCGCTCAATGTGAATGTCATTATTCATGAAGTCCTTGAATTTCTTGAAAAAGAGGCAATGTACAGGCGTATTGACATTCGTCTGGAGCTTTTTGAGCCCATTAACTCAATTTTATCGGATTTTGGTCAGCTGCAGCAGGTGTTTCTCAATCTTCTTACCAATGCCTTTGCAGCGGTTGAAGACGGCGGTATTATCAC
Source organism: Desulfobacteraceae bacterium (assembly GCA_046482845.1). Taxonomy (GTDB): domain Bacteria; phylum Desulfobacterota; class Desulfobacteria; order Desulfobacterales; family Desulfobacteraceae; genus DATFJZ01. Next base: position 8,090 of record JAWOEJ010000001.1, on the reverse strand, counting down.
CATTACCAGCAAAAACCGGAAAAAAGGGGTGATCGTAAAAATAGCAGATAATGGCTGCGGTATCCCTGAGACCATTCTCAGCAATATCTTTGATCCCTTTTTTTCAACAAAAAAGGAAAAGGGAACCGGACTTGGACTTTCCATAACCTATGGTATTATAAATAAACTCAGCGGCCAGATAAGTGTTGAAAGTACAGAAGGTGTTGGAACTGTTTTTGCTGTGAAACTTCCTGAAAAACCCAATGAAAAAACGGAGCCTGAAGATGAATAACAACAATAAAATTCTGCTCATTGATGATGAAGTAGAATTCATATCAACCCTTGCCGAAAGATTGCGGCTCAGGGGGTATGCGCCTAAAATAGCAGAGACCGGCAATGACGGCATCACAATGCTGACCAATGAAAGATTTGATATTGTGGTGCTTGATCTGATGATGCCCGGACTCAGCGGACTTGATACATTAAAACAGATAAAGCGTATTGACAGCAGTCTTCCAGTGATTCTGCTCACCGGGCACGGATCAACAAAAGACGGGCTTGAGGGACTGCGCATCGGCGCCTATGACTATCTGATGAAACCCCTTGATATCAAGGAGTTAATGAACAAGATGACTTCTGCTTTAAAAGACAAATAATCCGGCAGGAAAAATTCTGTTGGATTATCAGACAGGCAGTGTAAATTTATGTTTATATCAATTCATCAGATGTAACCAAAAGTACAGGAGAAACATACTATGGACGACAGCCAGATCAAAGCCGCTTTTTTTGGCAAGGTAACCGCTTCAGTTACCCATGAACTACAAAATATTCTGGCGATTATCAGTGAGAATGAAGCATTGATGGAAGATGTTCTTATGATGCATCAGGACTGCAGTCCGGAAACAGAGCAGCTTATTGAACAGCTGGCTAAAAGTCTTGAGTCAATAAAAACACAGATTGCCCGCGGCCGCCAGCGCACATCAGAGCTGAATACCTTTGCCCATAATCCTGATTTTGCAAAGGCAACGTTTGACATGATTGAGAAAATTGAAAATCTTGTCTCCATCACCCGTCGCATCACCGCGCTGTCTGAAGTCAGGGTGGAAATCGCTGACAATCAGGAAAATCAAACCCTGGAAACAGATGCGGTTTTTTTTCAGGCCGCTGTGTTCATCTGCATTGAAATGCTGACCTGTAATGCCTTTCCAGGTACTGTCCTTACCATAAGTCTTGAAAAAAACAAAAACAGGCCCGCTGTTCAAATCAAGGGATCAAATCCTGGCAATGCCCAGGTGTTCAAGAATGAGTTAAGCACCCTTTGCACTAAGAAGTCTTCCCTGTGGGAGAAATGTACCCTGGTCTGCGGCAAAACCGGTTTCAGGATCAGTGTGCTAAAGGACCATTCAGGAATCGAACTTATTTATTGTTAATACCTGCAACAGCGTTAATTTGTTCCTGCCACAGGCTTGACAAATAAGCCCTGGCACATCTTTATTCTCTTTTCCTTCCCCATTTCTTTTGTTTCTCGATCATAAGGACCGCAAATTTTATAAATTGACCAAAATTACTTGCCCTTTGACTCATCTACCGCGTTGCATCAAAGGCCTAATAGGCCTGCTATTAAACCTTTGCTGCGCCTTGTATATGAGCCAAAGTTCGGCGCAATTTTGCTCAATTTATTTCATCTGCGGTCCTAAGATTTTTTGAATACCACCGCCACAGGGATCCCTCCATAAAAAATTGATAATCAAGGCTTTAAAAATTATCACGTTTCATATTGTCTTATAATGGTTTACATTTTTTCGAGAAAAGTGTTTTTTTGTTTCATTTAGTCTTATCTAAATTTAGAGATAAAATAACCTATTGAATTAAAAGATAATTTTTTATGGCATGCCTATTGCTATACCTAAGGATAAGTATGATCCTGAAAAATACTTTTTACTCGATCATCAAGTTTTTTGAATACCGCTCGGGGCTCTTAATCGGCCATTCCATAAAAACTTGATAACCGAGTTTTATATGTTCTTTCCGGGTATTGGAAAGTTTTTATGATAACCGGCAGAAGAAAAAATGAAACCATTTTAAATAACAAAGGAGGGTGTCATGTCAGTACTTATGATAACAAATGGAATATATTCCAGAGCACAGGAACGAGTAGAGGGGCTGTCAGAGCAGCTGGGCTGCAGAATGATTACCGATAAGGAGATAATCAGTGAAACCGCCCTTAAACACAAGCTTAAAGAAGCAACCATACAAAAGGTGGTAGAAAGCAGACAGATTGCCTTTAGTGATTTTACCCATGAAAATGAAAAGTGCATTGCCTGCCTGAAAGAGCAGGTTGCCCAGTATGTTGAAGAGGGGAATTGTATTCTCCATGGACTCATCGGCCATTTGATTCCAAGAAAGGTTTCCCATGTCCTCAGGGTTCTGATTATTACCGATAAGGACACGCGGGTCAAAAATGGTATGGAGGCCCTTGGATTAACGGAAAAAGAGATAAAAAACAATATTAGTGAAGCAGACAGATATGCATTCCTCTGGACAAACACGGTGGCCCGGAAAAAAGCCTGGAACAGCGAGCTTTACGACATTGTCATTCCCACAGATAAAATGAACACAGGGGAATCCATAAAGTTCATCATGGATCAGATCAATAACCTGTCAGATCTTTCAGATGAGATCGTAAAAAAGGAGGCTGCTGATTTCCATCTGTCGGCCAGGGTTGAAATAGCCCTGGCTACTCTGGGAAAAGGCCTTTCAGCTGAAGCAGACAGCGGCAGTGTAATGGTCACCATTGATAAAAAGGTGCTGATGCTTTCTTCCTTTAAACAGAAAATAGTCAACCTTGTCATGGATATTGAGGGTGTTACATCCGTTGATACAAAAATTGGAAAAAATTATTATCAGACCGATATCACACATAATTATAATTTTGAAACCCCCACACGGATTCTGCTGGTGGATGACGAACAAGAGTTTGTTCAAACCCTTTCTCACCGTCTGAAGATGCGGCAATTTGCCAATGAAATTGTTCTGAACGGCGAACAGGCTCTGGAGTTTACCAACAGGGAGGAAACAGATGTGATGGTCCTTGACCTTAAAATGCCCGGTATTGATGGTATTGAAGTGCTCAAAAAGATCAAGCAGACAAAGCCTGAGATCGAAGTCATCATTCTCACCGGTCACGGGTCAGAGGATGACAGGAAAAAATGCATGGATCTGGGGGCCTTTGCATATCTGCAGAAACCCGCGGATATTGATCTGCTTACCCGGACCATGCAGCATGCATACGACAAAATAAACGCCAGGAATGTAACTGCCTAGTCTGGTTGATTTCAATGATGTTTTCATATGTTTACCTGTGAAAAAATATAACCTTTAACCAAAGGATGTAAAAATGAAAATCAAAGTACTGCTTGTTGATGATGAAAAGGATTTTGTTGAAGCGCTTGCCAAACGGCTTGAGCTTAGAAACTATGCAGTGACATCGGTTTTTTCAGGTGAAAGCGCAATTGAAATGGCAGAAAAACACGATTTCGATGTCATTATACTGGATGTGCTCATGCCGGGAATATCAGGAATTGAAGCGCTTAAGCAGATAAAGAAGACCAAGCCCATTACCCCGGTGATTATGCTGACGGGAAAAGCCACTGTAAATAATGCCATTGAAGGCATGAAACAGGGGGCTCTGGATTTTCTGATGAAACCGGCAGATACCAGTGTTCTGATTGAAAAAATCAACAGTGCTTATGAGATTAAAAAAGAACATAATGAGCGAATCCGCCAGGCTGAAATTAAACATATTCTAGGTACCCGCGGCTGGTAACATCAGGAGAATTTATAAAATGACACACCATACAAATGAGTTACAGTCTTACGATATTGACTGGAAGCGTATTATTATTCTATTAGTCGGGGTGGGGCTTTTTTTTCTGGTAAATTTTTCCCCTCCCTGGCCTGACGCGGTTGACCCGTCAGGAAAGCATTTTGCCTTAAGCCCCCAGGGAAAGGGAGCCATAGCGGTTTTTCTTCTGGGCGGTTTATGGTGGGTGTTTGAAGTGGTGCCCATTGGTGTGACCAGCCTTACCATTGGGGTGCTGCAGGTGCTGTTTCTTATCAGGACGGCTGATGCCGCATTTAAAGATTTCATGACCCCCTCGGTTCTCTTTATCTTTGCATCTCTGGTGATCGGGATGGTGTTTACCAAAACCGGCCTGACCAGACGTCTGGCCTATAAAATGCTCTCCATTGTGGGGGAAAAAACAAGTATGATCTATCTGGGCTGTTTTGTGGTAACCGCTGCCCTGACCCATATTATGGCCCATACTGCAGTGGCCGCCACCATGTACCCCCTGCTGATTACGATCTATGAAATGTATACGGACAAGGAAGAACCCACAAAATTTGGTAAAGGGCTGTTCATCGGCATGGCCTATGTGGCCGGAGCGGGCAGTATTGTTACCCTGCTGGGTGCGGCCAGGGGCGCTGTGGCCCTTGGGTTTTTCAAGGATATTGTGGGTAGAGACATCACTTTTTTTGAACTGAGTTTTTACATGTTTCCTGTGGGATGGCTCATGGTCTTTGTTTTATGGGGTTTTTTCATGGTGTTTTTCAAGCCTGAAAAGAAAAGCATTCCAGGGCTGAGGGAAAAGGCGAAACGGTTAAGTGCGGAAATGGGCGGCATTACCCAAAGGGAAATCATCGCCGGCAGTATTATTTTTGTCTGTATTCTGGTCATGTCCTTAAGATCCTTTGTTCCGGTTCTTGCGCCGGTGGATAAAACAGCCATTATTCTGGTATCCACCATTTTGTTTTTTATTCTCAGGATTCTTGACCTAAAAGATCTTGAAACCATTCCCTGGAATATTATCCTGCTGTTCGGCGGTGCCATGAGTATAGGCTTCTGTCTGTGGCAGACCGGAGCGGCTCAGTGGCTGGCCATTAACTGGCTGACCATGTTTAAGGATTCCAACTGGTTTGTTTTTGTATTAAGCATTGCTTTTTTTATCATGATGATGACCAATTTTATCATGAACGTCGCTGCCATAGCTATTTCACTGCCCGTGGCACTGGTTATTGCACCTTATCTTAATGTTGCGCCGGAAGTGATTATTTTTGCTGCCCTGGTAACTGCAGGCATGCCTTTTCTGCTTCTGGTGGGGGCTGCACCCAATGCCATTGCCTACGATTCAAAACAGTTTACAACAGGCGAGTTTTTCAAATACGGTATCCCGGCAAGTGTTATATTAATGGTTCTTGTTGCCGCAGCTGTTTTAATTATATGGCCAATCATGGGTATGCCGATTCTTCTCGACTGATTAATGCTTTATAAGGATAAGAACATATGAATACGAAAAATGTAAGAGATCTCATGGTGCCCTTGTCTGAATACGCAACCGTTTCGGAGGATGCTACCCTTTCTGATGCAGTTAAGGCACTTCACAATGCCCAGCTCAGATGTAAGAAAGACCAGTACCGGCATAGAGCTGTCCTTGCCTATGACAATAACAAAAAGATAACAGGCAAATTGTCGGCAACAGATATTATAAGATCTGTTGAGCCCAAATACAGGCAGTTTCAAGAACCAGACCAAAAATTGAAGACAAATCTGTCGCGTTTCGGGTTGAGCAGTGAATTCTTAAGCTCCATGGTTAAAAAATATTATCTGTGGGAAGAAGATTTTGATGTTATGATTAAAAAGGCAGCAAAGCAGAAAGTCAAGGATATAATGGATAAACCGGCCAAGGATGAATTTGTTACAGAAAATTCTTCCCTTGCCGAGGCGGTTCACATGCTTGTTATAGGAAACCATCAATCCCTGCTGGTATTAAAAGACCATGAGATTGTCGGTGTTTTAAAACTCACAGATATATTTAAAAATATGTGTGACCGTATCCTGGAATCTTAAGGATATATCCCGGATCCCCTTTTTGAAAGAAACAGGTGTCCCTTACAATAAGGGTATCCGGGACAAAAAATGAAAAAAATCAAACACGCAGTGCGTAAATGACAGATCTGCATAAAATATTTATTGTTGATGATGAAGAGACCATAAGGGAGGGGCTTAACATGCTCCTGGCTCAGACTTACATCATTCACACCTATGCATCCGGCACAAAGGCCCTGGCAGAGATCCCAAAACATTTTCCCGATCTGGTGCTCCTTGATATCGGCCTGCCGGATATCAGCGGTATTGATCTGCTTGCAGAATTAAAGGGCTGTTATCCCCGGATCCCTGTTATCATGATTACGGCCTATGAAGATATAGACACGGTCATTGCCGCCATGAAACTTGGCGCCTATGATTATCTGGTTAAACCCATTCAAAGTGATAATCTTGAAATTGCCATGGGCAACGCCCTGGAAGCTGTAAAACTCAGAAAGGATGTCAAAAATCTCCAGGATAAGATCCTTGATGACTCTCTTCCCTGCTTTATTGGAGAAAGCGATGTTATTCAGGATATGCTTGAATTTGTCAATACCGTTGCAGACAGCCCTGATACGCCGGTTCTTATCCTGGGAGAGACCGGCACGGGAAAAGAGCTTGTGGCCAGTTCCATTCACCATAGAAGCCCGAATTTCAGGGGGGAATTTGTTACCTTGAACTGTGCCGCCATTCCTGACAATCTCCTGGAAAGCGAATTGTTCGGTTATGACAAAGGTGCCTTCAGCGGTGCAGATCCCCATGGAAAAAAAGGATTGATTGAAAAAGCGATGAACGGCACCTTGTTTCTGGACGAGATCGGAGACCTTTCCCTGGATGCCCAGGCAAAGCTGTTGCGATTTATTGAAACCGGTGACTTCTTCAGGGTGGGCGGCTCACAAAAGCACCACGTGCAGACCCGGATTGTTTCGGCAACCAACAGGGATCTGAACCAGATGATCGAACAGGGATGCTTCAGGCGGGACCTTTACTTCAGGATCAGTGTGGTAAAGGTGTCTGTGCCCTCGTTGAGCAAAAGACCAACGGATATCCTTCCCCTTGCCCGCTTTTTTCTTCACAGGTTCAGCAAGAAATTTTCCAAGGAAGTGACCTCTTTTACAGAAGCGTCACAAGAGGTGCTTTTGACGCATCCATGGACCGGCAACGTCAGAGAACTTAAAAATATCATTGAAAGAGGGGTTCTTGTGACAAGGAAAACAGCGCTTTCACCACAGGATATGGGAATCGGGGATGTATCAGCCCCCCCCGCCGGTAACAATTGCAGAAATCAGCTTCCCGCCCTGACATCCAAGGGGATTGACTTTGAGAAAGTTCTGGACGACATAGAAAATTTTTATATCAATGAAGCACTCAGGCTCTCCAGGGGCAATGAGAGCATGGCGGCAAAACTCTTGAATATGAACCACCATACCTATCGTTACAGGAGAAAAAAACAGATTCAGAAAAGAGAGGAGAGTTGAAATGCTGGCAGTCTACAATCCGGAAAGGAACAGAACCGATGCATTTCAACACATAAATCTTATTCTGATAAGGGAGATCGAGATTGATTCCCTTGTTGCCTCAGTGACCTGTGCCTTGAAACAGCATCGGAAATACAGTGATGCTGAAATCATTCTCACCGGCAGAAGCAGAACAGGATCGGCAGAAAATGAGACTTTAAAACCAGCTGCCCGGGACGAGAGTCAAAACAATGGGTTGGGTGTACCCCTTTCTTCGCCCTGTGTGCAGCAGGCTCTGAAAACAGAAGATGCCCTGCTTTTTTTGCACAATTCCTTGAACTGCAGACACTGCAGCTGCCTGCCCTGCCGCAGGACCTGGGCGTCCATTGTGGTTCAATTGAGATATAGAAGAAAAATTTTTGGTCTTCTCTTTGTTTCCATCCAGGAAGAGCTGGTTGCGGTTGAATTTGAGCAGCATTTTCTGGAAGAAATGGCGCAGCACTTCAATACCTGAACAACACTTAACTGTAATTGGGTTCATTATTTTAGGTTCCTCTATCATGCTCTACTACAATGTGTTTTATGAAAAAGATGTAAACAACTATATTGACAGAGGTATTACTAAAAGTGAAATAAACCGTGTCCTTTTCTATCAAGTGGGACTACTCTTTTTTGTCCTGCTGATTGTTGGCACTATTATCACCTTTTTCACAGTAATTGTGTCTCAC
>JAWOEJ010000243.1:0-14559 GCA_046482845.1 Desulfobacteraceae bacterium | reverse complement strand
TTTTTTCTGCTGTTTTTTATTTGTTGATGCTAACTCTACCAAATACTATACGGGGTTGCACAATAATGTCAAGTAATAATTTTTAATTTTTTTTAACTATTCCCCATGTCCTGATGGACACAACAAAGCATGAAAGCTTTTAGCTTTTAGCTTTTAGCTTTTAGCTGTTAGCTGTTAGCTTTTAGCTTTTAGCTGAGTACTGATGGCTGACGGCTGATGGCTTTCATATAAAAAAAAGCAATATGGTTAAGACAACAGCCTTTAAACTATCAGGCGACTTTACTGGCAGGCTAAACCGGTCACTGCCAAAGAAAGGCACAGCATTTTTTGCCAAGGACATATCCGTTGAAAATCATTTTGGCAGGTGTCTCATTTATGCCGTAGCAAACGTGCAGGGGGAGAAGATGGTCTTCTATGGGATGGCAGTACCGCGCGTGGGGGGCGTTCTCCCAGTGAATCAATCGATCTTCCCGTTCTGAGGGCGACAATTCAGGATTGGTCATTGTTTCTGATAACCAGTCATCAAACGCGATATTTTTTTGATCTTCAGTTGTCTGCCCGAATGTTTTCATATTGTGAAACGAAAACCCTGAACCCAGCGCTAAAATGTTTTCGGCCGTTATTTCTTTTAACACCCGCCCTAAATTAATGTGCGCCAACGGATCCCACCCGTTGATCAACGAAAGCTGGACACATGGTATCTGAGCGTCCGGGTACATCAGTTTGAGGGGCACATACATGCCATGATCAAACCCCCATCTTTGCTCAAGCTGGGAGCGGATACCGTTTTTTTCAAAAACGGAAAATATTTTTTCTGCCAGACGGGGGGCACCGGGAGCTGGATACTCAATTTCATAGGCTTCGGGCTTAAACCCATAATAGTCATAGATCAGGGGGGGAGAAGCACTGGCAGTCAATGAGGGAATGGACTGTTCCCAATGGGCGCTGATGACAATAACAGCCTCCGGTGTTTGAATCTGCTCTGGCACATGCTTTAAAAATTCAATGAGGTCCCGGTGTCCTTTGTGATTGAGTAAAGGTAATGGCCCTCCACCGTGGGGGATGTATAAGACGGTCATGGCTGGTGTTTCCTTTATTTTCTTTTGGTTCTCAATGTTCATGACAGAGCAGCCGTTAGGAGCTCTTAATCGGTTCTTCCATAAAAACTTGATAAACGTGCATGAGGAATATATATATCAAAAATAATTTCTCAGCTTCAGTTCAAATGGATGGGGGGTGAGATAGGTCTGGGTTTTGAGCCAGGGCTGATCATATTTCATCACATAGTGTTTGATCAGGGTCAACGGCACAATCAGGGGCACATATCCGTCCCGGTACTGGTCAAAGCTGGTCAGCAGTTCCTGTTTTTCAGGGCCGGCCAGATCATTCTTGAAAAACCCCATGGCATGCTGGAGTACATTGATGTTTTTTTTGATGGTGGTTTTCAGGTCCAGGGCTTTGAGCAGCAGTCCTTCATAGGTATCCAGCAGATCATTGAACGCCAGCTGTTTGCCCTGGGCCACCAGTTTGCCCATCTGCCGGTAGATGTCCTGGCTGTGGGAGAGGATCAGCAGCTTGTTGGCCGTGTGAAAGGTCACCAGTTTTCCCGGGGTGGGATGGCTTTCCAGAAAACCGCGCCAGCGCTGCAGGGTGAAAATATTTTCAATGAAATGTTCCCGCAGTTTGGGATCATTGAGCCGGCCCGCCTCTTCCACGGGGATCCGGGGAAACCGTTGGGTAAAAGCCCTGGCAAACAGTCCGACCCCGTTGTTTCTCACCTTGTTGTCATCGCTGTATACCTTGATCCGGTAAAGGCCGCTGCTGGGAGATTTGCTTTTGAAAATGAATCCGCACAAATTTTCCTTTTCCAGTTCCGGCAGTTTTTTTTCGATCCAGGTCTGCATCTGCTGCGTGTGATCTTCACGGGTTTTGCGGGTGACCAGCCGGGGATTTTCCGGGTCTCCCTCCAGGCGCAGGGAGTTTCTGGGGATGGGCATACCGCATTCCACTTCCGGGCATACCGGTACATACGCGGTGAACATTCCCAGGGTCTGGGAAAGAAAGCGGTCATGGCTGTGACCGCCGTCATACCGGACAAGATTTCCCAGCAGACAGGAACTGATACCGATTTTTATGGGTGACAACATGGAGACCTCCTCCAGGGTTATGGTAAGGTGAACAGGGCAAATATGGTTAACTATACCGATTTTATTTTTACTATATAATATTTAATTTGTCATCCATGAATCCGTATTTTCCCTTTGATATTGTCCGTGTAAGTCCTTCAACGAAATAGTCAGGACCATTATCAAAATATTGGACCCGGGCCGATGTTCCATCTTTTAAAACATAGAATACTTTTCTCCCTGCAAATACGGTCGCTAAACCATTCCCATCAAACAGCAATCTGTTGAGATGTTTTTGGTACATCTTGAAACTGTCATCGCCCATAAGTTTGCCACATTCACCCTGAGCAGAAGGTTCTGGATACGGATTGTCTGGCGATTGTTTTGCAGTATATATGCATTCCTCAGCGATTAGGCTTTGAATAAAAAATATACTGGATAATATTGTTAATAATAGAGTTTTCATAACGTGAGCCTTACGGTAGGCATCAGTAGGCGCATGCTTTTTGCTAACCACTGATTGCCCTGGTTCGGATTTTTCAATTATTTCTCTGTTAGCATAAGAATTGCTTTTTCCAAAGCTTTGTTGAAATCAACGGGACGATTCATCATCAAGAAAAGATCCGCTTCTTTACTCGATTATCAGGTTTTTATGGAAGGTCCGAACAGGGTTGGAATCCGGGAAACCATTGGATCCGATTGTCAACCAACACAATGAAATCGTCTTGAAAAGAAGAGATGTTTAGGGTGATGAATTGTCATTTGTCATCTATTAAGGACAGATGGTTGATGGAAGAGGCCATGTAGCCTGCGCCGAACCCGTTGTCTATATTGACAACCGCAATATTGGAGCTGCAGGAGTTGAGCATCCCGAGAAGGGCGGTGACGCCGTTAAAACTTGTTCCATAGCCCACACTGGTGGGGACGGCAATTACCGGGGCTCTTACCATGCCGGCAACAACGCTGGGCAGAGCCCCCTCCATGCCGGCAACAACAATGATAACCGATGCCTGTTCAATAAGGGCGCTGTGGGCAAACAGCCTGTGAATCCCTGCCACTCCCACGTCAAACAGGGTGCTGACCCGGTTTCCCATTGCCTCTGCTGTCAGGCTGGCTTCCCTTGCTACGGGAATATCTGATGTGCCTGCCGAGATGACCAGAATCTCTCCCTTTGTTCTGATTTTGGGAGGTGCGTTTTTAAGCATGAGTATGCTGCTTTCGCTGTCATATGTCGTGTTCCTGATCTGGCCTTGGATCTCAAGGGCCTTGTCCCTGGACACCCGGGTGACCAGTACAATATCCTCCTGGGCTGCCATGGATTTTAAAATACCGGTGATCTGGGCGGCTGTTTTTCCCTGACCAAAGATAACTTCAGGAAATCCCTTTCTTATGGATCTGTGATGATCAATTCTGGCATAGTCTATATTTTCAAAAAAAAAGTGTTTTAATTGCTCTGTGCCTTGTTTGGCAGACAGCTGGCCCTTTTCCACTTTTTCAAGAATATCTGAAATTTTTTTCCGGTTCATGATCCTCTTTATTATTGCCTTTTCATCAAACCCTTTTTATTTTAACCACAGAAAACACAGAAATTTACTCATTTTTTTTTCTGAGTGTTCTGTGTATTCTGTGGTTTGTATTCCTTAAGGCAGGTCTTCTATTGCCTTTTCAGCCATGAAAGCGGTTTTCCGTTTTTTGTGGGCTGACCATCGCTGGTGCTGTTCTCTGTATTGTCTTTTTCATCGGCAGTTTCCTTTGACCCCATATCCGCACTTTCTTTTTTCGGGGGGGCAGGTTTTGCATATCCCCATTTGTATCTGCCGAATTTTAAATACCCGTAAACATTGTTAAGCCGTGCATCCTGGCTGCTTGAAATGGGGATGATATTTCCCTGAATTTCCGACTGAAGGTACTGGACAAGCTCCATACTGCCCCCACCGGAAAGGAGGATGGTGTCAATGTCCCAGTCATCTTCCCATAACCGGTTTACATCCGAGGCAATGGCCGAGGCAGCATGGGTAAACACCCGTTTTTTAAGATTGGAGATATTATATTCTCTGCCTCTGATTTTAATCATTCCTTTTTCAATAAATTTGTACATCCGGTAGAGCTCCACATTGACACTGCTCTCATCCCTGAGTTTTTTGGCAATAACGGAAAAACATTTGGAAATACCCGTGTCCATGGTGGTGGAGCTGCGCTCTACATATTTCAGATGATCAAAAATACTGAAATCCGTTGTTCTGAAACCAATGTCGATGACGCCGATTTTCTGCATGGACAGCTCTTTATTGGTCAGTTTTCCATGGTCATCCATGATTCGGTTGAATATGCTTCCAATGGGCTGGGGAATCATGTGAACCTTGTTGATATGAATTTTTCGGGTGACATCCTTTCCATTCTGATGATGAAAGGTGATTTCGTGATGCCCTGTGATGGCGTCCTTGAATTTTTTATGATCTCTTTTGTAAAACCCTACAGGAAGGCCTGAAACAACGTTTAAAGGGCCGTCCCCTTCACTGCATACCCCGGCGGCTGTTACAGCAAGAATTTTTACAAAATCAGACAGCAGTTTGTCCTGTTCCAGGGTAAAGTCCCTGACACTGGACTGGGTTTCTGCAAAATTGCCAAGAAAATAGGAGTTGTCATCAATGGTTACATGGAGATTGGAGGTAGCCGGATCTTTCCCAATGAGCGGATTGAACTGAATGTCTGTGGCATCGCCAAGGATGGATTTAAAGATAACAGAATTTGAGCCGTTATACGCCTTGGTAAACCCAAACCCCACATCAATGCCAATGATTTCCATGGGTTATCCTCCTAATGGTTCCAGATTCAGGAATTTATCTTAATTTTATTCTGATCTCCTGTCTCAGGTTTTCCGTTTCTATGGTATGGTTTCCAGCCTGAAGCACATGATGTTCCAGAACACAGTGATACTTTTTTTATGTAAGTACCATCATACCCTGTTAAGAGTCAAGCAAAAGCCCCTTCTTATTTTTTCAATACCTTTTTGGTCTAAAAATTTAAAATCAGGTTTAAAAAAAGGGTTGCCAAAAAATTTAATTGGTGTAAGTTTCTCTGTGCAGAAACATATGATTTTATACCCGATTATCAAGTTTTTATGGAAGGGCCGAATAAGAGCCCCCCAGCGGTTGCCAGTCAAAAACTTTGAGAACCAATTGAAATGGGTACAGGAGTAAAGCCTATGGGCGTTGACCGGGATTTTCTGGAGCAGATTTTTTCCATAAAAGATATTGATGAGCTTGAAATTTTTTTTAAGGAAATGTTTACCCCGGGGGAATTAAATGTGCTTTCTCTGAGATGGAAGCTGTTAACCGATCTCCATAAGGGTATGACCCAGCGTAAAATTGCTGAAAAATACAATATCAGTCTGTGTAAAATAACAAGGGGATCGAAAATACTTAAGAATAAAGACTCGATTGCGTTAAAGCTTTTGGAGAAAAAAGGAGATAATTAGTGTTGGAAACGGATGATCTAAGTCTGATGCTTGGCAATGAGGCCCTGGCCAGGGGGCTGGTGGAAAATGGATGCCGGGTGGCCACAGCCTATCCAGGCACACCGTCCTCTGAGATTCTGCCGGCGGTGGCATTCTGGAAAAAGGCTGAAAAGCTTGACAACCTCCATGTTCAGTGGGCCATCAATGAAAAGGTGGCCTTTGAAATCGCCTATACCGCCAGTATTGCCGGTTTAAGAGCGGCTGTGGCAATGAAACAGGTGGGGCTCAATGTGGCAGCCGATCCATTTATGAGCGCCGCCTACCTTGGTGTTAAAGGCGGCTTTCTTATTATAAGTGCGGATGACCCCGGACCCCATTCCTCCCAGACAGAACAGGATTCCAGGCTTTTTGCCATGGGCGCTAAAATTCCCGTACTTGATCCGGACTCGCCCGAGCAGGCCAGGCAGATGGTTGAAATTGGATTTCAATTGTCAGAGGCCTTTGAAATTCCCGTTATGATACGGCCCACCACCCGGGTCTGCCACGCGCGCCAGGATATAGTCAGAAAACAGATTGAAAAAGACAGCATTCAGGCCAGTTTTGAAAAAAATCCAGGGAGATGGGCGGCCACTCCAAAATTTCGTTATCAGCTTCACAATGAACTTGAGGAAAAACTCAAACAGATTGCCGATTACAGAGACACTGCGCCCCTGTGTCTGAACCTTGATCCCAAATCTGAAAAGGCCATTGTTGCTTCCGGTGTGGCAGCTTCCCATGTCCAGGATATTTTAAGGGATCTGGCCCTTACAGATAAGGTTTCCCTTTACCAGGTTATCCAGCCCTTTCCCCTTCATGGGGATTTTATTGAATCTGTTCTCAAGGAACATAAAGAGATCCTTGTCTTTGAGGAGACCACCGGGATTATTGAAATGCAGCTGGGGGCAAGGGACCGGGTAAAAGGAAAGAACAGCGGTGATGTGCCCGTAACAGGGGAGCTGCTTCCGGAAACCATAGAGGAGATCATGGCCGATTTTTTGACTGTGGAACCAGGTTCATCCCATTTAACGCCGGCACCTGGAAAACGCCCCACGCTTTGTGCGGGATGTCCCCACAGAGCGAGTTTTTTTGCCATTAAAAAAGCAGCGCCAAAAGGGATTTATACCAGCGATATCGGATGCTATACCCTGGGCATGAACCTCGGGGGAGTGGATACAGTACTCTGCATGGGTGCGGCCGTCAGTCAGGCCGCTGGTTTTGCCCATGCCTTTGATGATGACAAGCGCCCACCCATTGTGGCCACCATAGGGGATTCCACCTTTTTCCACAGCGGTGTACCGGCCCTTATTGATGCGGTGGTTCAGAATGCCCGCTTTCTTCTTGTGATCCTGGACAACAGGACCACTGCCATGACCGGTAATCAGCCCACCCCT
The DNA here is from genome assembly GCA_046482845.1 of Desulfobacteraceae bacterium. Lineage (GTDB taxonomy): Bacteria > Desulfobacterota > Desulfobacteria > Desulfobacterales > Desulfobacteraceae > DATFJZ01. The sequence continues at coordinate 7,546 of JAWOEJ010000243.1, read as the reverse complement.
GCAACGGGCAAAGGCGTTCTTGGCGAAGATCTGTCAAAGGTTGATATTGAAAAACTGGTCAAGGGCTGCGGTATTACCTACTTAAAAATAGGTGATCCCATGGAAGGGATGGCTTTTCGATCCCTGTTAAAGGAAGCAGTGAACTATGCCCGGAAAAAAGGCCCGGCCGTTGTGATTTCAAGATCCCCCTGTCTTTTGTCCCTGAAAAAAGATTTTTCATCAGTTCCTGCAGAACAGAAGGTTGTGGTGACAGACACCTGTGACGGCTGCGGTTACTGCATTTCCCATTTTGAGTGTCCGGCCCTTATTATGGATGCTGATGAGGAAAGAGTTTTTGTTGACTATACCCTGTGCACAGGCTGCGGTGCCTGCATCCATGTCTGTCCTAAAAAATCAATCATACCCGGGGTGGAAGCCTCCCCTTTGGAGCAGTAATATGAATCAACAGATTATCATCAGCGGAGTCGGCGGCCAGGGCGTTCTCTTTATTACCCGCCTGCTGGCTGAAGCGTTCATGGCTGACAATTGTCATGTGCTGACATCGGAAACCCACGGCATGGCCCAGAGGGGTGGTATTGTTATTTCACATTTAAAAGCCGGCGGGTTTAAAAGCCCCCTTATCCGTCCGGGACACGGGGATCTTTTAATTGCCCTGAAGGCTGAAACCCTTTCCCCGCACCTAGGGTATCTTAAAGAACAGGGGAAGGCCGTTGTCAATGCCCTGGCTTCTGAACACCACTCTTTTAGCACCCGGAGGAACAGCATATATGGAATTGATGCCGGCCAGCTGGTAAAAACAGATAACAACCAGGGATCTGTAAACCTCTATATGCTCGGGGCAGCCATGGCCGCAGTTCCGGCATGTCCCCCTGAAAAGGTAAATGCCGAGATTAAAAAGCGGCTGGCCGGAAAAGACCCAGACCTTATTCAGTCTGCATTAACCGCATTTGAACGCGGTTTTTCAACCCTTAAACCATGATGATAAAGGAGCAGTCATGGGATTTATCCCCAGAGATCTAACACCAGAGAAAATTGAAGACATACAGCTGAAAGGCCTTAAATGGACACTGGGCCATGCCGTAAAAAATTCACCCCTTTACCGGAAAAAATTCAGCCGGGCAGGGGTTGATGTCAATGATGTAAAAACCCTGGCCGACCTTGAAAAACTGCCTTTTCTTGACAAGGCCGACCTTGCAGAAGATTATCCCTTTCCATTAAAAAGCGTTGATGAAAAAGATGTGGTGCGCATTCACAGTTCATCGGGAACAACAGGCAAGCGCAAGGTCATGTGTTATACCCAGAATGATATTGATCTGTGGGCAAACATGTTTGCCAGGTGTTACGAGCTGGCCGGAGTCACCCCGCAGGACCGGGTGCATATTGCCGTAGGATATGGATTGTGGACAGCCGGTGCCGGGTTTCAACTGGGATGTGAAAAATTCGGTGCCATGGCCGTTCCCATGGGACCTGCAAATACAGATATGCATGTGGAGATGCTGGTGGACATGAAGAGCACTGTGTTCTGTTCCACGGCATCCATGGCCCTTCTTATGGCGGAAGAGATCAAGAAGAGAAACCTTTTATCGAAAATCAATATTAAAAAAATTATTGTCGGAGCCGAGCGCCACAGTGAAGCCATGAGAAACCGCATCAAAGAACTGCTGGGTGTGGAAGAATTCTATGATATCTACGGCCTTACCGAACTCTACGGTCCTGGAACCGGGCTGGACTGCAGCTGCCATCAGGGCATCCATTACTGGAATGATCTTTTTATTTATGAAATCATTGATTCCAATACATTGAAGCCGCTCCCCCCGGGGGAGGAAGGGGAACTTGTCATTACCAGCCTGAAAAAGGAAGCCGCTCCCCTGATCCGCTACAGAACTCATGATATTACAAGAATCATTCCCGGAGCGTGCCCCTGCGGACTTTCATTTCCCCGGCACGGCAGAATAAGGGGCAGAAGTGATGATATGTTCATCTACCGGGCGGTCAATATTTATCCCAGCCATATTGATCTCATACTGGGAAGCGTGGAAGGCGTGGGAAGTGAGTATCAGATCCATCTGTATCACAGGGAAGACGGCAGGGATGCCATGGTGATCAGGGTGGAAAAAAGTGAAAACAATTTTTCATGTGATGACAAGGCCCTGGCCGCCTTGGTATCAGACAGGATCAGGAAAAGGCTTCTTGTCCGGTCAGAGGTTGAGGTCCTGCCGGCCAAAACCCTGCCGAGAACCCAGAAAAAGAGTCAGCGGGTTTTTGATAAGAGAAACGGATTTTAACCAAAATTTATTATAACTCGATCATCAAGTTTTTTGAATACCGCTGGGGGTTCTTAATCGGCCCTTCCATAAAAACTTGATAACCGAGTATAACGTCCATGCCTTGACAGGCACAACAAAACATGAAAGCTGTTAGCTGATGGCTGATGGCTTTCATATAAAAAAAACAAGGAGAGGGTTATGAAGAAGCTATTTATTACCTTTACTGCTGTTCTGGCACTGCTTTTTGTAATGCCGTTTTTTCAAATCCAGGGACATGCCGGTTCAACAACCCTGAATTACGCCAATTTCCCGCCTGCCCCGACGTTTCCCTGTGTTCAGATGGAACGGTGGAAAAAAGAAGTGGAAAAGAGAACAGACAATCAATTGAAAATCAACACATTTCCCGGAGGAACACTGCTTGGAGCAAAGGCTATGATGGATGGTGTGATTGCCGGCCAGGCAGATATCGGGTGTCTGTGCATGGCCTACCAGCCCGGACGTTTTACCGTTACCAATGCGGTAAGCCTGCCCCTTGGCATTCCGGATTCAAAAACAGGCAGTCTTGTACTTTTTGACCTTTATAACAGGTATCAGCCGGCATCCTTTGACAAGGTAAAGGTTTTAACCATGTTTACCACGGCGCCGGCCAATATCATGAGCAAAACCCCGGTGAGAACCTTAACGGATATTAAGGGACTTGATTTAAGGGCCTCCGGCGGCGCTGCCGAGATCCTGAAACGCTGGGGAGCCAATCAGATCGGTATGCCCATGTCTGCCACGCCTGAGGCCCTTCAAAAGGGTGTGGTCCAGGGCCTTTTTTCTTCCCTTGAGGTGATGAAGGACCTAAAATTTGCCGAGGACTGCAAGTACGTCACCATGACAGACACGGTTGTGTATCCCTTTGCCGTTGTCATGAACATGAAAAAATGGAATGCTCTGTCCGATGAAGTGAAACAGGTGATCAATGATCTTTCCAGGGAACAGGCAGAATGGACAGGAACCTACATGGATTCCCATGTGAACAATGCGGTTGAATGGTCAAAGGATCAGGGGGTTGAATTTATAACCCTTGATGAAAAGGAAAAGATAAAGTGGAATACCCCGTTGTCTCCCATTGTTCATGACTGGGTAGAAAAAGCCGGCCAAAAAGGATTTAATGGGCAGGAGATTGTCAAAAACATTTCCTCACTCATTGAAAAAAACAGTAAATAAGTTCTCTTAAAGCCCTCAGCCCTCTGCCTGCAGATGATAGCTGATAACTGATAGCTGATAACTGATAACTGATGGCTGATGGCTGATGGCTGATGGCTTATTATGGAATAAAAATGATTGACTTGTTAAGAAAAATCAACAGCCTTCAGATTTTTTGCGGAGGCTGTTTTCTGGTCTGTATGGTTTTTTTGACCTGCGGTAATATCCTGTTCCGCCAGTTCGGCATGCCAATAAGGGGAACCTTTGAAATAATGGGATTTCTCGGGGCCATGCTGTTTGCCCTTTCCCTGGGGTATTCCCATGACAAAAAAGAACACCTTTACGTGAGCATCCTGTTTGACCGGTTTCCAGAAAAATTAAGGCGGGTTTTACAGAAAATCAACGCAATGATCTGCGGTCTTTTTTTTTCGCTTTTGACCTGGCAGCTCATTAAAAAGGCCCTGAACATGAAAAGCGTGGGCGAGGTATCTGAAACTCTGCAGATGATTTATTATCCCTTTATTCTGGTGCTTGCCTTTGGCACCTTTGTTCTGGTGCTGTTTATCCTTTATGAGCTTTTTAAAAAAGGGGGGAATTCAAATTGAGCCTGGCCCTTGTCGGCGGTATCGGTGTTTCAGCTTTGCTGCTCCTGCTTTTCATATTTGGTATGCCTGTGGGGTTTTCCATGGCTGTTGTGGGGTTTGCCGGCTTCTCATATGTGATCAGTTTTAATGCGGCATTGAATATGACAGGGTCGGTATTCTGGTCTGTATGTTCCAAATACGGCCTCACCGTTATCCCCCTGTTTATATTTATGGGGCAGATTGCCTTTTATTCGGGCGTGAACAAAAGACTTTACCGGGCAGCCAATAAATGGGTGGGGCATATCCAGGGCGGCCTTGCCATGGCAACTGTTATTGCCTGCAGCGCCTTTGCCGCCATATGCGGGTCAAATACCGCCACAGCTGCCACCATGAGCACCGTAGCCCTGCCTGAGATGAAAAAATACGGGTATTCTTCTGTTTTAAGCACAGGGGCCATTGCCTGCGGGTCCACCCTTGGTGTGGTGATCCCTCCCAGTGTGGTACTTATCATCATCGGTCTGGCCACGGAACAGTCCATTGCCAGACTGTTTTACGGCAGTATCGGTGCCGGCCTGGTTTTAACCCTGCTTTTGCTTTTAACCATTGTCGTGGTCTGCAGAATCAAACCGGGTCTGGGACTGGCCGCTGAAAAAAGCTCCTTAAAAGAAAAGATTGCCTCCCTTTCCGGAGGAATAGAAATGCTCATTTTGTTCTGCCTGATCATGGCAGGGCTTTACATGGGATTTTTTACACCTGCAGAAGCCGGAGCTGCCGGGGCGTTTTTTGCACTGCTCATTGCCGTGATGACCAGAACCCTGTCCTGGGATAATTTTAAAAAAGCAGTCAAAGACACCTTAAGGGTGTCGTGCATGGTGATCATGCTGATTGCCGGTGCCATGATTTTCGGCCGGTTCCTTGCCATCACCAGAATTCCCTATGATCTGGCCTCTTTTGTGGCCGGTCTTGAGATGTCAGATACGATGATTATGATCTGTATCAGCCTTATCTATATAGCCGGCGGGGCCATTATGGATGCCCTGGCCCTGCTTTTGATCACCATTCCCATATTTTTCCCTCTGGCCGTGGCCATGGGCTATGATCCCATCTGGTTTTCCGTGACCATCACCATTGTCACCACCCTTGGGGCAGTTACCCCGCCTGTGGGGGCCACCACCTATGTGGTGGCCGGCATTGCAGACAATGTGCAGCTCAAGGATGTGTTTAAAGGGGTATCCATGTTTCTGCCGGCCTATCTTTTGACGATTTTGATTTTGATTCTCTTTCCCTGGATTATTACCTGGCTGCCGGGCCTGATCTGATTACAGCAGACCAAAAGATAAAGAATGCTAACCATTATATTTTTTTTGAAATCGGTCACTGCCCACGACTATGCTTTTATTGGCAGCAGTTCTGATTAGCTCTATCTCCACCTATTGATCAACAGGGTCACGGGGTCAGGCTTCGGTTATTGCGCTTTTGACAAAGGTCTCTGTTTAAAGGCAAATTTAAACAAAAGCGCAATAACCGAAGATTTACCCCATTCACTAATTTTCTTTGAAACAGGTGTTTTCCGTGAACTGGGGGTATAATGCCATGCTGGTTTCAACGGGGTGTCCGTAATCTATACAGGATTTCCTGGCAAAGATCTGCAGGGTATACATCAGCGGCAGGGCAGCCATATCATTGAGAATTATGACCTGGGTCTGGTGCCAGAGATCAATCTGCCGGTTTGAATCAATTTCAAACCGGGCATCCTGGATCAGTCTGTCGATTTTATTGTAGCAGGAAAAATTAGTGGCTGTTTTTTTTATGCCGTCTGGAATAAAATCTGAGTGGAAAAACTGGGTCAGGTATGCATCTGCATTGGGCCGCCAGGCAACATAGAACACTATGGGTTTTGGATTTTTTTTGTCTCTGATGCTGTTGTGCATATCCTTGTGGGACAGTGTTGTAATCCTGCATTCAATCCCGATCTGTGAGAGTTGCTGTTTAATAATCTGATAATTGGTTTGAAAAAGGCGTTTTTCTGAAGCTGCCAGGTCAAGGGTGAATCCATCTGGATAGCCCGCCTGGGCAAGGAGGTGTTTTGCCTTTTTCAGATTTTGAGCGTATTCCAGGCCCAGTTCATCGACATCTGATTTTGACAGTCCGCCCGGCATAAATACAGCCGGGACCGGAGAAAAAACCGGACCTGAAACCTGAGGTGAGGTTGCCTGAAGAAAGGCATCACGGTCCAGTGCATAGGCAATGGCTTTACGCACCCGGATATCATCCATGGGTTTTATCCGGGTATTAAAGAGAATAATGTTCATTTCACCGGCGCCGTGGATATCAACCCTTATTTTTTTCCGGGATTCAATGGACGCTTTCCATCCTTTTTCCCCGGATCCCGTGATAATGTCCAGAGCGCCGCTGAACAAGGCTGTTTCCCGGTCCTTCAGCCTGGGTATCAAATGAAACTCGATTCCCTCAAGTTTTGGAGCGCCCTTGAAATAGGGGGTGTGGGCCCTCAGTTCGACTTTTTTGCCGGGCAGGTATTTTTTAAAAGCAAAGGGCCCGGTTCCTACCGGGTGTCTGCTGAAATCATCATCTCCCATGGTGGTTACAGCTTTTTTGCTGACAATAAATCCGCCCCCGTAATTGGTCAGTTTGGGAAGGAATAAAAGCGTGGACAGGGGAGGGTCTATGATAATGTCAACCGCGTAACGTCCGGTTTTTTTCACAGTCATGCCTGCATAGCTGCCCGCATAGGCAGAGCGGGTTTTGTCTGCTGATTTGTTCAGGGAATAGACCACATCGTCGGCAGTCATCTCATGGGAGGGAATGCCAGGGCCGGCATGGAACATGACGTTTTTTTTCAATAAAATACGGCACACATATTTTCCATTTTCCATGTGGAATGTAGGCATTTTCTCTGCCAGGTCCGGTTCAATTTCCGGGGCCTGTCCCGGCATGTATCTTAACAGGCCGTTAAACATGAGGTCGGCCATAACCCGGTCCTGGGATGCCTTGGCCAGGTGGGGATCAAAGGTTCCCATCTGGCTGACATGGTACCCGAATTGTAATATATTATCTGACGGGCTTGCGTTTATGCCGGCAGCCGGAATGGACACCAGGATCATAAATAGAACCGTTGTCATCCGTAATTGCCTGAAATTTGTTGTTATCATCTATTTTTTTTAGTCTGTTCTTTTATGAAAGTTTGTTAATTCAGGCTGTCTTCATTCAGACAGCGTTTTTCCCTTTTGTATAAACCGGCATGGCCGGCCCATGATCATCGATCCGGCCACAATGAAAAATGAAACGCCGCCAATGGAAATGCTTTGACGAGTGTTTCTTATAAACGTCCATGCCTTGACAGGCACAACAAAGCATGAAACAGGAGAGTACCGCTGGGGGCGGCGGAATTCAAAAAACTTGATGATCGAGTAATAGGCTGTTTCATATAAAATCCCCTCTGCTGATGTGGATTTAAAATTATTAAAGTTTCCTTCAAGATCAAGC